>DGBF01000032.1 GCA_002384725.1 Flavobacteriales bacterium UBA4011
ATTTCCGGGTGTAAAAGGCTCTGTCCAATTACGGTAGTTTTCATCTTTCCAGAGGGATTCCCACACTTTTTCACGGGGAGCATCGATGTATATTTTGTACTTAAGCGTTACCATAATCAAATAGGAATTTATAAATGTCAAATTACAAATTATTTATTCTTTAATTCTCAATTTTCAGAACAAAGATTCATCTACCATTTCAGGAATTGTCACTTTCAGCAAAGGTTCCGCTTCCATAGCCCGTTTAATCGCAAAGATGGCTCCTTCGTTTCTGGCCCAAGAACGACGAGAAATACCATTGTTGACATCCCAATGCAACATGGACTTTAATCGTCTTGCAGCGTCAGCAGATCCATCCAAAAGCATTCCAAAACCACCATTGATGACTTCGCCCCAACCTACTCCACCACCATTGTGAATAGAGACCCAAGTAGCACCACGGAAAGAATCACCGATTACATTTTGAATTGCCATGTCGGCTGTGAACTTGGAACCGTCGTAAATATTTGATGTCTCTCGATAGGGCGAATCCGTTCCAGAAACATCATGATGATCTCGTCCTAAAACGACTGGACCAATTTCTCCGTTAGCAATCGCTGTATTGAAAGCATCGGCAATTTTCATTCTTCCTTCGGCGTCTGCGTATAATATTCTTGCTTGAGAACCAACGACTAATTTATTTTCTTGGGCTCCTTTTATCCACTGGATGTTATCCGCCATTTGTTGTTGGATTTCTCGTGGAGCCGTTGCTTTAATTTTTTCGAGAACCGCACAGGCGATATTATCTGTTTTTTGAAGATCTTCTGGCTTTCCAGAACCACAAACCCAACGGAAGGGTCCGAATCCATAATCAAAACACATCGGTCCCATGATGTCCTGTACGTATGACGGGTATCTAAAATCTATTCCATTTGACGCCATGATATCTGCTCCAGCTCTGGATGCTTCAAGTAAGAATGCGTTTCCATAGTCGAAAAAATACGTTCCTTTTGCAGTGTGCTTGTTTATAGCAGCTGCATGTTTCACAAGCGTTTCTTGCACTTGTTTCTTAAACTCATCTGGATTATTCGCCATCAAGTCATTCGATTCTTCGAAAGTGTGACCAACTGGATAATAGCCACCTGCCCAAGGGTTGTGAAGCGACGTTTGATCTGATCCTAAATCAATATGAATATTGGCCGTATCAAATTTCTCCCAAACCTCAACGATATTTCCAAGGTAAGCGATACTAACTGCTTCTTTATTCGCTTGTGCTTCGTTTACCCGAACAACCAATAAATCCAAATCAGAAATGATTTCATTGACCCACCCTTGGTCGTGACGAATTTTCGTGATTTTTGGATTCACCTCAGCGCAAACAGTAACACATCCTGCAATATTTCCAGCTTTGGGTTGTGCGCCGCTCATTCCTCCTAAACCAGAAGTAACAAACAATCCACCTTTCGGGTCTTTCTTTATTTTTCTAAATCCATTCAGCACGGTAATTGTTGTTCCATGAACGATGCCTTGCGGTCCGATGTACATGAAAGAACCAGCGGTCATTTGTCCATATTGACTAACTCCTAGCGCATTGAATTTCTCCCAATCATCTGGTTTTGAATAATTCGGGATGACCATACCGTTTGTAACAACTACTCTCGGAGCATCTTTGTGAGAAGGAAACAATCCCATTGGGTGACCAGAATACATGGCCAATGTTTGCTCATCTGTCATTTCAGACAAATATTTCATGGTCAAACGATACTGAATCCAGTTTTGAAAAACAGCTCCGTTTCCACCGTAAGTAATTAATTCATGAGGGTGCTGAGCAACGGCATGATCAAGGTTGTTATGAATCATGAGCATGATTGCTTTAGCTTGATTACACTTCCCTGGATAGTCTTGAATAGGTCTGGCTTTTATTTCATCATCTGGACGAAAACGGTGCATATAGATACGACCGTATTTTTCCATCTCTTCCTTGAAATCTACAATTAACTCTGCATGAAATTCCGGTTTGAAATAACGCAAGGCATTCTTAAGCGCCAGCTTTTTCTCTTCAGGAGATAGTATCTCTTTCCGCTTTGGAGCATGATTTACCTTTAAGTCAAACTCCTTTTTGGGAGGTAAAACTGTTGGTACTCCTTCTGTTATTGTTGATTGCAATTGGTTAACGTCCATTGAAAATTCTTTAGAACCTCAAAGTTAACCGATATCCGAGAAAATGCCTATTTCAAATAGATAAAATCTATTTCAGAACATTGGCGTGTCCTGTCCAAATATATCCTTCACCATTTAAAGCATCGTTGGTCACCAATTTCCATGTGTAACCGCCAGTAGGAACTTGGACTCCATTATACGTTCCATCCCAAGGTGCAGTTGGATCAAACGATTGCCAGATCATTTGTCCCCAGCGATTATACATCGTCAATTCAAATGCCGTAGGATCAATTCCTTCAATGTATACTCTCCAATTACCATTGTGTTCATCTCCGTCCGGAGTGAAGGTATTTGGGGCAAATAATAGAACTTCGGGTAGAATTTCAATTATTTGATAGCTCGTATCTAAACAACCAAATTCTGTTTCAACGATTAATTCAACGTTATAGTTATCTACAATTGCTTCAGGGAAGACAGTAGTTGGGTTTGCACCGTTGCTCAACCCTGTAAATGAATCGGCTAATCCGTTAAATAACAGATTAGCCGATTTTTTACAATCTTATCTTAAGACATTGATGTGACCTTTAAAAAGGTACGGTTCATCTGTTATTAAATCTTTGGCTCTAATGAACCAGTTGTATATTCCTTCTGGAACTTTTTGACCGTCATAGGTACCATCCCATTCACCGTCAATATCTTCTGACTCCCAAATCAATTGGCCCCATCTGTTGCGAATTTCAACATGGAAATCTTGTACATCAATTCCAACGATATGAACTCTCCATGTTGGATTGAATTCATCGCCGTCAGGTGTAAATGTATTTGGTGCGTATAGTATAACTTCTGGTTTCACCTCAACCGTTTGCATCGTTGTGTCCAAACAACCGAAGTCGCTTGTGACAATCAGTTGAACATCGTAGAAGCCAACTTCCCCTTCTGGAAATTGTGAATTTGGTTCCGTTTCAATTGAAGTCGCTGGATTTCCATCTTGGAATGTCCAAGCCGATTGATCAGCACCTACTGAAAAATTAGTAAATGAAACCTCTGTATTAAACATTGTCGGTATGCCTGGATAAAACTTGAATGCCGCAATTGGTAGAGGATGTGACACGAGGTAATTTGGATATGTTACCGAGTCAATACAACCAAATAGGTTCGCCAATACAAGTTGCACGTTGTAAGAACCTTCCATCATTGGAGTCGTGGTAATAGAATCCATATTCATGTAGAATTGACCATCAGACAAGAACCAACTTGCTGTGACATAGTCCGTTTGAGGTGTAGTCACATAAGGTCTAAATTCAGCTGGCTCACATTTTTCGGTCGTATCTGATATGAATGTCGGTACAGGTAATGGATGAACTGTTATTAGGTTCGTTAAGACCAATGGAGTTGACTCACATGCATCGTTAATCGTTACTGTATAATTTTGTGTAACTGGCGGCGAAACTAAGAAACTATGGTTTGCGCCTGTTCCAGTTGTTCCATCACTCCATGAGAATGTAAATGGCACTCCTATCCCATCTTGAGCGGTCGCAGACAACATAGTTGTGTAACCCGGGCAAATAGATGCGTCTGGTGAAATTGTCCCTGAAATAGGAGGACGAACTGTCACAAAAATCGAATCTGGTGCGGATGGACATCCGTTTGAAGATGTCGTGTAAACCGAATAATAAGTATCTACAACCGGCGAGCCATACTGTGTATCGCCTGTTCCAGGGAAATCAGCCCAAGTATACACAAACCCTGCACCATTTGAACCAGTTGCAATCAAAGTTGCCATACCGTTCTCACAAACGAGTGTATCATTGCTTACGCTTATTAAAATAGCCGGTGGATCAGTCAAAGTAACTTGAGCACATGCTTGACATAAATTAACGTCACGAACACAAACATCATAAACTCCTGCCAAGAAGCCAGCACCCGGCACCGTAGACCAAGTTACACCATTGTCATAGCTGAACTCAGTTGCATCTGTTCCAGTAGCTGTAATCGTTCCATCTGCCGCTCCATTACAAGTAGGATCCGTAAATGAAGTTTGTATATCCATTTGTTTCACGAAGATCACAACCGTGTCTTTCACTATTCCACAAACTGGATTTGTTTCTGTTAAGATAAAGTTATAAGTACCCGGTTGATTTGTTGTAACCGTCGGTGATAAATTATTTGCCGCTGGGAAGAATCCAACTCCTGGAGCAGGAACTACCGTTGGAGCGTAATATGACCAATTTTTAACGTCAGTAGCCACCGTTATAGTTCCATTTAGAAAGAATGCACTTCCGAAACAAACTGTATCATCAACACCCGCATTCGGGAATATTTGAGGAACAACACTAACAACTGTTGTAGCAGCAGCCAAACATCCAACTCCTGAAACGGTAACACTATAAGTACCAGTATCCGTTACAGCTGAATTCGGTATAGTTGGGTTTTGAAGAGTAGATGTAAATCCATTCGGTCCAGTCCAAGCATATGTAGTACCTGCAGAAGCGTTCAATTGAATTGTAGATCCTTCACAGTATGGCCCTGTATTAGAAGCAGTTACTGCATTCGAAGTAGTAATAATTACATAACCATGTCCAGTATTTCCAGTATTTCCTTGAACACAAGAAACCTGTGCAATCGCATAACTCGATCCGCCGCCACCAGCGCCGCCGCCGTTAGCACTTACACAACAGTTGTCCCCGCCGCCGCCGCCGCCGCCGAAGTAACCACCTCCTCCTCCACCACCGGAAGTACCGAAACTTGGGTCTAAAGCCCCATTACCTCCTGTAGGTCCTATACCTGGAAATCCCCAAATACCAGCACCCCAAGGCGGGCCGCCAGCTCCAGGAGCAAATTGCGTTCCGCCGCCGCCGCCAGTGCCAGTGAAGGGAGAACCTGCTCCGGCAAAACCGTTTACACATCCACCGTTACCTCCTGGTATAGTATATTGACCACTTTGTGCTGCAGTACCGCCGCCACCGCCGCCAACTACCTGGCGGGTAGCTAAAGTATACGGTGCGATTCTTACATCAGATGCACCGCCACCGCCGCCAGAAGCAGGGTGAGTTGTTGGTGCTCCGGTCCAGCCGTTACCACCGCCGTTCCAACCACCATTGATAGGCATACCTTGTCCTCCAACATTAATTTGAATGACTTGTCCAGCTACAACCGGAATTGTACCTGTCATCAAAGCTCCTCTACCTCCTGGTGAATTAGCTGCGCCACTTCCACCTTGTGCACCAGCACATGTAATCTGAATCGAGGTAACACAAGCAGGCACTGTCCAATATTGTGCAGAACCTGTATAGTTGAAAGTTGTGTTTTGTTGCGCATTTCCTAGGGAACTTCCTATCAAAATTAGAACGGCGATAACTGCATACGAACCAATTTTTGATAGCAAATTCATAGTCTGAACAAATTTCAGCATTGAAAATTTCATAGTTATTGTTTTTATTTATGACGGTAGTTGTTGGGGAGGGTTGTCTAATTTCCAAAAATATCGAAAAATTAGTTCAAAAAAATGGGGAAGCCCCCATTTTTCACAATTTAAAGAAAGTTTATCCGGTATTAAAGGAATTTAAAATCTTTTCCTGGATAATATGCGCTCTCGCCTAATTCTTGCTCAATTCTTAAAAGTTGATTGTATTTGGCCATTCTATCGCTTCGTGATGCAGAACCCGTTTTTATTTGTCCCGTATTCAAAGCAACTGCTAAATCGGCAATTGTAGAATCTTCTGTTTCGCCGCTTCTGTGGCTCATCACACAGGTATAGCTATTCTTTGTTGCCAATTGAACAGCATCAATTGTTTCCGATAGACTTCCGATTTGGTTCACTTTTACCAAAATTGAATTCGCAATTCCTTCATTGATTCCGCGTTGTAATCTTTTGGTATTTGTTACGAATAAATCGTCTCCAACCAATTGAACTTTATCGCCAACAGTTTCTGTCAATAATTTCCAACCCGACCAATCATCTTCAGCCAATCCATCTTCAATAGATGCAATTGGATATTTATTCACCCAGTTTTTCCAATAATCAACCATTTCGGTAGGTGACATTTGATCACCTGTTGATTTAAATACATACTGATTTGTCTCACCATTATAGAATTCAGAAGCCGCTGCATCCAATGCAATATAGACATCCTCGCCTGGTTTGAATCCTGCTTTTTCAATTGCTTCAAGTACAACTTGAATT
>DGBF01000078.1:0-248 GCA_002384725.1 Flavobacteriales bacterium UBA4011
AAAAAGAAAAAGAAAAAGAAAGCCAAAAAAGGAGAAGCGAAAGAATGCACTTCAAACGGTGAGAAAAAAGCTTGTTGTTCTGGAGGAGGTTCTAAATAAGAACTTTTCTTTACTCGAAAATATTAAGGTTGGACAATTTGTTCAACCTTTTTTTTAACCTAAAACTAAGTTTACCTTATCCTTAAGAACACAAATCAATAAACCAAAGGATATGAAAATGCTTAAAACAATGTTCGCTTTGATCCTTT
>DGBF01000078.1:441-11732 GCA_002384725.1 Flavobacteriales bacterium UBA4011
TCAAGTGAAAAGAAGGTTTACAAAAGTCGTTCGCACAATGGAAGCAGCGAAGAACAGCAAAGAAAATAAAGATGGTTAAGTTGCCGCTTACGGAAAGTTTGATGCAAGATAATACCCAATTACACTAAACAACAACCCCTACTGGACAATGGTCCGAGCCATGAATGTCGTTAAAGATGATAGACTCCTTAACGAAATTTTTGATTTTATCCGAAACCAAAAAGTAATCTATCCTCCAGCCTACATTCTTGTTACGGGCACCACCACGATAGCTCCACCAAGAATATTTCACCTCATCCCCATTTTTAAAACGGAAGGTATCAACGAAACCGTTTGAGGTGTACGCATCCATTCCATCAATTTCTTCTTGCATGAATCCGGCCGATTTATTGTAATTCGGTTTTGGGCGAGCCAAATCAATTTCCTTGTGTGCTACATTTAAATCGCCACAAACAATAACCGGTTTTTTCTTTTCTAAATTTTTCAAATACGCTAAAAAATCAGCATCCCATTTCTGACGATACTCCAATCTTCTTAAATCGCTTCCCGAATTCGGAGTGTAAACTGTGATGACATAAAAATCAACGTATTCGGCACAAATTACTCTTCCTTCCGCATCGTGCTCTACAATCCCCATGTCAACTTGAACAGAAATCGGTTCGATTTTCGATAAAATTGCCGTTCCAGAATATCCTTTCTTATCCGCTTCGTTCCCAAAAACATGATATCCTTTCAAGTCTGCCACGGCTTCTTTCATTTGCTCAACAGTTGCCTTTGTTTCTTGCAGACAAATCACATCTGCATCGACCTTTTTCATGTCTTCGACAAAGTTTTTTTTAGTTATTGCACGAACTCCGTTGACGTTAAAAGAAATGATTTTCATAGTTTGAATCTTTGACTCTAAAGGTAAAGATTTAATGGTATTTTTGAATTATGGAGATGGATTTTCTGAAAGATTTAAAAGTAATTGATACGAGTTCGGTTTTGGCGGGACCATCGGTAGGTATGTTTTTGGCGGAATTAGGTGCCGAAGTGATTAAAATTGAACATCCCATTCATGGAGATGTGACACGAACATGGAAATTGCCCAGTGAAAACAAGGATTCTAACGTTTCGAATTATTTTTCATCCGTCAATTACGGGAAGAAATATTTAAAAGTGGATTTATCGACAGGGGAAGGACAAAACACTTTTATAGAAATGGTTCGGTCAGCCGATATTTTAATTAGCAATTTTAAAAACGGAGATGCCGAAAAATTTGGCATTGAAGATGAAAAGTTGATGGAATTAAACCCGAGACTTATTCACGGAAAAATCAGTGGTTTCGGTGATGACAGTGATAGAGTAGCGTATGATTTAATTCTTCAAGCAGAGTCTGGATTTATGCATATAAATGGTCAAAAAGATGGGCCACCGACCAAAATGCCTGTTGCATTTATTGATGTTTTGACCGCTCATCATTTGAAGGAAGCTCTATTCTTAGCTTTGTATCAACGAGAAAAAACCGGAAACGGAGCGACCGTGAGCGCATCATTGTACGACGCTGCTATTTCAAGTTTGGCCAATCAAGCATCCAACTATTTGATGAGCAACGAAATTCCACAACGAATCGGAAGTTTGCACCCCAACATTGCCCCTTATGGTGAGATTTTCGAGACAAAGGATAAAGCTCAAATTGTATTTGCCATTGGGTCTAACAAACATTTCGGTATTCTTTGCGAATTTCTTGAACTTTCAAACATCTCAGTTGATCACAAATTCTCGACGAACAAGGCCAGAGTTGAAAATCGAATTGAACTCAAAGATCATATTCAAAAGAAGGTTGGGTGGATAGCATCAGCTGACATTCTAAGTTTCATGGAAGTCAAAAAGGTGCCTTGCGGAAAAGTGAAAAATTTGAAGGAAGTTTTTGCAGATAAATCGGCAAAAGATTTAATTTTAAATGAAGAAATTGAAAACCAAAATACGAAACGTATTCGATCTGCTATATTCAAATGGAAATAGAAATTAGACTGCCGAAAACTGAGGATGAATGGGAAGATTATTATGATCTTCGCTACCGAGTTTTGCGCCAACCATTGAATCAACCGCGTGGTTCTGAAAAAAATGACGGCGACGAAGACGGAATTCATTTTGCTTTATATGAAGACAAGGTGCTAAAAGCTATTGCACGACTAGATGAAGTAGACATGGATGTTTGTCAAACGCGATTTGTTGCGGTAGAATTAGGCGAACAACGAAAGGGCTTCGGGAAATTAATCATGTATGCGTTAGAGCATGAAGCCTTCGAAAAAGAATACCGAAAAATAATTCTCCACGCCCGAGATTATGCGGTAGATTTTTATTTGGAGTTGGGCTACACCTTAGTCGAACCTTCGTATAAATTATTTGATGTGTTGCAGCATTTCTTGATGGAGAAAGAATTAGAAGATTAATTATTAATCGAATTCTTCCGATTTTGCTTCATCTGCGCCTCAACTCTTTTCGTTATCATTTGAAAGATTATTTTCGCATCTTTTTCAGGCAGTTTCCTTCCGAACCGAACTACTTTTCCTGCATAATCAAATTCCAATCGCTCACCTCCTGATACCCATGGCGATTCTTCCCAAGCGGCTTGAATAGAATTTTCTTTTGGTTGATGCACGCGCATTTTGTCTATGTTCTCGTGAAAGTATTCTTTCGCTTTGCCGTAGCCCCGTATGGATCTTTTGATGGAAAGGCCCACTTCATTGATTTTCAACATTTCTTTCCCGTAAAGTAACCAGAGAAATGCCCGACCCACTCGTTGTGCATAATAGGTCCAAAAAACTAAGAATATTCCGATGATTAAATTTTCTTGCTGAGTTAGTTTCAAGGTGAAAAACGCCCAAATCATTGTGATTCCGATCACCAACCACATACCACACCAAGCACCCATCAGCATATTGACGATAGCCTTCTTTTTGGGATAAATAATAAAGGTGAATCTGTTTTTATCCTCGTGAAAACTTATTTGCTCGCCTATCCATTTCATGTCGCAAAATTACAATTTTAAAGACAAAAAAAGAACCGCAATATCATATATCACGGTTCTCTTTACATGTTTTAATGAATTCTTATTTAATCGCCAACTGACGTGTCAATCGTTCTCCATTTATTGTTACCTCAACCATATAGATTCCAGGTTTCAAATCTGATGTATTGTAATTGATCGAACTTGATCCATTCATAGAATCGTACGCTCTGCTTGCCAAAACTTTTCCAGCCATGTCGATTATTCGTATAGCAACATCACTTTCGTTTTTCAAATTGAAAGTCAAAGCAACGTGTGTTGTTGCTGGATTTGGATACATTTTGAACGTAGCATCGATATGATTGATTTCGGTTAAACTAAGACCACTTGTCGATGTTCCAACAACATATCCGTTAGAAACAGCCGTAGCAATTGAAGCCTGACCTGCATTATCAATTTGTCCATTTGGTGCAACTAACATCACGATTATGTGAAGTGAGTCAGCATTCCAAGTTGAAGGTATCATGATTGTATGATTAACCGCATGCGTTGACATTGCTGGAATTGTCGCTGGGAAACTCCCTGTAAATCCACCAAATGAAGGCTCAATTGTTCTAGCTACGTGATCATAAACCATTTGAGAAGCAGGCACTGGACTTGGCAATAATTCGTATCCGCCCATTGGACCTTGGCCTCCACCAGCATAAGCATTAGACTGCGCATAACCAGTTCCACCAGTAACACCATCTTCCGTTAAAACGAAAACAGCTTTGTAACCATTCGTCGCGGCAACTTGGAAATCGAAATCACCTGAGATTTTAAGTTCGCCAGTGTTCGCATCGAAAAGTGCGCCTACTTGAATAAAAGCAGTAGGAGCCGTTTGTAATCTTGTAAGGAAAGGTGTTTGCATAGCCGAAGGATCAATTGCTGCTCCTACTCTATCCACTTTTGCACCGGGGTAACCTGAGAAATTCATTCCTGTGTCATATGGATCAACTACCATTGGGTCGCCATTATGAACTGCAACTCCTGCCCAAAACGAACCGTAATCATTCGCAAAACGATCCATGAAAACAGCACCTCTTGGACACCATTGACACCACGTTCCAGTTCCTTCCTCACCAACAACCACTTTACCAGCTGCAGGTACAATAGGATTAACTGTTAACTGAGAAACATCATCCGAAGCAACATCATCCGTTCCTCCGTTCACATTTGAAATTGTTGCTACCGCTACATTTGAACCTGCAACTAAAGTCAAATTTAAAAAGTTTACGGTAGAATTTCCTAAAGAAGCAATATTCACTCCTGTTACGTTTTCTGTTAAAGTGGAACCGTTATATGTCAAGTTTACATCGAATGAAGTGATTGCTGTAGTTCCAGCGTTCACCATCACCAAAGATGGATTAGCTAATTGTCCAGCAATTCCACCGCCCATATTCAAAGTTGCAGCCGCAGCGTTCAAACTTGAAAGTGTATAAGTCGAATGATCGAAACTTACGTCATCTACCCAAAACTGAGAGTTTAAGATGGGATATAAATCCAAATAACGAACTGTATTTACTGCATTCAACCAATTTCCTTCTGAAACTCCATTGATTTTCACATTCCAAATTCCTGTGGTTAAATTACACTCTACTGCTAATGTAAACCAAGTCGCCTCAGGATACGTTGTTGTAAGAACATTTGCACCACCAGATTGAAAATTAAGACTTCCACCGTCCATATAAACGTCAAGCGCGTAAAGTCCTCCAATTGTGTTATTTCCCTGAAAATTGAAGTAAGCTGTTTTTCCTGCATTCACATAAAAATCAGATGAATACGAAAAAACGCCAGATGAATACATAACACCAAAATCTAGCACTACATCTTGAGGTCCACCATTGGCAGAAGTCGACGAAAAGTAAATAGATTGTGTTCCACTGCTTGCTTGATTGTTCGTAGTTTGAACATCTTCAGCTGTGCCTTCGCCTGTTGCACTCCATGTGCGCCACTCCGTAGATTGCGGTCCGATATACGATCCGAGTGCATAGCTCTCAAAATCATCGGTAAAAATTTGAGCACTCGCTGTACCCAAAAAAGAAACTGCCAAGACAACTAGAGTAATTTTTTTCATGAATTTTAGTTTAATTTAATTTTTTAAAGATAAGAAAAAAAGCCTGTCACTAGTTGCAACAGGCTTTCGTTTTAGAAAGTCTTTCTTGAATTGCTATCGCACTATTTTGTGTGGTATTTAAAGCTTTGTCCATCCTTCAATGCGAGTAGATTCTCATATATCAAACGAATTGTGTTCTCTACGTCGTCTTTATGACAGCACTCAACGGTCGTATGCATATATCTCAAAGGCAAAGAAATTAATGCGGAAGGAACACCATCGTTGGAGTAAGCAAAAGCATCTGTGTCTGTACCGGTAGAGCGAGATGCTGCAGCTCTTTGGAATGGAATCTTATTCTTCTCTGCGACTTGAATCAGTTGCTTCAACAAATTATTTTGAACTGCCGGTCCGTATGTTAAGACAGGTCCATCACCACCGGTGAAATCACCTTGCTCTATTTTGCTGACCATAGGTGTTTGTGTATCGTGACAAACATCTGTAATGATGGCTACATCCGGTTGTATTTTTTGAGCGATCATTTGTGCTCCTCGAAGTCCAATTTCTTCTTGCACCGCATTAACGATGTACAATCCAAATGGCAATTTCTTTTTGTTTTCTTTCAATAAACGCGCTACTTCGGCAATCATGAATCCACCCATTCGGTTATCCAATGCACGACCAACGTATTTATTTTTGTTCAAAATCATGAATTCATCTTCGTAAGTAATCACACAACCGACATGAACGCCAAGTTTTTCAACCTCCTCTTTTGATGAGCAACCACAATCCAAGAAAATATTCTTCGTACTTGGAGCGGGATCTTTTTCAGCACGCATGTGAATTGCTGGCCAACCGAATATTGCTTTTACGATTCCTTTATCCGTATGAATATTCACCCTTTTTGAGGGAGCGATCATGTGATCAGAACCACCGTTTCTTCTCAAGTAAATAAATCCTTCTTTGTTGATATAGTGCACGAACCAAGAAATTTCATCCGCATGTGCTTCTATAACGACTTTGTACTTTGCTTTTGGATTAATAACGCCAACAGCTGTTCCGTAATTATCGGTGAAATGATCATCGATATAAGGTTTCATGTAGTCCAACCATACTTTCTGTCCTTCGGATTCGAAACCCGTTGGTGAAGCGTTGTTTAAATATTTTTCTAGAAATTTCTCTGATTTGGCAGTGATGATTTTTTTCATCGATATGATTTTGAATTTTTAGTTGAAATTTGTTTTCTCAAAAATAAGGATATTAAATGGTTGTGCATATTAAACATAATACAACGATGCGTTTAATATAGTATTGAATTTTCAGCATGTCTGGCTATTATCTTCAATCCAAGTCTATTTTTTTTGATAAACAAATATCTCAAACTGTTTAAGGAGGACAGGATATGTCTCATTCGGGTTCCAAAAATAACATCTCAATGGTGTTGTAATTTTTTGATTTATCTCAAAACTATATTGTAGTTCACGCTCAGCATTATAAACATCTCCCATAAGATAATGCACTTGATAAAACGAACCCGTTGAATCAGACAAAACTAATTGAGTTTCCGTTTTTTTATTCTCTCCAGAAAGCAAACAGTTTATCACCACTTTTGTATTTTTAGGAAGAATACCGATTTCAATCGCTTTTGAAAAAGGATTGTTTTTATTCAGTATCGCTTCAGAATGGTCAGAATTGCTCGATGACTTTTTCCATTCATTTGAAACGATT
This sequence comes from Flavobacteriales bacterium UBA4011, assembly GCA_002384725.1. Classification (GTDB taxonomy): domain Bacteria; phylum Bacteroidota; class Bacteroidia; order Flavobacteriales_D; family Crocinitomicaceae; genus UBA2040. Next base: position 7,254 of record DGBF01000078.1, read on the forward strand.
ACTCGAGGTGGATCTTTCTTTAGTTTTAGAAAATGACTCCAATACGCTTTACCATTCGATGTATTTCTAAACAAAATGCCTTCATGAAATTGATAGGTTTGCATACAATTTACGGCCACAAATGGAAGCGCTAACAAGAAATAGGCTTTCGTTTTTAACGTATTCAGGAAGCCTATAAAACCAAGAAGTATGATTGGGTAAAAATCAATCATTGGTCGCTGTCCGAAGGCTAATCCAAAGGTCCAGATCCACCAACATGAAAAAATGTAAGTAATACCTAGAATTGAAATAAAGAAGATATATCCCCTGATTTTCTGAGTCCGATAAAAATACAATCCTGCTAAAATAAGCATCACCGAAATGACTGGTGGCCAGAGTAACCAACCCTTTTCGTAAGAAAACAAGAAATCAAAAAGATGGGGTTGTAAGAAATTGAAACCTTCTTCTCCATAGGAATATACGAGCCAATTCCCTGTTTGTATTTTCCAAAGTAAAGGAGCCGAAAATAAAATGAAAGAAGCAATTGCTAAATAAATCCATCGGTATTTTACGAACCATGTTTTAGGATTTACCAGTTTCAAAATGGACTTCCATTCTAGTAATAAGGGAACAATGAAAAGCATCATTAGATTTGTTGGTCGCACAATGAGTAGAATGGCCAACACACCCATAAAAATACCGACATATCGGAAGGACCGACTTAGTTGATAATTTACCAAACACCAAATTAGAGCGGAACAACCGAAAAAGCCAAATAGATGAGTTACGGTGAAATCGTAGACAACATAATACATTAAGTTCGTCGCGAAAGTGATGGCAATAAGGCCAGTTATAATTGCCCATGGCTTGAATTTTAAATTGTTAAATGCATCACCTAGAAGTAAAAATGCTCCAAACAAATAAAACCAATGCGCAACCGATACTCCCCATTGAAATAATATGGAATACCCATCAACGGGAAGTCCAAAAATGGCAGACAAAAGCGATGCAAATGCAAAAAAGGGAAGGTAAAAAAGAGCAACTCCTGGAAAGTATTTATTCACTGCAGTTCCATTCGGCTGCTTTTCCAGGAATAATTTGGCATGTGACCCATCCTGAGGATAGTATTTTGCCTCTGCTTCATCCACAAACGAAAAAGTGAAGTCATTGTAGATGAACATAGCAGGCAAGTATGCATAATATCCTTTTCCATCACTGTTTATAGATCGCGAATAGGGGTTGTCAAAATTTAGTTGACTAACAGAAATAGACACCACAATGGCGACAATCAGTAAATAGAAAAAATGGATTTTTTTCATGCGTAGGAAATCAATTTGTGATAATTCACCTCGAAATTTTTGAGATTGACTTGATAATGATTTCTAGATTCATTAATTCAGCATTAATTACCTTAACAAAGTCACGTTCCCTTTCTGAATCTTCTCTTGTCCATCGACACAAACCGCGCGATAATAGTAATCGTAGACATCTGGATCCATTAATTTCCCTCTGAAAGTTCCATCCCAACCTTTACTCATATCTGTTGTTTCAAATACCATTTCGCCCCAACGATTAAAGACTCTGAAAAGAACTTCGGAGACCACTACACTCCGCACATAAAGAATATCGTTTTCACCATCTTCATCAGGGGAAAAGGCATTCGGGACATAAACGAACGGTTCATCGCAAATAAATTCGTAGTTGAACAACTTCTGTGATTTTGAGACCGAACAAACGCCATCAGAAATAACTAATGTAATCTCCTTATAATCATTTACTTGAGTTTGAGTGACCCGTGTATTTGGTGAAGTCACATCTCCAGCTGGAAGCCATTGATAACTGATCATACCAGCCGGATTCCCGGTTAATGTCACAAACGCTCCTTGAGGAACAGTATCATTGGGATCTACTGTGATACTAACTGTCAAAGGATCGATATAATGCACATCAATCAAGACAGAATCATTCACAATGCAGCCCAATGTAGAAACAGACTCTAGATACAAATATTGAGTTGATGGCGCATTAACCGTTACTGATGTTCCCGTATTTGAGCCCAAAATTATCGTGGTTGGCGTCCAGGTATGTGTAAAATTGACCTGGGGAGTTTGGTTGACTACTGTTATCACCGGTAAGGGATTTCCCAAACAATATGGAATCTGATCAACCAGACTTAAACTTTGATCAACAATAGCAATTTGAACACTATCTATTTTACTGCAATTTTCATTTCCTGCAAGTATATAATATGTTGCTAAACCAACAGATGAAACCAAAATCGTAGAATCGAGTGGGAAATCATTTAGGGTGTCTGTAAAATTGATGTTTGTCGACCACACGAAGTAATCAGCACCACCATTGGAATTTGCCCAAATATCAAAGTTCTGTACAGAACACAAAGCAGTGTCATTTGATGTGGTGAGAATAATCTCCGGTTCAACAAACACCTGAATTTCTGAAGTGTCTGATAAATTACAAATCGAATCTTGGATAATTAATTTGACTGTATACGTTCCTGGACTGGGAAATGTCAGTGTTGGCTCAAAAATGGTTGACGTATCACCATTGGGCAAAATCCAATAAAATGAATCTGAGCTTGGGGAATTATTCGTTAGCGTTATTGCTTCCCCAATGCAAATAGCAGTATCCGAAATACTAAAGTTGGCTTCAGGTGTTAACTGAAAATCGAATTTAAAAATGAGGTTATTGCAATTGGAACTTAAGTTTTGTGAAGACCATGCATTCGGTGTAGTTTGAAAATCGCTAAACCCACCACAGCCGCCACAAACACTTTGGTACACTATTCCATTTCTATCGAAACGAGATGTCCCACCATCCACATGCTCACTGGCTTGATTTCCACCAATATAGGAACCATAGACAATCGTATCGAACAATCGATCAATAACGAAAAGATAAAAATCGAACCCGTTGGGCGGTGTTGAAATCAAGGCATCAGAAGTAACGGGCATTCCACCTAGTGGTGTTGATTGAAGCAGATTTGCGCCCCAGCCCGAAACATACACATTACCGCAAACATCAACCAAAAAAGCAGATGGGGAAATATTGATACCACTATTTCCATTTCCAAATACTGTTGAATTCAGCGATGTACTTAGATCGGAGGACAATTTAATTATATATTGACTACTTCCAGGGTTGGAATACAAGGCATTTTGAACAGGAAAACTTCCTCCAACTGATTGACCGACCAAAAATATTTGGTTGTTTCGATCCACTTCAACGAAGAAAGCTTGATCATAATTTGCTGTTCCTATATATGAAGCCCCAAAAAAAGTTTGTGCATCCGTAGAAATCTTTGCAACGAATCCGTCCGCTGAACCTCCGTTATAGGTCGACTGCCAACCTGTAGTATTAGGTAAATTCGTCGAGATAGTTCCTCCGGCAAAGACCACATTTTGGGCAGAATCTACTTTTACCGAATAACACGCATCATTGCTGGAACCGCCATAGTACGACGACCAAAGCAACGAAGAAAGTGATGAATTAAATTTAAAAATCACACCATCTTGATTACCACCGTTTGTGTTTTGAAATGCATTTTGCATCGGAAAATCTACGGAGTAAGTGCATGAAGCAATTATACAATTGCCAACCGAATCGAGCATTACCTCACCTCGAAACTGATCGCCATAGTTGGCAGTCAATCCAGTGTAAGCAACTAAATTACTATACGGTAAAGATGCTGGATTATAATTCACACCATCATTCGCCGTTCCACCAATAAAAGTAGAGGCCAACAAACTGTTTCCATCCGGAGATAATTTTGCTACGTAAATGTCCGTCCCTTGTCCAGTAAAATAAACTCCATTCTGGAAAAAATTCGTTCCGGCAACTCCTCCATTGTGTAAAGATTGATATCCCGATTGAATCGGAAAATCGATACTTGAAGTTGCGCCGTAACAAAACAGATTATCATTCGCATCGGCAATTAAACTATGTACCGTTTCCGTTCCCTGGGTATTATCTCCTCCTCCGAGAAAAGTGGTCCATAGCATAGTCGTTCCATCAGCAGAATATTTAGAAATAAACACATCAGTGATTCCATAAGTTGCACCATTTGAAACCGTGAAATTTGAATTAATATCGTAAGCCAAACTATCAGGAGTCGGATACAAATTTCCGTAAATTGTCCCTCCCGAAAAAGCGGAACCATCACTTGCATATGTAGCCGTCATTCCGAAATTATCGGTCACTGAACCAGCATAAGTTGCGAAGATCAATATAGGATCAATGATCAATTCAATGCTTTTGTCATAATCTCCCAATTTGAATGAAACAACCTGGTTAGTAATCACAAACTCACATCCTATTTCAATTGCTCTTCCGATCTTGATTTGATAGACATATGGCTTATTTTCAATGATTTGACCTAGACTGGTTTGGATTAACAAATCCCCTTTTTTATCGATAGACAGTTTCTCGTGTCCAGCATATTCTATTCGAATAATTGATGGATCGACCTGTTTTTGAACGTGA
>DGBF01000201.1:0-2993 GCA_002384725.1 Flavobacteriales bacterium UBA4011
ACCAATCAATCCATAGTAAGCAAATTCCCACTCAGCTTCAGTCGGCAGACGATATCTAGGCATCATTAAACCATCTTCCATTATAACCTGTCTTTTACCTAATTTCTTTCCTTCCATATTCGAAGGATCATAATCGGTCAAGTTTCTCTTAACACCTTCTTCGTATTGTCCAGCATAGTATGACTCAGTTGTATATACATCGTCATTACTTTGCTCTGTTCGGAAATCTAAAACCCCTTCACGAATAAGAATAAATTCGTTCACACGATCCGTTCTCCATTTACAATAATCTGAAGCTTGCAACCAAGAAACTCCAACAACTGGATAATCACGGTAAGCTGGGTGACGTAAATAATAATCCACATACTTCTCGTTGAAACCTAATTTAGATCTCCAACACAAAGTGTCCGGTAAAGCGTTTTTATACACCATTGGATAAGATTCTCCATACGCTCTTTTCACCCAGTACAAGTACTCTAACCAATGAAAGTTCGACACCTCAGTTTGATCGATGTAAAAAGAAGAAACAGTGACACGAGCCGGACGATTGTTCCAGTCGAACATCACATCGTTTTCAGTTTGTCCCATGGTAAACGTACCACCTTCAACCAAAACCAAACCTGGTCCAGTCTCTTGATCAACGAAAGGAACTTTTTGAAAACCACCGTTATTCGGATTGTTATACTCCCAGCCAGTATTGGAAGATCTTTCCCTAGCACATGAAGCTATTAAGCCCATGCCCAAAACGGCTACGATTAAAATTTTTGAGAATTTCATATATCGATTCTATTTATTCATGTTGTAATACAACTTACAAATGTAGTCTTTTAACGTAACACACAAAAAAAGTTACATGTATTTTTACTTTTTATTCATTACAACCTTATTTCCTCCAACTTTTCTACTCTTTAGAACGTTATAAAGTAAGGTATTCTTATTTGTAAACTCTAATTTTGAAAAAAGTTACACTTGGTGTTTAAAATATTTGGCTCTTGAAGCCGTTAAAGCGACAGTCTAACGATTGCAACATTATGTCTATAAACCATATGAGTTCATTTAAAATATTTTTTTTCACATTTATTTTTACACTTATTTACACTTTTTCTCTTGGACAAGAATTAGTCAGTTTAGAATTAAAATGGCTCGCACCTACTTCGGTTAAGCTGAACGGAAAAGATTTTGTGATTCCAAGTCTTGAAAACCAAGGATATGAAAACAACTTACCCAATTATTTTTGGAGCAAGGAATTAGACCCCAAATCTGCATTTAGCGCTCGTTTAGTGAATTTCACTGCGGAAGATTGCCCTAGAATTGATAAAGAATTTTTAAACACGACCAACCATCCTATCCCAACTAGCTTCGCGCCAGATGTAGAAGTCACTAATAGTGGTCGTGAATTATATGCAGTAACCTCTTTCTTTCCTTATTTTGAAGAAAACGACGTTTTAAAAAGAATTACTAACATTCAACTGGAAATTACAAGAACTGGTAAAAAACCTAAGCCCGTTTCTTCTAAATCTTTCGTTACGGAATCCGTTTTGCGCGAGGGCAGCGGAATTTGGTATAAAATATCTGTGACAGAAGATGGAATTCATAAAATAGACAAAGCATTCCTTGAAGAATGCGGAATATCTACAGCTGGCTTAAACCCAAATCATATTAACATTTTTGGAAATGGCGAAGGAATGCTTCCAGAATCAAATACCGTGTTTCGCACTGACGATTTGGCGAAAAACGCAATTAAAATAGTAGGTGGCGACGATGGTAGTTTTGATCAAGGGGATTATATCCTGTTCAATGCTTTTGGCCCACACCGTTGGTATGCAAATGGTCTAGTTGACTTCAGTAGAAAAACGAATAGTTACTCAGATGTAGCTTTTTATTTCATTAATGTTAACGAATTAGAGACTCCATTGCGCGTTCAAGACGTGAATTCGAGCCTTGCTCCTGCCACCCATGTTACAAATGTTGTGGATTATAGAACAATCTATGAAAATGAAACTAAGAATTTAGTGAAGGGCGGACAAAGATGGTACGGTGATTTATTTGACGTTGAACTGAACAAAACATTCAATTTTAGTATCCCAAATATCGGTACTACACCAATCGGTTTTCGGACGGCTTTTGCGGGGAATGCTCCAAATAGCGCCAGTACTTTAAAAACGTACACAAATGGAACACTGGTCGATGACACAAGTGTGCCTGCGGCTAGTGCAGATTACGCGCGAACAAATAGACTTTTCACAGCCAACCCAGCATCCAATTTATCGGTCAATATTGTTGTCAATAGAACAAATCCGAATGTGCTAACGTATTTAGATTTTATAATAATAAACGCCCGAAGAAACCTAATTTTTTATGGTGATGAAATCGGATTCAGAGATTTAAGTTCAGTTGGATCCGGTGTAATTTCGAAATTTGAAATATCTAATTTTTCGAATGCGAATTATTTTGTTTGGGACGTTACAGATAGACACATACCCAAAAGAGTATTAGGAAACTTAGTTGGATCTACTTTTGAATTCACACATCCAACAGATACGATTAAAGAATTTATCGCTTCAAGTGGACAAAACTTCAAGACACCTGCTCGTGTAGGATCTGTCAATTATCAAAACTTACATGGTTTAGCTCAAGCTGATTATGTCATCGTTAGTCATCCTTCGTTTTTGACGCATGCCAATCGATTGGCTGATTTACATCGTGCTGAGGGGCTTGAAGTTCATGTGGTAACGGAAAATGCTATCTACAATGAATTCAGTTCCGGAGTGAAAGACGCTACGGCGATTCGTTACTTTATGAAAATGTTTTACGATAGAGGGCAAGTTTCAAATGACCCACCTAAATATTTGTTGCTTTTTGGAGATGGCACTTTCGACCATAGAAATAAAACAACGAGCGAAAATTATGTAATCACCTATCAAGTTCCATCTAGTGAAAATCACATTTCAGCTCTGGTATCGGATGATTATTTTGGAATGTTGGACGACACG
>DGBF01000201.1:3134-7909 GCA_002384725.1 Flavobacteriales bacterium UBA4011
CTACCTATTATGCCACCCCAGGTGATTGTGATTGCAGTCCTCCCAAAACGACCAATACTTTGGGTGACTGGCGTTTAAAGTACGTACAGATTGCAGACGATCCGGATTTGACAATTGGAGTCAACGGTTACGACTTTGTCGGACAAGATACCGAACCTCAAGTTGCACTTGTTGATGGATATAGACAAGATATGAATGTCGATAAAATCTATTGCGATGCTTATCAGCAGGTTTCTGGTGCAGGAGGACAAAGATATCCAGGTGTGAATACCGCAATAAACGACAGAATTCGACGTGGAGTTTTGGTAATGAATTATGTTGGTCACGGCGGTGAAACGGGTGTTGCTGAAGAAAGAATTATCACCGTACCTATGCTACAAGGTTGGAAAAATGCGAATGGAATGCCATTATTGATTAGTGCGACATGCGAATTCACAAAATACGATGATCCAGACAGAGTTTCAGCCGGAGAATGGGCATCCTTGAATGCGAAAGGAGGCGCAATTGCTCTGATGACCACAACACGTTCAGTTTACTTCGATGTAAATTCAGAAACAGCCAAAAAATTCTATTTGAACGTCTTTCAAAGAGATAACGATAGTTTGCCACGAGCCTTTGGAGAAATCATTCGACAAACAAAGAACGTCACCAATTCAGGCGACAACAAACGAAGTTTTACCTTAATTGGTGATCCTGCGTTGCGCATCGCGATGCCTAGATTGACTATGAAAACGGATAGTATATATCGCGAAGGGACGGGCAATATTTATGACACGATTAGAGCTTTAGACAAAATGACTTTGGTGGGTCATGTAGAAGATTTGAGTGGAAATATTCTTACCAGTTTTAATGGAATTGCAAGCCCAACTATTTTTGATAAACCGATTACCGAATATACATTGGGACAGGATCCGGGAGCGCCAATCGTAGCGTATCAACAACAGAAAAATGCAATTTTTAGAGGGCAAGCGACGATAGAAAATGGCTATTTCAAGATTTCATTCATCGTGCCGAAAGACATCAATTTCGGCCTAGGTCAAGGGAAAATAAGTATGTACGGTCACAATTTTGTAACCGATGCAATGGGGTATGATAAAAGCGTAACCATTGGCGGAGTAAATCCAAATGGAATAAATGATGACAAAGGTCCTGACATTGAATTATTCATGAACGACGAATCTTTTGTTTCTGGTGGGTTGACGGACGAAAATCCGATTCTAATCGCGAAGTTGTTTGATGAAAATGGAATCAATGCAGTGGGAACTGGCATTGGACACGATATTGTAGCTATAATAGATGAGAACTCGGCAAATCCGATCATATTGAACGAATATTTTTTGGCAGACTTGAATACATATCAATCAGGAATTATCAATTACAATTTTACCAATTTAGAGAAAGGTGAACACACCCTAACGCTAAAAGCGTGGGATGTCAATAACAACTCCTCACAGGCATCTATAAAGTTTGTCGTTCAGGAAGAAGAAACACCAGCCTTGTCACATGTTTTGAACTATCCGAATCCGTTTACAACCAGTACGAACTTCTTTTTCGAACACAATCAGGTAAATACAGGTTTAGAAACTCAAATACAGATATTTACCGTTTCAGGAAAGTTAGTGAAAACGATCAATAAATTGGTGAATACACAAGGCTTTAGAACAGATGGAATACCTTGGGACGGGAAAGATGACTTCGGTGATCAATTGGCCAAAGGTGTATATATTTATCGCTTATCGATAAAAACGGATACAGGCGAGAAAGCAGAAAAGCTCGAAAAATTAGTCTTATTAAAGTAAGTAAAACAATAACAAAGCGTGTTTTACGTATATTTGTCAACTCAAAAAAAGTAAATGAATACTAAAATAATAACAGCTGTATTGTCGGCGATACCAATGTTTGCCTTGGCGCAACCGACTGGTGTTAACGACCCATCCCAACTAGATGGAAAGCTGGGACTCAATACTATAACCACGGCGCTTCCATTTATGTCCATCACTCCAGACTCAAGAGCTGGCGGTATGGGCGATGCTGGAACAGCACTTTCACCAAGTTCACTTTCGATATATTGGAACACCTCAAATTTGATTTTTGCAAAAGAGAAAGCAGAAATTGGTTTGTCTTATGTTCCATGGCTTCGTCAGTTGACGAATGATATTCATTTATCTTATTTATCTGGATATTCACAATTGGGTGATCGTCATGTTGTTGGAGGTTCTTTGCGGTTTTTCTCTTTGGGATCTATTACTTTTACGACCGATGATGCTCAAATTATCCGTGAAGATAAACCAAGCGAATACGAATTAACAGGTGCTTATGGATTCAGACTAAGCGAAAAAATGGCCATTGGCGTAAATGGTAAATTTGCTTATTCTAATTTAACAGGCGGATTGACAGTTGGAGGAATTGACTCAAAACCCGCCATCGCGGGTGCGGCTGATCTTTCCTTTACTTATTTTAATGAGGACGCGAAGTTCTTCGGCCGCAGAGGTAGTTATACTTTCGGAGCGACAATCAATAACATAGGAAATAAAGTAAGTTATTCATCTGCTGCTGTTAGAGATTTCATTCCCGCTAATTTAAAAATTGGTAATGCCTTTACCCTAGAATTTGATGATTTCAACGCTTTGACATGGTCTATAGATGTTCAAAAATTATTGGTCCCTACTCCACCAAGAACGGTCAGTTCTACTGGTGCCATTCTCGCGGGTCAGTCGAGTGATGTAGGTACAATTGCTGGAATGATTCAATCTTTTTACGATGCTCCTGGAGCCTTATTGAAAGACGATAACGGAGATAAATTGTACAACGATGATGGAACTGAACAAATCGTAAAAGGTTCAAAATTAAAAGAAGAATTGAACGAAATTATGATAGCTACTGGTTTTGAATATTGGTACAACGATCTTTTTGCTTTGCGTGCTGGTATATTCTACGAAGCAGCAACAAAAGGGAATCGCCAGTTTTATAACGCGGGGGTCGGTTTGAAATACAACGCTTTCTTAATTGACATTTCTTATTTAGGAAGTCTGAACGGAAGAAATAGTCCTTTGGCAAATACTCTACGTTTTACTATGCGTCTTACTCTCGGTAAATAAATGGATATTCGGATAGGTTTTGGAGTGGATGTGCATCGCCTCGAGCAAGGGTATAAACTTTGGTTGGGTGGAATACAACTCGAAAGCGAAAAAGGAGCGGTTGGTCACTCAGATGCCGATGTTCTTCTTCACGCCATTTGCGATGCATTATTAGGCGCTGCAAACCTTCGCGATATTGGTTATCATTTTTCAGATACTGATCCACAGTTAAAAGGAATCGATAGTAAAATTTTACTTAAAAAAGTTTTCGAATTACTTCAGGAAAAAGGGTTCTCAATTGGAAATTTAGATTGCACGGTTGTTCTTGAAAAACCAAAAGTGAATCCACATATAGAAAAGATGCAAACCGTTATCGCTGATATTTTAGAAATAGATGTTGAGCGCGTTTCTCTAAAAGCGACTACACACGAAAAAGTGGATTCATTCGGAAAAGAGGAAGCTATTAAAGCATATGCCACCGTTTTGATTCTTAAATAACTTACGTGTAAATACTGATTTCTCTTACATCAATTATTCAATTGATAAACCGTACACGTATTTCCTTTCAACAATAGCGCCTTCGTATACAAGAAATTTTCCGAACTATCTCTAACTATCAATGAGTATGATTTCGATTCAATTTTACCAATGCTAACAACAGTAGAAAACGAATTGTTAAAAATACAATTGGGAGCAGATGTTGAATATTCTGTCGTCTCAACAGTTCCGATTAATTGACCATTCAAATAGTACTTTAACTGAAAAATTCCACTCCCGATAAAAGCATTGCTTTGCGCTTGGTTGAAATATATTTTTAAATCACTGTTGTAAACGCATGAACCATCATCCTTTTTAGCCGACTCATCGTAACTAACAGAATTTTCATTGGTACAGCCTAGTTTTTTGCAACTTCCGAAAAACGTGATACAAGCAACTAAAAGAAAGAGTGTTTTGAAAATTCTCATTTACATTCAACGAAAAAATACGCGTTTTCGTCTGTTAATTAGGAATTTTGAAAGCGTTACATTCATTTGTCTTAACCATAAAAGTATGGGTGCTAATTAAAGTATCATTCGATTTTTTTATTTTTAATTCAATTGAATCTGATCGTTTTCTTGCTAAATCATGAACGTAATTTAATCCTTTCGGGCTTCCACAAGAAGGAGGAGTTCCAGTATAATTAAACGCGTCAATCGTCCCTATCAATTCATCTTCTACATAGCAATATATGGTTGGAATTGTGTCGTTTGTATATTCTACTTGTTTCTCTATATCGAACCAGATAATGCAATCACCGAAATATCTGCACGAATTATCATTCGAGTTTGCTTTTCCATTGTGATTTATTGCATCCACATCAGTACAGCCTTTTTTATCACATGAAGTCAACGAGAAAACCGTAAATACAAGTAAAGAAAGAAATATTTTAGTCATGTTGGTTGATATTTTCGACTGCAAGATAAAGGATTAATTTGTTATTCCGAATTATTTTATTGTTTGAATCTTTTTGATAGTAAATAGACTTGTTTTGAATTCGATAGGTTGCATACTAGAATGTATTGAAGGCAAGGAAGATTGTTCAAGCGTACCTTGATTTCCTTCCCAATTCTCGAGATTGGCTGCGCCTTTCCCATTTGGGGGAGCCATGCATGAAAAGTTCAATGCATACTGTATTGCTTTTTTCGTTTCACCCTATTT
>DGBF01000201.1:7930-9787 GCA_002384725.1 Flavobacteriales bacterium UBA4011
AAATAGGGTGAAACGAAAAAAGTCTCTCGATAAATCGAGAGACTTTTTATGCGGAGAGTGAGGGATTCGAACCCCCGGTACCTTGCGGTACGCCGGTTTTCAAGACCGGTGCATTCGACCACTCTGCCAACTCTCCGCGGCAAAAGTACTAATAGTTTGAATACTGGCAAGTGGGTTTGTAAAAAAAAATGATCGTCCTCTTTTTAATTCCCAATTAAACACGACAAACCCTTCATTGACAATCTTTTAATCGTATTTTTTTTATGTGTTTTTAATAGAGTATGCTCCATATAATCAAGACATCATACCATTTGCTACATTGCAATCCTTAGAATAGTGAAAAGGCATTCCTTTTTTGTAACTTTACTTTTTTAAAGTAAAATGAAATTACTCACGCTGTTCGTATTGTTTTGGATGGTTTCGGCTACAGTCTTTTCACAGGGAAAACGCCTGCGAGTATATGTCGACACGAAACAATTCTACGCACCAAGTCTTGGGCACCTGCTTGAGGTGAATCTTCAGTTTTCAGGTCCAAGCATAAATTATGTTGGAAAAGGAGATGGCCTAGTTGCTGATGTAGCTGTTTTTCTTGCAGTAGAACGCGGTGGAAATATAATCAAAGAAGATGCACATAGATTGGAATCTCCTTTCATGAAAGACAGCATTATTGAAGATTTTTATGATTTAAAACGTTTCGTTCTTGACACAGGAAGTTACGTTCTGAAACTTGAAATTCGAGATTTAAACTCAGACCGTGAACCGATTAAAGGCGAAGTACCAATCGAAATCAGTAACAAACAAGGACGAACATCAATAAGTAACATTCAAATAGCGGAAGTAGCGAAAGAAGGTGACGAAAACAACATGTTCTATAAATCAGGATATGAAATTATTCCTCGAATTTCTACCTATTTCTCAAACGATTTGAACTTTCTGCCGTACTACGTTGAAATGTACAACACCAACTTACTAGAAACTCCTGAGTTTGGATTAAAACAAAGTATAGTTGATTTTGAAACTACTGAGGAGGTCGAAGAGTTTACCATCTATTATCGTTTCAAATCTGCCGAAGTAGTTCCTACATTGAAAAAAATCGATATTAGCAATTTACAGACTGGGAAATATTATTTAAAACTGTCTATTGTAGCGCATGACTTATCGGAAATACACAGTGATGCATATCTTTTTGAACGAACAAAAGAGGTTAATATCAACTTTAATTTAAATACCTTGACGGTGCTTGATCCAATGTTCGAATCTTCAATTTCATTAGATAGTGCAAGGTATTATCTTGGAAGTGTTATTCCAATAGCTCCACCATCTGCTGTTAGAGATATATTGACCGTTTTAAAAAATGACGATGAAAAAAAAGCGTTTTTAACCCTTCAAGCTTTCTGGTCAGCAACAGCTGGCACCAAAGCCTATACCGATTGGATTAAGTACAAAGGCCAAGTTGACTTAGTGAACACCTTATATAAAACTCATTTTTTAAGTGGATACGAATCAGATAGAGGACGTGTTTATTTACAATATGGAAGTCCAACACAGGTGATCCAAAGCCAATATTCGGCATCTGAATATCCTTATGAAATCTGGCAATACAATAAAATTGGACGTTTCTCGAACAAACGTTTTATCTTTTATAACTCAGATTTAGTGACCGAAAATTATCGATTACTTCATTCGGACATGATTGGAGAAATTAAAAATCAGAATTGGCCGAGAGCTTTAAATTCAAGAAATTCCACAAATGGTGATGTCGATAACGGAAATAGAGGAGTTGATAACCATTGGGGGGGGAATAGCAACACAAATTTTCGACAATTTTAATTTTCCTTGTTCCTTTGAAAAAACTGG
>DGBF01000201.1:9828-10717 GCA_002384725.1 Flavobacteriales bacterium UBA4011
CTTAATTTCAACGGAAAAGACTTTTTAGAAAAGTTTCTACCAAGTGTTATCCAGTATTCTGAAGGTCATGAAATAATTGTGGCCGATAACTGTTCGACGGATGAATCCGTTTTATTTCTGCAAGAAAACTTCCCTAAAATTCGATTGATCATTAACGCATCAAATGGTGGATTTGCCAAAGGTTACAATGATGCTTTGAAATTGGTGGATAGTGAATTGTACCTCTTACTCAATAGTGACATAGAAGTAACCGAAAACTGGCTGAATCCGCTTTTGGAAGTTATGAAAGATCCAGATGTTGCGGGTTGTCAACCTAAAATTCGATCGTTCAACGCAAAACAAAATTTCGAACATGCTGGAGCGAGTGGTGGTTTTTTGGACAAAGATTATTTCCCGTTTTGTAGAGGTAGGATTTTTCAAAAAATTGAAGAAGATACAGGTCAATATAACGACTCAATAGAAGTTTTTTGGTCGACGGGGGCAGCCCTGATGATACGTTCAAAATTATACCATGAATCCGGCGGGCTAGATGAAGATTTCTTTGCGCACATGGAAGAAATTGATTTGTGCTGGCGATTGAAGAAACGAGGTTGCAAATTTATGGTAGAACCAAAATCGGTCGTATATCATGTGGGTGGAGGAACTTTGGACTACTCGTCCCCTTTCAAAACATACTTGAATTTCAGGAACAGTTTATTTATGATTGTGAAAAATCACGAAGGGTTATTATTCCCCAAAATGTTCCGAAGATTATTTTTAGATGGAATAGCTGGAATTCGTTTTCTTGTTCGTGGTGAATTCAAACAGTTGGGAAGTGTATTCAAGGCACATCGCGATGTTTATCTAAAACTGGGCTCTTCGCTGAAGAAAAGAAAAGAAATCAAAAAGA
>DGBF01000201.1:10786-13082 GCA_002384725.1 Flavobacteriales bacterium UBA4011
AAAGAAAAGAAATCAAAAAGAATTCAACCCAATTCAATAGAAAGGGTTTGTTTAATGACAGTATACTCTGGCAAAGGTATATTTTGAAGAAAGATCTATTTTCTCATTTACCAAAGGAGAAATTCTAATTCTTATTCTGGAAATAAGTCAAAGCCAAACGGTAACTTTCCATTCCCAATCCAAAAATACAACCCACACAAACCGGTGTCAGAAAAGACTCGTGTCGAAATGATTCGCGTTTCGTAATATTCGATAAATGAACTTCCATCACCGGAATTGAGATAGCCGAAACAGCATCACGCAAGCCAATGCTCGTGTGCGTATATGCCCCAGCATTGAAAATAATTCCATCAGCATCCGAGTTTTGAAGCGTATTTATTAGTTCGCCTTCTACGTTCGATTGGAAAAAATCAATCTCCAATGAAAATTCCTCTGACCAAAGTTTCAGTGCCTCCTCGAAAGTAAGTTTCCCGTATATTTCAGGTTCTCTTTGACCAATTAAGTTTAAATTTGGGCCGTTGAGTATCAATATCTTCATGTGATGTCTTATTCAGAACGCTATATTAAGCAATTTGTCGCTTACTTGAAAATCGAGAAAGGACTAGCCGAAAATTCCATTTTTGCCTATCAGCGAGATGTGGCCAAGCTTTTATCGTATTGTGAGGGACAAAATAAAGAGTTGACCGATTTGCAATATGCAGATTTGAATCAATTTGTTGGCATGCTGTACGATTTGGCCATGAGTCCGAGAAGTCAAGCGCGAAACATAAGTGGAATCAAACAGTTTTTTGGTTTTCTGCTCATGGAGGACATTATCAAAGTCGATCCTTCGGAAAGTTTGGAGTTGCCCAAATTAGGAAGAAAACTGCCTGAAGTTCTTTCTATAGAAGAAATTGATCAAATGATAGACGCAATAGATTTAAGTAAACCGGAAGGACATCGTAACAAAGCCATTCTTGAAACGCTATACAGCTGCGGACTTCGTGTTTCTGAATTGGTCAATTTAAAATTTGGCGATTTGTATTTCGATGATGGATTTATTCGTGTGATCGGGAAAGGAAATAAACAACGAATTGTACCTGTGAGTCCGAGCGTAGAAAAGGAAATTAATTTTTACAAAGAACACACACGCAACCACTTGAATGTTAGAAAAGACAGTGAAAATGTTGTTTTTCTTAATCGCAGAGGAGCAAAATTGACCCGAGAAATGATTTTTACGATTATTAAAAATCTATCCAAAGAAATTGGTTTGACAAAGAATGTTTCACCTCATACCTTTCGGCACTCCTTCGCCACCCATTTACTGGAAGGTGGCGCCAACTTGCGCGCGATACAAGAAATGCTTGGTCATGAATCTATTACTACAACCGAAATATACACACATCTCGACCAAAGCTTTTTACGCGAGGCAATTCTGAGTTATCACCCTCGAAATATGGGCTAATTCTTTTTCTCAGATTTGACAAACATGTTGATCCAAATGATTTTGGACAAAGCATATAAATATGGTCCTGTAAGAATACTCGTAACGGCAATAACAAGTATTGGCCACCAAACGCTATAATCTTTCACAAAAAGAGCAAAACTCCAATAAATAGTGGCAAATATGGCAACTCCTAAAGCGTAAGAAACATACAACGCTCCAAAATAATATCCCGGTTCACGTTGATAATCCAATCCGCAATTCGGACATTCATCATACGTTTTACCTGCGTTTTTCAAATCGTAGGGGTGCGAAACAAAAAAGTTACCTTCTTGGCATCGCGGACATTTCATTTTGAAAACACTTTTAAGCTTACTCATTATCGCGAGAGAAATTAATTTTCATAAGAAACAGGGAAATCCACTGGAATAACAAAAATAAAATCGGCTCTTCCTTTCATCTCATCGGAGAGTTTTTTTCCGTCTTGGCGAACAATTGAAATGGTCACTGTTTTCGATCCTGGTTTATAATATTCCAAATACCACAAAATACTTTGTTGAAAATCAGAATGGTAGCTACCATTCAAATGAAACACCTTATTCCCTTTTTTTAATTCTTTGAACACTGATTCCGCCATAGTTGCATCTTTTATGGCTTGTGCTTCAACGAAGTTTTTACCGCTCATGTGTTGCTCCATTTCAATCAGTTGCTTGTATTGCGACAATTCTCTATCCACAGGAAAATCAAGCGGACAAATATAATTCCTTTCCTCCTGCGGCAAAGCTTTCAGGGAATCTCGATTTTGTTTAAACAATAGCGAAGCGTATTTTCTAGGAATATTGGAGGCAACAATTGGCATTTTTTTCTGGAGGG
>DGBF01000201.1:13247-21008 GCA_002384725.1 Flavobacteriales bacterium UBA4011
GAGCTTTGTTGATCTCTTTCAAACATTTCCAAAACGAAAGATTTATTCAAACTATCCGTTTTCGTCCACTCCAACAAAAGTTGTTTGGTCAACCAATGCGCCATCACACAATTGTGCTCTTCTCCAAAGAATATGACATCCGATTGATTCATTTGTTTTGTCAATTTCTTCCAGCTCGTTTTCTTTCCTTTGAAATTCACTAGGACATAAGGAGTTGAGTTTTGAGAATAAGCTACCGTGGTATTCAGAAGATAAAATAAGCTGAAAATTGCAAGCAATCGTTTGACGTTTTTCATGAAAGAATTTTATACAAAATTATAGTTTTATTTGTTTTCACACGGTAAATACTGCCCGTATATTCGCTATTTTTGAACACTCAATGAATAAAGACTGGTTGAAACGATTCAAAGCACCGCATGTCCGCAACTTTTGGTGGATGTTACTATTAACGGTATTTGTATTGACAATTCTCCGAATAATTTTCTTTTTCCTGCACAAAAATGCATTTCCTTCCGTCGGATGTAATGAATGGGGAGTCGGATTCGTTTTTGATTGGATTACCGTCTGCATTTATTTTTTACCTTTTGCCCTACTTCATTTTTTGCCTATTTTCCAACGAAATAACAGAATCTACAGGGTCTGGAGTATGGCCTATTTCTTTATGGTAAATATTGTTTTGTTGCTCCTCAACCTAATCGATTTAGAATATTTTAAATTTACGAGCAAGCGTTCCACAACCGATTTATTTGCCATAACCTCCGCAGGTAGCGATATCTCGCAATTACTTGGGACATTCTTAATCGAATTTTGGTGGATGTGGGTGCTGTTAATCTTGTTCCTTTTTTCACTCAGATGGGCGTATAAAAAAGTAACGAGGAAAGAAGAACCGTTGAAAAAAACGGACATTCTTCCTCATTTTGTTTTGATGCTCATTAATGTCCTTGTAGTGATCAGTATTGGTCGTGGTGGATGGAGTTTACGTCCGATTGGAACCATTGAAGCGGCTCAGTACACTCAAGCAAGCAACACAGCTTTGGTTCTGAACACTGGATTTACTATGCTTAAATCCTACGGAAAAGAAGGTGTTGAACCTTTAAAATATTATTCTACGGCCAAAGCAACGACAATTTTTAATCCGATACGAAGTACAAAACCGGCCAATATTTTACCTGAAAAGACCAGTGTCGTTATTATCATGTTGGAGAGTTTTGGCAACGAGTGGATGGCATTCAACAACAAAGAACTAAAAACATCGTACACACCATTCCTCGATTCATTGGCTGAAGAGAGTATGAATTTCCAAAATGGTTACGCCAATGGTAAAAAGTCAATTGAAGCCGTACCATCCATCATTTCTTCACTGCCCAGTTTAATGGATAATCCGTATATCAGTTCGCCGTATGGAAACAATGCAATGGAATCCTTACCCGATATCTTGAAAAAAGCCGGATACAGTTCAGGATTTTATCATGGTGCGACAAATGGTTCGATGCGCTTTGACGGATATGCTGCCCAAGCTGGTTTCGACAATTACTTCGGCAGAACAGAGTACGACAACGATGAACATTTTGATAAAACGTGGGGAATTTCAGACGAGTACTTCAATCCATGGGCAGCGAAAAAAATGAGTGAATTAAAGGCTCCATTTTTTGCCACCCTTTTCACCTTGTCGAGTCATCACCCTTATTTCATTCCAGAGAATAGAAGAAAGCAAACTACATATGGACCTGAACCAATTTGTGGATCAATAAACTATGGTGATTTTGCATTGCGCAAATTCTTTAAAGAAGCAAAAAAACAACCTTGGTATGATAAAACTTTGTTCGTTATTTGTGCCGACCATACACCTTCAACCTCATCACCGATCTATAGTCAGCGAAGCAAAATGTACAGCATTCCTATTCTTTTTTATCACCCAAGTGGGAAAATTGCGAAAGGAAACAAGATGGAGATTTTTCAGCAATTGGATATAATGCCGACCATACTCGATTTATTAAACATTAAAACGAACTATTATGCTTTCGGTAATTCGTATTATCAAGAAGGTCCAAGAGAGGGAATTACTTATTTGGAGGGAATTTATTCCTATTTTAGCGCCCCGAGTATGATGGAATTCACCGCTGGTAAAACCAAAAACATGTACAATTTGGACGGTGGATTTTATTGGACGAAGGAAAACATGGCCAACGATCCGAAACAGATCAACAAGATGGAAAAACGGTTAAAAGCCATAATACAGCGATATAACAACGATTTGATAAAGAATCAAACGAAGGCAAAATGAAACGGAAAATTCGATTTATTGTCAATCCAAAATCTGGAATTCAGAGCAAGAAAAACATTCCTGGTCTGATTGCTCAATATTTGGATACTGAATCGTTCGAGTACGACATTAAAGAAACCGAATACAGGTATCACGCAATAAAAATCACTGAAGAATCTATTGCAGAAGGATTTGAAATAGTTTGTGCTGTTGGTGGTGACGGATCCGTTCATGAAGTTGGAACCGCATTGATTGGAACAACGATTAAAATGGCGATAATCCCAGCAGGTTCTGGAAATGGATTGGCACGCCATCTTAAAATCCCGATGGATACGAAAGCTGCTATCGAAACGATAAACAATTCGAAGGCGGATATAATGGACACCGTAAAAGTCAACGATCGTTCTTTCTTGAATGTTGGCGGTTTTGGCTTTGACTCGCTTATTGCCAAACAATTTGACAGTGACAAACGTCGTGGATTTTGGGGGTATGTTAAACTCATTCGAAAAGAATTTTTCAGCTATCGTGCTTCTCATTTTGAGATAGAAATCGATGGAGTAAAAACGAAGAAGAAATTAATCCTTTGTACCATCGCCAATGCCAATGAGTATGGAAATGGATTCAGCATTTCACCAAAATCGGAGGTAAACGATGGAATAATTGAACTCAGTTTGCTTCACCCTTTTCGATTCTGGCATTTCCCAGCTATGGTCCTTTGTTTCTTTAAAAAGCAACATGCTAAATCTCGCTTTATCGAAATTATTCCTTTTACCAAAGCTAAAATTACATTGGAGAAAGCAGTGGCACACTACGATGGTGAGCCTTTCGAAGTAGATAATGAGATAAATATTGAAGTTGTCCCTCAAAGTCTTCATATCTTAGTCGGAAAATAAACACCATGGCCAACCGTTGGAACTTAGAAACTATCTTAGAAACTATCGAAAAATTAGATGAGAATACAAAACCGGAATGGGGCAGTATGTCAGCACAAAGAATGGTGGAACACCTCACAGACACTATCCGTGTTGCAACGGGTAAAAATCCGCAACCCCTTTTGATTCCAGAAGATAAAATCGAAAAGATGCAAGGTTTTTTGGAGACAGACAAATCGATGGCTCGGAATGTTGAAGTGCCATTTGCACCTAAGAATGTCGCGCTTCGCAATGAAGACACTGAACTAGCAATAGACGAATTTGTGGAAGAATGGATTCTGTTTGAAGATCTTTACAATACGAATCCAGCGCTTCGTGCCAATCATTCTTTCTATGGTGAATTGAATTTCCAACAATGGCAAAAACTGAATGACAAACATTTGAACCATCACTTTGAACAGTTTGGTTTGATTTAAAAAAATATTTCATGAAAAAAGCCTCAACTTTTAAGTCGGGGCTTTTGGTTCTGTCTCATCTAATTTAATTAAAATAACTATTTAGCTACATTTAGATCAAAAAGATATGGTCAAGCACCATTGTTTTCCTAAGTCGATCATTTCACAAGCTGTTTATTTTAAATTACGTTTTAGTTTAAGTTATCGATATGTAGAAGAAATGATGGCAATACGTGGAGTAAAAGTAGATCATGCAACAATTCAACGTTGGGTGTTCAAATTCACGTGCCATTCGGGTTTATAGCAAACGCGCATTAGCAACAAAATCAAGAATTAGAATCAGGAAATTGGTCAAGATAAAAATTCGTTCAAATCGCTCACAGCATTGGCCGCTTAGAATTTAAAAATATTTGTACTTTTAAATCCTTGTCTAACAGATGCGACAGAACCGCTTTTCTATATCTTTACCTTATGGTTAAATTATTCTATTTTTTTTGTGTTTTTTTTACATTTCAAAGCTACGGGCAATTCAACTTCGAATTCAGTGCGGATATTTCGGTAAATGCAAATGGAAATCCTTTAACAAAAGCCTGGACCGGAGGATTTAATTTTGCCCAATTTTCTGAGATTGACTTCGATTTTGATGGTGATATGGACCTGGTTGTTTTTGACCGAACGACAGACAATATTAAATGCTTTGAGCATGTTGTAGATGGTGGTGGTGTACATTCCTATAAATTTGTGTACAAAAGTTATCTACTTTTTCCAAGTGATATCCGCTATCGCTTGTTCTTGGCCGACTACAATCAAGATGGAAAAAACGACATATTCACCTATGGTATTGGCGGAGTTAAGGTGTATAAAAACGTTGGCAATTCAACCCTTGGTTTGCAATGGGAATTGGCTTCTAACTTACTTTATTCGCAATACGCAATCGACATTAACAACTTGTACGTTGCCTCAGCGGATATTCCCGCGATAAGCGATATTGATAATGATGGTGACTTGGACATTCTTACCTTCAGTTTGGGTGGTTCTCATGTCGAATATCACCAAAATCAAAGTCAAGAATTATACGGACACTCCGATTCCTTGATTTTTGAAGTTCGAAACGAGTGTTGGGGGAAATTTGGGGAAGATCCTGTCAATAACAATATCGTACTTAACGATCCCGCTGCAGCTTGTACGTCCAGCGTCATCGTCAATCCGGAATTTGGAACTGATATTCTCCCAAAAGCTCACGCGGGTTCTACAATTCTTGCTATAGATTTTGATAACAACGGAGTGAAAGATTTAATTCTTGGCGATATTTCTTCCAATGCAATGGTTAAACTCGTGAATGGAGGAACAGCAGTTAATACGAATTCTGCCATGACTTTTCTAGAAACCAACTTCCCATCTAATACTACACCAGTCGATTTACAATTATTTCCTGGTGCTTTTTATTTGGATGTAGACTTCGATGGTACGAAAGATTTAATTATTGGTGCAAACGCAAAAAGTGCTTCTGAAAACGAACGCAGCATTCGCTATTATAAAAATACCGGACAAGATAATTTACCGACTTTCATATACCAACAGAACGATTTCCTGCAAAGTGAAATGATTGACCATGGAACGGGAAGCATTCCTTTGTTTTTTGATCAAAATAATGACGGAAAGGAAGATTTACTCGTAGCCAATTTCTTCCGTTACAAACCAGTTTTGGACAAAGAAAGTTCAATTGCTCTTTATCGAAACACGAGTGCTACGAGCAATCCCGAATTGACGTTTATCGATGATGATTATTTGAACATGACGAATCTGAATTTAGGATTGCGCACTGTTCCAACCTTTGGAGATTTAGATGGTGATGGAGATAAAGATTTAGTTGTTGCTCGAGAAAATGGAAATTTAATGTATTTCAAAAATATTGGAACTATAGGTAACGCCATTTTTGACAACCCTATTCAACCCATGTTGGACAATACAGGATCTGTTATCAACCACGGAACATTCATTTTTCCTCAACTTTTTGATTTGAACAATGATAATAAATTGGATTTGATAGTCGGGAAACGAAACGGGACTTTGGTCTACTATGAAAATACAGGAACTATTGCAGCTCCGATATTCACGTTGAAAAACACCCAATTGGGTAACGTTTTTGTAGCAAATATTTCGCCCGATGGATATGCTGCTCCTCATTTCTTCCGACATGACGACACAACGTATCTATTCTGTGGAGCATTTGATGGAAAGCTCCATTATTACAACAACATCGATGACAACCTGAACCAAGATTCTAGCTTTTTCTATTATTCGCCCAATTTCCTCACGATAGATTCGAAAGGATACAGCTCGTTTTGGGTGAATGATTTCGATGAAGACGGTTTACTAGATCTTTTCGTGGGTCATGACCTTGGCGGGTTAATGCATTTAGAAGTTGATTTGAACAGCACCTCGACTATTAATGAACTTGAGAAAGATAAATTTTTGATTTACCCCAATCCTTCAAACGGAAAGGTCAATTTGAGAAATCACACCAATGAAGTTGAAACAATAAAAGCATTCGACTTACTTGGAAAAGAAATCGAATTGAAATGGAGTAAAATGAACGGTGAAATTCAAATTGATTTTAGTGAAAAAGTAGAAGGGGTAACAATTCTAAATATTGAAATGTATACCCAAGAAATTTATACGGAACGCATAATTGTGACTAAAGCGCAAGAATAAATTGAGCTTTGAACTCTGGAAATAATTCTTTTGGTCGCTCGTCGAAAATACCAAAAACAGAACTTCCACTGCCCGACATGGATGCATATTGTGCTCCATTCTCGTATAACTCAAGTTTCAGCCCCTCTATTTCAGGGTGATTCGGGAAAATAGATTTTTCAAAATCGTTCGCCAGATTCTCTTTCCAAAACATAAAATCTTTTTGTTTCAGACTCTCCCATTCAAAGGAAGATGACATTGGTTCCACATTTGCGTATGCCTCAGCAGTGCTTATGTGAATATTTGGATGAATTAGATAAAGGAACTTCCCTTTTAAACTGAGTTCAAATTCGACGAGCTCATCCCCTTTTCCCGAGGCCAATTGAGGTTTAGTATCCACGAAAAAAGGACAATCGCTACCCAATTGAGCCGCATATCCTTTTAAAGTCTCTTTTGATAAGTTTAAATTGAAATAGTCGTTCAATCCCATTAAAGTGAATGTTGCGTCAGCTGAGCCACCACCGACTCCTGCTCCCATAGGTATGTTCTTTTGAAGGACGATACGAACTGGATCAATGGAGTTTTTTTCCTTTAGAATGGAATAAGCTTTATAAATCAAATTGTCTTGCATATCTCCATCAATAGGGGTACCCAGTATTTTTAATTCGAAATGTTCGGAAGGTAAAATTTCAATTACATCGCACAAAGGAATCGGAAACTTCAAGGAAGAAATTTCATGGTAACCGTCTTTTCTCTTCTTGAGAATAAAAAGTCCTAGATTGATTTTCGCGTTGGCAAATATGATCATGGTTCAAAGTTAAAGTTTTTAAAACCGTAAGTCGAAATATTCAACATTAAGAAATGAAGTTATTAAATTGATGAAAGAAATTCTAGGAATGTTAGAATTGATATTATGATTTCTTTGCGCCTTCTTCGCGAAACTCTCTGCACCTCTGCATTGAAAATCCTATCCATTTCTAAATATTAAACAAAAAACTTCTCCATCATAGCGAACAATTTTTTGTAACTTTCGTCCCTCAAATAATATTTCTATGGCAACGTATTTAGATTTTGAAGAACCTCTTTTAGCGTTAGAAGAACAAATCGAACAAACGAAAGAGATTGGGGCATCTACTGAAGTAGACATGACCGACAAAATCAATGAGCTTGAGAAGAAACTCAAAGCCAAAACCAAAGAAATTTTCACAAAGCTTTCTCCTTGGCAACGTGTGCAATTGTCTCGTCACCCGGACAGACCGTACACCTTAGAATACATCAAGGCGATGACCAAAGGTGAATTTCAGGAATTACACGGCGATCGCAACGTCAAAGATGACAAAGCAATTGTTGGTGGATTTGGAATGCTTGACGGACGCTCAGTAATGTTCATTGGTCAACAAAAAGGAGTCAACACGAAAATGCGTCAATTCCGAAATTTTGGAATGGCGAATCCAGAAGGATACAGAAAAGCATTGCG
>DGBF01000201.1:21148-21425 GCA_002384725.1 Flavobacteriales bacterium UBA4011
AAGGATACAGAAAAGCATTGCGCTTAATGAAAATGGCAGAAAAATTCAACAAACCCATCGTTACTTTGATCGACACACCCGGAGCTTTTCCTGGATTGGAAGCGGAAGAGCGTGGTCAAGGTGAGGCAATCGCTAGAAATATTTATGAAATGATGCGTTTAAAAGTGCCTGTGATTTGCATAATTATTGGTGAAGGTGCATCAGGTGGAGCTTTGGGAATAGGCGTTGGCGACAAAGTAGTAATGATGGAAAACTCTTGGTATTCTGTAATTTCTCC
>DGBF01000137.1:0-838 GCA_002384725.1 Flavobacteriales bacterium UBA4011
TTAGCAAGCGCATGCTTTTTGCTCTACTCTATCTGTTCGTTATCGTTTGAATGGCACTCTCAATGTCATTTACCACATCCGTATTTCCGTCGGCTTGATATATCTTTTTCAACTGAAACAACATGGGTAAATAATTATTTACCAACCCTTTGTCTTCGCTGTCTATTAATTTCTTGTTCAGTTTTGTCTTCCATAATTCTTGATTCCTCAAGGATAAATCAGTAGGGACATCCAAGTATTCGAAAACCAATCCTGAAACGTACAATTTGTCCAAAATGGGAATCAAATATTCCTTCGGTAAGGTCATGGAAATGGCTATGGTTTTGTCTTTGTTCAGTTCGCAAAACTCCTGTAAATACTTTGTATCGATAAAATCAGAGGTCGGTAACTTCCATCCCTTGATTTTTAGATTTGTTCTGTATTGCGGAGAAGTCAACCAATCCAATGAGATAATCTCCACATCCTCTCTTTCACGTTTCACCTTTAGGGCATACATAGCGCCATAACTGTCTTCATCTCCGTGGGTAATCAAAGTGGAATTAGACGGCGCACTGTTGATCATGTCTTGACCGTACAACTCAGCCGATTCTGAATAAATATCTTTTTGAGAAAGATTCAATAAAGTTTGACGCGTTTCGTCGCTTTTGTTCATTAAAACGTAATACGTCAGCATTTCTTCTTGAACTTGCACATCGTTCGGCTTTAATTCATTTGCCTTCAACAATGCTCTGGATCGAGTTAAATCGTTCTGTCCATTGAGATAATAAAACAAATAACTTTCGAAAGAAGCTGGCGATTGACTGGATAAATCTCTTAACAAATCCTCCATTTCGTCAGA
>DGBF01000137.1:969-3031 GCA_002384725.1 Flavobacteriales bacterium UBA4011
CAAATCCTCCATTTCGTCAGACTGTTCAACAGAAAGAGACCGTTGAGTTCGTTGTTCAGAATAATTTTTAAAACTGCTTTTGTAATTGGTTATTTGCACTGCTGAACCACCAATAACATCACTGTCCATTTTGCTTTCAGCATTCTTGTCTACTGCAGTTGGATCGGCAGGAACTGATATTTCTTCCAACATAGGTTCTGCCTCTAATCTCTTGGCATCCTTTTCTTTTTTTGCTGTTTTAATAGACTCCAGTTCGACTGGAATGCTCAAAGTATTGTTCAGTAGACTTTTATTCGTGTTGGTGTTGGTATTAATTTCTTCTGTCTTTTCAACCTGCGAAAAAACCATTCCAAAAGGAAAAATCAAGAAGATATAAAACAAATAAGATTTCATTGTTGTTTATTTGTAAGTCTGTACAAGTTACGTTTAATTCGGTTCAAATAAAATGACTATTTCTGAATTTTCATCTTTATCAATTCCAAAAAAGCTCCAATTACTGAAGGAAAAAGGCGAATTTGTTGGTAATCGTCAAGTTCCATCCTACACCGTTTCTTTGTTTGCTTTTTCTGGATTTTTCGCCGAAGTACATATCTTAAAAAATTTAAATCAAGTGCAATGGATTGAAATCCAAAACAACAAACAAATTTTAGCGGAGTATACCAATGACATCGATTTGAATGAACTGTTAGATTAATCAGCCGGATCGACTACTTCAGCCCTGATCTTTAAAGTTCTTAATCTATCCGAAATATCTTGCGCTATAGTGGGTGGAACATCGTGTAAGATCACCTCGATGGATTCACCTTCCTGGACGAATTCTTTCCGGTAATTCAAACGAAGCAACATGTCCGACATATCACCTCCCATTTCTGTACTCGAAATTTCGAAAGACACATTGCGCAGGTCATTTTTAATCGCTTTATCCAACCTTTGTTGATCAGTGATGTACGTCGTATCAATTTCATTTCTCAAGAAATAAACTTGCGGTATATCATCTATTCGACTATACAAATTAGATTTAATTCGTTTGTCATTGATGTCGTAATAGAAGCTCGCATGTGAATTGAAACGGTTCAAAACGTCTCTTGGGAACTCATTGTACTGATTTTTAGAAATCAATTGAATACTTATTCCTTTTACCATTTTATTTTTCACGATTTCCTGAATATCGTTGTCCAATTTTTTAGTCGCTTCTATGCGAGATTCCACATCTTTTGCGATACCCACCGCTGTTTTCTCAATTACACCGGTTCCATCTTTACGCAATAAAGCTTCAGCTTCCGTCAAACTAATGCGTTCACCTTCGTAATATGCAGTTATAAAAGCATCCGTGATTCCCTTTTCGAAAGCTTGATCTCTCTTTGGAAAAGCCTCTTCAATAGAGACATAAACTCCTGTTGAGTAACGAATTTGTCCGTTGGGCAATCTTTTCGTTATCAATGGGGACATATCTTTAAAGGTCTTTTTATCCACTGGCCGATTGTAAACACCTAATTGAACGGTAAAGAACAAGCCTTTTTTCGTTTCCACCGAAAAAGCAGGAGCTGCGCCAATTGCTTTGTAATAATCCAATTCGGTTACCATTATTCTCGTTGTATCCGTCGGCGCCGGAGCATTGTTCTGAATAGAAATTTGATTGAACTGTATCGGCGCACAAGCTTTGGTTTCTTCCAATCGTTTCGCTTCACTCAAAGTAATTCGTTGGCCATCACAATATGCAACTACGAAGGCATCAGAATACCCGATTTTACGAATAGATTTTTGAGCTTCAAATGCTTTCGCATTGCCGACGAAATAACCTGCCATGTACACAAAAATACCATTGCTCCGTTTCTCTGCCGAAACAGGAGTGAACTCATTGAATTGATCTTCTGCAACAGGTTTTGAGAATGCTCCTACTTGCACACGGTACATCAATCCAATTGATGTTTCAGCTGAAATTGGCTTCGCTTTCGCAACAGGAGCTGTATTGGTTGGTGTCAAGATTTCAAATCCAGTAGCTGGAATGGCAACATAGTCTACTGCGTCTCCCTTGGTCATTGGATCGACACTTCTAGCTAAA
>DGBF01000137.1:3156-4180 GCA_002384725.1 Flavobacteriales bacterium UBA4011
CTTCTAGCTAAAAGATTGTTGATTTTCGCAACTGTATTTGGATCAGTTGGCATCAAGGCTTGCAAATCGTTCTGACGCTTTTTCAACTGAGCTTTAAGTTCTTCTAATTTAATTTCTTTGTCTTGAATTGTTGCAATCTTCTTTAGAATTAATTTATTGATATCCTTGTCGTTATTCGTGAGCGATAACTCTACTAAATGCTGGGCATCGATTTTATCTTGATCAATTGAATTGAGTAAATCTAAAATCTTTTTTTCCAAAAACCTAGCGTCATAAGTTGCCGTTGAAAGGTCTTTGTAATACTTACTTTCGGCAATCTCTCGTTCCTCCAAATAAGTCAACTCCTTCGTTTTAGCATTTTCCGGCAGCGTTGGTTTACCAGGCGTTGGTGCTTTTGAAATCTTTTTGTCCACTTGCGCAATTTCTTCATTCAACCCTGAACGTTTTTTAACCAACTCATCTCGTTGGTCGTATAACTGACCTTGCTTATTCGCATTTGTCTCGTTCTTTATTTGAGCATCAACCTCAGCTAACTGCGCTGCGTTGTTTGCTTCCTCAACCAACAGATTTCGTTTTCGAGATTCCAATTCTCCATTGGTCATTAGAGAGTTTATTTTCCCTTTGGTCAAATTATCAATCTTGGTATCTACGTAACTCATTTCAAGTAAATCAGATGCCTCATGCTGCTTCGACAAGGCTTGACTTAGCAGTTCAGCTTGTTCCACGGGAGAATTTGATTTCTTCGCTCTTTGTTCTAGTTCTTGTGACTGCTGTGCGATTTCTTTGTATTTCTTTTCAGTCAATTCGATATTGATTTTCTCTGTGATTGAATTCGTTTCCAAAGACCTCAATTTCTCAAGCTTATCTTCATTATCAACAGAAGTACTGTTCACAATTTTGGCAGTAATAGAATTTTCCTTCTCGATTCTATCGCCAATTGCATTAAGCAATTTCTTCTCCAACTTTCTGGCTTCCTTCAAGGAGGTCAAATCATCACTTTCAATCGCCACACCAAATACAGATC
>DGBF01000137.1:4247-5299 GCA_002384725.1 Flavobacteriales bacterium UBA4011
TCATCACTTTCAATCGCCACGCGCAATTCATTTTCCTCGTTCACTAATTTCGTCAATGAGGCATCGTTATATTTTACTTGTATTTGAGAGATAGTTGGCCCCATTACCTCTGTTTCCAATTCACCAATACTGATACTCGCTTGCCGTTTCTTTGATTCAATTATGCCTAGCTCATCAGCAACCAATTGACGTTCGGATTGAAAGTCTGCATTTTGGGTTTTTTCGTAAAATTCATACGTTGAATCTAAGGCATTCAATTCTCTTTCGTAAGATTCTAATTTCTTCAATTGTACATTTAAACCAGCAATGGTCGTTTCATTATCTCCTAAAATTCCCTCATCACCTTCTAATACCTCGGTTCTTAACTCTTCAGCGGTAACGAATCTTTTTCTTAACTTATTCAAAGAATTTATCGATGCGATGTCCGAATTAATTTTGTCAATCTCTTGGTTTAAAAATGCGTTTTCCGTTTCACGTTCATTGATTATTGTACTCAATGCAAACGTTTTTTTCGACAAGGACTCCACATTTGGATTTTCTTGTGCGAAATCATCTAACATCGATTTTTCAATTTCTATCGAACTAATAATCGCATTGTTGATTTGAATTATTTTCTCTGCTTTTTCTAGTTCAGTCAAGGTTGAACTATTCTTCACCTCTTGAATATTTCTATGTTGGTCGTTACCCAATCTCAATAAAATCGCTTCTTTCGATTCTGGCTCACTAGCAAGAACCAATTCCGTTTTATATAAATTTTGATTGGTCTTTTGCTCGATACGTGAGATAGCTTCAATTTTTGCTACATCCTTCGATGAGTCTAGATTTCTCTTCATTGTCGAAATTTCCGATAGCATCTTCTTGTCTGCGATAATCCCTTCTTCAAGTTGAGCTCGTCTTGGGTTCGGAAGATTACTTAGATTTTCCTTTTTCGCAGTGTAGCCAGCATCAGCGGTTTGCAGTATATTTTGTTCTTGTTCGAATTTTGATAATTGACTAAACAAATTGTCCATAACTGGATCAACAACTGGGTCCGTAATAATTGGATCTGTAAT
>DGBF01000137.1:5391-17397 GCA_002384725.1 Flavobacteriales bacterium UBA4011
GTAATTGCCAATTGTCCAGCGATACTTTTCAACTGACCTTCGTGAAGTGCGAGTTCGTCTTGATTTTTCGAAATCAAAAGAGCAATTTCATCCGCTTTTTCTTTTAACTCTGGTACTTGTGGATTATCGGAACCCAGGCGTTCGAATTTGTCTTTTTCATTTGCTAGAATCTTGAGTAATTCTTGGTCCAATTCAATTTCCTTTTTCTTCCAATCCAATTCAGAAAGCGACGTGTTGGCATATAATGATTCGCGTTTAGCACTATTTGATCTAGCAACTTTGCTGATCAATTCATCATCCGACTCTGGCAAAGCTAGCATACTCATTTGATTGTTGCTAAGCGACTCTTGGATGCTTTTTTCGATACGAGCTATTGCTTTTATTTCAGCTGCATTTTTTACCGGATCAAAATTCGCTTTTTCGGTAGCCAATTTCTTCTGAGCTTCTTTGTCCAATTGTATTAGCCCTTGAATTTTCTCTAACTCTGAGTTGCTGATGGCAGCTATTTCATTTTTATCTTCTTCGTACGTCCAATCGATTTGCTCTTGAATTGCTTTTTCTTGAATTAGTGGGTCCATTTGTGCAAATGGATTTGTTGTATTAACAGGATCCGTTGTCGCAACTAAATTTTCCAATTCATTGATTTTCTCATTACGAGAAGCGGTTAACTGTGCCTTCTCTGCAATTAATTCTTCCAATTGCGCTTCTTTCAGTGAGATACTCTGAACATTTGGATTGTCTTGGGCTAATTTTGATATTTTCAATTGCTCTTTGGACAAACTGCTAATTAATGCTTCATCAAGAGCGACTTTCGCTTTCATTTTATTCAATTCCGTTAAATCCTGATTTCCATTCAAATTTTCACTTTCAATCGAATAGTTGGATGCAAGTCGGTCTAATAGTTCTTGGCGAGATTCAGAAAATGCCAAAAGATTCAATTCATTTTCTTGAACATCCTCCTTGATTTGATTCTCTAATCGACTAATCGCAGCGATTTTTGCAAATTGAGTTTGGGGATTCAATTTTTGTTTTTCTGATTTCAATTGCGCTAGTATTTCGCGATCAAGTTTCAATTCTTCGTCTAAATTGTCTTTCGAATTGTCTTCAAACGATTCTTTTTGATCCAAATAACTTACATTTACCTCAGATAAAATGGATATCTCTTGCTCTTTTGGAGTCAATTTAGAAAAGGCCAAAACTGGAGTCGAAGCTACATTTTCAAGTCTTGCAATTTCTGATTCTTTAACCGCCGCTATTTCAATTTCAATTTGAGTTGCTGTCTTTTTCTCGATAAGACCCGCTTTGCCCTCCATTTCGCTTGCGACCTCATTCATGGTCATGCCATGGGCACCAGTAGAAGCCAGCACCTCTTCAATTTCTTTTGCGTTATTCAGGCTATTCAAATCAAATTTATCGGCATTGGGGTCTAGGTTTGCTTTGTTTGCAAATACTTCCGCAAGAATATCGTCTTTTTCCGCTACCGACTCATCAAAACGATCCAAAACACGAACAACCTCAGAGCCATTTTCCATGAAATGGACAAAACTTTGCCGAATTGGTTTGATGTCTTTTTTAATCGGAACATTCACATTCGCAATGTAGATTTCAGACGAACCCTCTAAATTCATTTTGTAGCGATACTGACCTCCGGTTGGGAAAGACAATACAATTTGTCCGTTTTTATCCGATTTGAACTGTCCGATTACTTTGCCTTCAAGTGTTTCAACCTGAACTTTTAATTGAGCTGGCGATTGTGTAATTTTAGATTCGTATTGTCCAGCAATAATGCTCAATTGCGCTGGCAACTTATCTACGCGAATTTTGTATACATACAATTTACCTTCTTCACTTTGTCGCGCTGAAGCGAAATAACCATTTTCATTGTTGGCGTCTACTAAGAAAAAGATGTCGTCATCTGGAGATGAAACGGCGAAATCCATGTTTTCAGGCTCCCCAAAAGAATCACTCGATGCATCATAAGGACTGCGGAAAACATCATATCCACCCATAGAATTATGTCCTTTTGAACTGAAGTACAAGTATTTCCCATCTTGACTCTTGTAGCAATAATCTTCATCAAACTTCGTATTGACTTTTCCTTTGATTAATTGCGGATCACCCCATTTACCAGATGATTCTCTTTTGCTTCGGTAAATTTGCTTTCCATCGGCCATGTCCTCCCCATAGGAAGAATAAAATATCTCTGTAGTATTCTTTCCAAAAAAGATCAACGGAATATGGCCCATTTTCTTGTCCAATTTTGATTGATAATCGGCCGTTACAATTATGGTCCCTCCTATATCTTTCGTGTCGTAAAGTCTGAAAAACTTATCCGCTTCGATTTCTTTTTTGTCAAAAACGATCATTTCAGAGTAATTCATCAACAATCGTCTACCGTTTTCACATGTTTCTATTAAACGATCAATTTGTTTGTCATTTGAAGCTTTCGCACCAACCAATTCTTCGAACTTGTTATAACTCCTTACGGCTTCGATGAACAAATAATTCAGATGATAAGCTTTACCGAGGTAAAAATGAGCTTCTGGATCTATGTTTGGACTTTCGGTAGCAAATTTTAAATAACGCAGTGCCTCTTGTTTTTTGTCGGCATTGAAAAGCAAACAGGTTCCATATCTATAGTTGTAATCACTGTTTTTCGGGGAAAGAGATAGCAAACGCAAGTACAAAGGTGTAGCTTGCACGAAATTCTCACTTTTGAAAAGCTTGTTCGCTTCACTTAGGATTTTAGATTCGGTTTGGCCAAAAAGGGACAGACAAATCATTAAACCTACCATTACATGGGTTAGTTTTTTAATCATGGCTGATACTGGTATACTACAGTACATTTTGGTTGCAATCCAGTTCAATTTTATTCTTTTTTCTTGAAAAGAGGCATTTTTGACTCCGTTCGATTTAGCAGTCTTGTAATGTTTTTTCGGTGCGAAAAAATAACGGCAACACTGAGCACAGCACTAAAAATCAACAAATTACGAGAATCAATGTGAAATCGGTAATGTAGCAAAAGCGGAAAGGTAAGTGCTGCGCATATGGCACCAAGTGAAACAAAAGAGCTGATTAAGTAGACCGCTAAAAATATTCCCATGGCGATAATTGCTGCTGGTGGATGAAGACCGATAATAATCCCTAGTGACGTTGCCACTCCTTTTCCTCCATTGAAATTAGCGAAGATTGGAAACACATGACCAAGCACGCAAGCTAAAGAAGTGATTAACTGCACGTTGACCAATATATCCGAGCCCAAGCGATCAGGCATGAAAATAAGTGGTAAAACGGATGCAATCAATCCTTTTAGCACGTCTATTGCTAAAACTACGATTCCCGCTTTTTGACCCAAGACTCGGAAGGTATTCGTTGCACCGGCATTTTTACTTCCGTATTTTCGAACATCAATCCCGAACCAACTCCTACCGACCCATACGGCCGTAGGAATGGATCCTAAAAAATAGCCCAAAATCGGATAAAGTATAAAATTCCAAATCATTTTATTCTTCTGTCAATTCTAATAACCTTTTAAAGTTTCTAAGGTAAGGATTATCTCCTTCAATCAGACCATACTCAAAGTTTTTTGACTTTCGTTTGTCGTCTTTCAGTTCGCTAATTGCAGTTCTAAAATCAGCATCTGAAGACTGCATTCTCATAATTCCGTTCTTTTTAATCATTGAATAGTCCATGAAATAAAGGGACCCACCTGTTACGGAGAACAGAAAAGTAAACTGATCACTTTGGGCACCGCTATATACTTTTTGGAAGAAAGCATCGAACTCAATTTTTTTGAACACTGCCTTATCGAAAATATTTACCAAAACGGCTTCCCTTGTCGAAGTCACTATACCTCTTTGGGTGAATCTATCGCTATCAAAGCTCTGTAATTGCAAACCTGTAAATGTAATTCCTTCAGAAAGTGAACTTGGAAACTTCTTCACTTCGCCTTTGATAACATAGTCCGATTTAAATTTATCGGCCACTTTAGCATCTTCCCATTCAACCAAGGCTTGTTCGATGTTTACTTCTTCGATATCCATAAATGGTATTCCTGGCACCAACTTTACTCTTTCACCGACTGCTTCAAACACTTTTTTATCGAGCGTCATTCCAATGTTCATGGTGACATCCATGGTCGTTACTCCACTGTTTTGATTGTATTCGGCATTTCCGCAAGTTTTTACATTTACCTCTCCGTAATTCATTCCAAGGTTAATGATGCCACTACCTTTCATGGAACATGTTTCCGAATTCAATGTGATGATATTTCCTTTTTCAGTTGGATTTAAAAACTTTTCTTTTGGTCCAATCTGAAACTCTTTCGACATCTTATCATACTGTAACACTCCACTTGCTGAAAGCACATTCGGGTCGTCTTTGTCATAAATCTTAGACAAGAAGGTTGGGTAGATCCGAATGCTGTCCGTAGCCTTTGAGTCGCGCCAAACGATACCTGCCGAAATCCGGTCACCATCCAAGTTCTTCATCTTGTTGGAAACTGGAATTTGAATAGCTTTCGGGTCAATTTCAGTGTCGAAGGCCAACCAACTTCGCTCAAACTTAGCACAATTGTGATTCAAACGAGTTGCACCTTGATAATGTACCAATGGAGATGCCGCTTTAACGATTAAATTACCATAATAATCGAAATTTTCGCTTAACTTAAAACCTTGCTCCTGACCTATTTTACCTCGTCCAACGGTTTGGTATGAAGTATCCAAACTGATTTTATCCATTGGGACGAAAGTTAGAGTGCCTTCTGAATCGAAATACGGATAATCACCTACTGCCTCATATGCTCTTCGGCCCGTGATTTCGACCTTCGCTTTAACGAATGTGTGATATTTACTTATATAATTGGCAACAATTTTAGCTTCAGGTATTGTATCGATCTTCGCTTTTTTACGAATCGTCAATTTCTTATCGACTGGATAAATTCGAGCATCTGCGATATCGATAAAGTCAATTTTATCGCAATAAATCACTTTTTCAGCAATGGAATACGTCGCTTTTGGCGCTCTGAATTTTAAAGAATCCTGTTTTGGATTGGTCGAAAAGAAGTTTGGGGTAGCAACATCAACACCAGCATCAAATGAAATATCATTACTACCTTTTTTTTCCATATCAATCTTGTTTTTATCCATGAACCAATTGAAAACATCCATTTTACATATATACTCATTGATTGGGAAGGCCGCTGTATATGCTCCGCCATTTGAAACAAACACACCCTTTCTATCTTCAAATGAGATATTCGCGCTTACATTGTTTGTTTTGAACGTGATTTTTTCCTCGTTTTCTTCTGGATTGGTATTCCGAAGATTGAAATCTGTGGTATCCCCATTAATTTCTTTCGCTTTGAAGGTGAAATCCTCTGATACAAGCGTTGCTGTCAAGAAGTTCATTAATCCTTCGCCTCTCATTCCTTTTGAGGTTAAAATTGCCGTACCTTTCAAATGAGCCTGTCCATCAAAGAAACTTAAATCCTCTTTTAATGTAGATTGTACTTTCATTAAATTTTGACCGGGTATATACGCTACTAGCACTTGTTTACCAGTCACATTCGGAAACTCAACGCCTGTGCTTACTTCTTTGTTTACAAAATCGGCAAAACCCAATGTACTATCCGGTAAGAACGCCAATGCATTTGACTCTGCCGTTGCGCTTAAAAATTTGATCGTACCAGCACCTTGCAATCCTGAATTGGAGAGAATAATTTTATTCTCATAATTAGCACTTGTTCCATAAAATGCATGCCCTCCTGCAGGTGATTTGATTGAAAAACCTAAAGAATAATCTGGCATGATTCGCACTTGTTCAACAAATTTTGGAAAGATGCCTGCTGAAGTTAATTCTCCATTCAAACGGAATGATTTTTCGTCGAAATCATCCAAACTATCGATAACAAAGGGTTTCACAGTGAAGAAAAATCGAGTACTGTCATAAGCACCCCGATAAATTGTTTTTGAATTGTAGAATATCTTGGAATCTTTTGTCGAACTCAGTTTAGGGTAACCAATTATTTTTGTGTCATTTCCCGATCTATTCTTGGGATCATCGATTAAAAGTTCGCCTACTATTCCATTTAATTTTGACGATACCTCAATTGCTCGATTACCATCTTGTTCAGACATTGGTTTCACCCTAAAGGTTGTGCTTAAGGTTTTTGTCAGGTTGAATTTAAATTCATCGTAACGGAATTCAGAAACATCTGCATCCACCTCTAATTTGCCCGCGTTAATATAGCCTTGAAAATCAAAATCTCTATTCTTCTTAATTACGACATCATAATTTGTGGGGAAAATGGTCACGTGTTGCCTTTGTGAGATGTCTATTTCGTCCACGGCAAGCAAATGTAAATCCATTGTTTTCAAATCAAGCTTACCGAAATTGGTCATCTTACGTCGTTCCTCATTAATTTTGTCATAATTCCCCTTTACCGCTTGTAAAAACGGATCTTTCGAAATCTCTTCAGCCGAATAATTATTGAGTTTTTTGGGTCGAAGATCTGCTGTAAACATGAGATTATCGTAATCTCTTTTTTGCGCTCGTGCTTCAACAAAGTTGACTGTTTTCTGATTTATAGAAATGAACTTGTTCTCCGTATCATAGGTTATGAAACCTTGACTCGCCAAGTCTAATAAAAGTGACTTCGCTTGATCCACTGTTTTACCCAAAGCAGAAGCTGCAACACCCTCTGGAATAGCTCGTTGATCGTTTTTATAGGAATAACTCAATAGCTGTACCAACGGATGGACTGAAGCCAATCCTTGGATTTGACTATACTGTCTTGAGTTGAAATAATTGTTTGATTCTAATCTAGCTACGCGCTGATATTGGCTCATTCCGGAGTTAAAATCCAAATTTAAGACCATAATGTCCTTCACCCAAACAATTTTCGGGATGTACATGTCGACCTCGTGATAAGAGTTTTGAAAAGGAGCTTGACCAATTCCATTGGTGCTTCTTTGCACTTCGAAGGTGCTGGTTGCATCCGTATAAGTCAAGGATGCGCCAGGATGATAAATTGAATCTTTCCCATGAATTTGCATCCAAAATTCAGCCTCCTTAGTGAAAACCTTTTCCTCATTGATTACAAAAAGCACTGCTCTTGCAATAACAAAGGGTTTTTTATCTTGAAAAACCGTTATCACGGCAGGCGCGGCTCTCGTTCCAAAACCTTCGAAATTTCTGCCTTTCATGGCATAACCGCCTACGAAGTCCATGTTTTCTTTTATGTCTTTTATCAAAAGTTTTTGATTGTAAGAAAAGAACTGTGGAAACAAGTCATCTGTGCTTCTATTCGAAATAAAAGCGCGATCGGTTAATTGACCAATTATGGGCTGATCGAAGTATTCGCTATGAAACTTAACACTATCGGTTGAAAAATTAGATGATTTCAGCGCCACTTCATAACTTTTGATTTCGGCGTAGGTCTGACTCTTTGATAAACCAACTTTCTCCCAAGTAACGGTTCCATTTTGACCTTCCCATTTTTTTAAGTGAGGATCGAAAACCCCATTGGTATTGTTCACCACAATGCTATCAACATAAGGATTTTTCTTGGCTTCTTTAGAATCACGATTTATTACTCGACAAACCAAATTTCCGCCTGAGAGAATGAATTGTGCCTTGCCATCCGAATCGAAAGAAAACTCTCCCCCTTCGTAAAACCAAGTAAAATTCGACTGCCTGGTTAGAATCTTTTTAGAAAAGAACGATGAGGACAAATCAATAAAACCTTCAAACTTCTTCACATTTCTTGCATCCAATAAATCATCTACTGAGATGTGCCAGGCCTCTATACTTGCATTGTTTTGTTTGGAATTGACCAAGGAATACATGGAGAAAACGTAATCGTACAATTCTGGATAGGGCTTTAGTTTCTTTTCGAGAATAAGATCAGAGGTAGTAACCATTCTCTTGAAAAGCGCCTCTGGGAATGCAGTTCCATCCA
The DNA here is from genome assembly GCA_002384725.1 of Flavobacteriales bacterium UBA4011. Taxonomy (GTDB): domain Bacteria; phylum Bacteroidota; class Bacteroidia; order Flavobacteriales_D; family Crocinitomicaceae; genus UBA2040. Next base: position 13,352 of record DGBF01000137.1, read on the forward strand.
CCAACATGGCGGGCAACAGTTTTTTCGAGAATTCGTTATGATCACCTTTACCATAATCAGAAAGTGTTTTGTGAAATTCTTTTACAAATTTCTCCCTTTCAGGCGTAAAACCTTGTCCGAACAAGAAATTGCATTGTACGATTAGCAATGCGATTAGATAAACGTACTTTCTCGAATTCATTATTTTCTTTTTAGTTGTATGGCTGCCCACGTTTCTTTGTTCCATTTCTTTTCTAGTTCGAAACCAAACTTTTCAACGTGAGATAACAAATCAGTTACATCCGTATCAAAAAAACCGCTCAGAACAATACGTCCACCGGCACATAGTGATTTATCATATTGTTCGAATTGCGCTTTTAATACGTTTTTATTGATATTGGCAAGAATCAATCCAAATTCTCTATCCTGAAGCAAATCAACATCGCCGTGCAAAGTTTCTATGCACGAACATTGATTTCTAATGGCATTCTCTCGGGTGTTTTCAGCCGACCATTCTTCAATATCAATAGCTAGAATGTTTTTTGCTCCAAGTTTTTCCGCAACAATCGCCAAAATGCCAGTACCTGCTCCCATGTCTAAAACAGAATTGAGAAGTTCTCCTAACTCGAACAAGGCTTTGCTCATCATCCAAGTGGTTTGGTGGTGCCCTGTGCCAAAGGACATTTGCGGTTGAATTTCTACGACCATTCCCTTTCGGTTGGCTTTGTCATGAAAAGGCGCAATAATCGTTAGCAAATCATCCACTTCAACAGGATGAAAATCAGATTCCCACTTCGCATTCCAATTTTGATGGGGTATCAATTCAGATTTCACCTTCACTTCAATATCATTGGTTTTGGCCCACGATTCGATTTTGATAATTATTTCGTCTTGATTAATATCAGACGCGTCCGCATAAGCAACAATCCCAGTTGTATTTTCTTCAAAGGCATTGCAGCCCTCTTCTACTAGCCATGTTACGGCAATTTCTGACCAAGGTTGAATTGGATTTATATCAATATGTAAGGCAATACTGTCCATTTATAGTGCTTCTGAAATTTGAATAAAGGATTCCGACTTCAAAGAAGCACCACCTATTAATCCACCGTCCACATTCGGACACGCGAAAAGCTCTTTGGCATTCTCTGGGGAACAACTTCCTCCATATAATATAGAAATTTTATTGGCAATATCAATATCGTATTTCTCTGCAATCCAACTTCTTATAGCTGCATGCATGTCTTCTGCTTGCTGCATGGATGCTGTTTTTCCTGTTCCAATTGCCCAAACTGGCTCGTAAGCTACAGTTGCAAAAAGAATATCTTCTTTTGAGAGATGGAACAAGCTTTCCTCCAATTGTTTTTTGACAAAATCCAGCTCTTGACCTGCCTCACGAATCGTTAAAGGTTCACCACAACAGAAGATAAATGGACTTCTCTGTTCAATACTTGCATCTACTTTTTCCTTAAGGAAATCGGCATGTTCACCAAAGTACGTTCTTCTTTCTGAGTGACCGATAAGTAAATAATCTGCTCCCACAGATTTTGCTTGAGTTACCGATATTTCACCTGTAAAGGCACCACTTTTAGAAGGATAGAAATTTTGTGCACCGACTAAAACATGGTTGTCCTTCAATTCGTTGAATCGACTAATGTATATAGACGGTGGAAATACGATAACCTGAACATGCGAAGGCCAATCCGTTTTGATAATCAGCTCATTGAACAAGGCTTCCGCCTCATTGGGCAACAAATTCATTTTCCAGTTTCCTGCTACTATTCTTTTTCTCATAATTATTTTAACACATTTAGCTCGAGCCATTTATAATCTGGCAAAGCTCGTTTTGGGTATTTTCCTTTTACTATTCCTTTTTTCAACACCATTAATGACGGATTGGATCGCGCTATGGCTTTCAATTCTATTTCATCGGTTATAAAAACAGGGATGCTGAAATTGTATTTCTTTTTAAAGGCACGAACATCCTCCATAGAAGAACTTACGAGCATTATCATCGGAATATTGTCCTTTTGTGACTTTTTAAGAATGTCTTTTAGTTTTTCAATTTCAGACCAATCGGCATCCTTTAGATTTCGGACAGAAAGAATGATCAATTTTTTCAGCTTCAGAATATCCTCTCGAATATTGAATTCTGTGAAGTCTTCATTTCTTCGCTCGACAGTGTCCATCATTTGGAATCCCGCGTATGATTCTGACAGAATTGTCGTATCGCCGACTTTCAAAGATAACATCGTATCATTTTCCTTACCATAAAGTCGAACGAAGGTCTCATTATTTTTAGCGAATTTATTGGTGATGAATGAAAATTGAAGGTAATCATCGTTAACCTCTTCGTAAGGCAAAAACGGACTGAATTGTTCTGTAATAGATGACAAGCGAGTTTCAACAATAACTTTTTGTCGATTACTGAGGTATTTCCAATCTTTGTTTTCCCAAAGTCTTTCCTTTTCATAATCTTTCGAACCCAAAAGCATTTCTTTTGTACGACCCGATTTTTTATGTTTAAAGGTCATATATTCTAAATATTTTCCTTCTGCACCATCTTTCATTTTTAAGCTCAAATTGCTCCCCACGGCATAAGCTCTGTAATCTTTTATGGGTTCATACATCAAGACATAGGAAACCAGCAAACCAGAAAGAACGAGCAAAAACAAATTGAGATTCCAAAAAGATTTCGGGTTGGTCGATTCTTTCCGCAGAATCCACATACCTCCTATAAATGAGAAAAAGGCAAATAGTAATGGGAGCCACCACGCGAATAACCAACTGAGCAAAGTAATCAATACTAGACTTGTCAACCAATATAGTAATTTCTTCTTTTCTGGTACTTGGTTTTTCTTGAAGGCAGCTAACAAAATCCAGATACTGAAATATAGCAGCACCAAATCTTTCCAAAACGACTCAGCCGGCGTCAGTGATCGACCAATAGAGCCTTTCATCGCATCGCCAAAACACCCACAATCGTTAACGCATTGTGGACTCATCGTTTCATCTACGATAATTTCATCTACTCGGCTTACAATTTTTACAGACTTGTCCGTTTTCGCTTTTTTCAGCAAAGCTTGCCCAATTGGGTTGCTCAATTCGTATCTATTTCTATCAGTGAACTTTACTCCAGGATTGCAATTATCGGTATGCCAAGTGAGAAACGTAAAAAACAACATTATCCCAACAATGAGTACCGAAACAACCTTCAAGCGCTGCCCTAAGACAACAAGAACTCCCAATATTATTTCGAAGAGGCAAATTAAGACAGAAAATGTTAAAGCCGATTCACCCATACCTTCGAGACTAAATTCAGGCATATTGAACCATTCCTTGATTCGATAAGCTAGGGCGCCGTCTTCAAAATATTCTTGTAGTTTGTACGAAAATCCGATTGGATCGTTGGCCTTCACTAGACCTGAAACAATAAAAATGCTACCGACGATCACTCGTGCTGCGCTGGCCAGCGCTATTCTTCCTTTGAAAACGATTAGTCCGAAAATTGAAAATAAAAGAATAGCAAAACCTGTAATTTTTAATGCCGTTGTATTTCCGGTCAGATTAGGATGAAAGGCCAATACCAAAAGTGATATACTTACGATATTAAGCGCAACGAAAATCACATTGAACAAAAATGAACGTCCCGCGACGGTTGCCTTCGGTCTCATAACAACTTTTCTACTCATTTCCCAAATGAATTAAAGAAAAAACAGAATAATTCAGCATGTCATAATAATTGGCATCTATGCCTTCGCTAATCAAAGTTGAACCGTCGTTGTCTTCAATCTGCTTCACTCTTAAAATCTTCATGAGAATCAAATCTGTCAAAGAACTCACCCTCATATCTCGCCAAGCTTCGCCGTAATCGTGGTTCTTTTTCAGCATTAAATCATGAGCTGTATCCGCATATTTATTAAACAAGCTCAAAGCCTCCTCGGCTGAAAGCTCCATTTCCACAAGGTCCTTTTCCTCTAATTGGATAATGGCTATGATGCAATAATTTACAATCGCCATGAATTCACCGTCGATGCTCTCTCCAACTTCATTTTTTCCAGTTTCCTGAA
>DGBF01000137.1:17518-17835 GCA_002384725.1 Flavobacteriales bacterium UBA4011
TCATTTTTTCCAGTTTCCTGAATCGTCCGAATTCTTTGCGCTTTGATGAAGATTTGATCTGTCAGAGAACTTGGTCGAAGAATGCGCCACGCTGTGCCATAATCTTTTGTTTTCTTGATGAAAACTTCTCTGCATTGATTTACTATTTTTGTGTATTCCGTTGAGGTCTTGTTCATTCTGTTTTTTATGGGCAAAATCAAGCGATGAAGATAAAGAAAACGACAAAAATGAAGATGCTGATTCGCGATAAGTTATTAGAATTTACTGACAATTTAGTCATGGGGATTCTAAATGTCACGCCCGATTCATTTTATGAC
>DGBF01000131.1 GCA_002384725.1 Flavobacteriales bacterium UBA4011
TACCAACTGAGCTACTCCCGCTTAATATTATTCAATAAAAAATGTGTGGGGGTGGATGGACTCGAACCAACGATACCTTACGGTGACAGATTTACAGTCTGGTGCAATAGCCACTATGCGACACCCCCATTGCTTTAATTGAGCCGATGGAGGGATTCGAACCCCCGACCCGCTGATTACAAATCAGCTGCTCTGGCCAACTGAGCTACATCGGCACATGATTTTATTTGGTCAATAATTGAAAGAACGTTCTTACTTACCCCGTATTTGGGTTTGCAAATGTATGAAAGAAATCTTTTATAGCAATGGTTTTAAAAGAAAAAAATAGTTTTTTTTTTCGCCGCAAAAAAAAAGTGGCCTATTGCCACCTTTTCAAGTATTTACAATTTATTAATTTCTTGCTTTTTCTTTGGTAACTTGTTTGCGTAAAGCCTCAACCGCCAAGTCAGCAGCCTCCTCAAAACTTTTACATTGTTTTTTAGCAAATAACTCTTTACCTGGAATCAATAATTTCACCTCAGCGATTTTATTATCCTTGGCAGTACTATTATCCAACCTTAAATAGACTTCTCCAGCAATTATGTTATCAAAGAATACTTCTAATTTATTTACTTTTTCATTTACGAATCCTAACAATTTTTTGTCGGCTGTAAAATGAATTGAGTGCACTTGAATATCCATAATTAATTTGTTTTGTGCCCGCGTGGATGGGCTTGTGAATAAATATTTGATAATTGTTTGAACGAATTATGAGTATAGACTTGCGTCGCTGCCAAGTTTGCGTGACCTAATAACTCCTTTAAGGTTTCCAACCCTGCTCCATTGTTAAGCATGTGGGTCGCAAAGGTGTGCCGTAGGACATGCGGACTTTTCTTGTCTAAACTCGTTACTTCACTAAGGTAAATATTAATTCTTCTGTAAACAAGTTTTGGGTATAGATTCTTACCGTTTTTTAACACAAACAAACGGCTACCTTGTCCTGCCTCAGTGTCCCGGCACGCTTGATACTTCCTTATTTTTGCATTCAATTCTGAAGAAATAGGAATTTGACGCTCCTTGTTTCTCTTACCAATAACACGAATGTAATTCGATTGAACTTGTGTATCCGTTAAGCCGATTAATTCACTCAAACGAATTCCGGTCTGATAAAAAATTTCGAAAATGGTATGATCTCGTATTGATTCAAAATCATTTTGATCTAACTTTACCTCAATTTTCTCCATTTCAGATTGCTTAGCAAAATGAGGAAGTCTTTTTTCTGTTTTTGGACCTTTAATTTTTGCTAATGGGTTGCTCTCAATTTGCCCTTCTTTTTTCAACCATTTATAAAACGCTCTTAGGGAAGAAATTTTGCGATTGATACTTCGGTTGGATAAACCTTTAGCATTCAAATCCATAATCCATTCGCGAACGTCTCTTGAATGAACTCGTTCGAATTCAGTATCGGAAGGTAGAGCAATAAAATCGATAAAGGTTTCTAAATCGGCACAATAAGCCAAAAGAGTATGCGACGAATATCGTCGTTCTACTTTAAGATAATATATAAATTTTTTAAGCATAAAAAAAGGAGACCGAAGCCTCCTTTTTGAACGTATTTTATTCGAATATGTTACATTTCTGCACTTTGCATTCTTTGCTTGTAAGCAGCTTTGATACGTTGTTGACGGTCATCAATTGAAGGCTTACGAAATTCTTTACGCGAACGCAATTCTTTCATAACTCCAGTTTTGTCAAACTTCTTCTTGTAACGCTTCAAGGCTCTTTCGATGTTTTCACCTTCTTTTACTGGTACTATTAACATATTCTATAAGTATTTAAATCAATTTGGGACGGCAAATGTACGGGTAATTCCATAAAATGCAATAACTATTTTAAAATTTCTCTTGAAATAACTAATTTTTGTATTTCAGAGGTTCCTTCACCGATAGTGCAAAGTTTCGCATCGCGGTAAAATTTCTCAACTGGAAAATCTTTTGTGTATCCATATCCACCGAATATTTGAACCGCATCATTGGCTACTTCACAAGCTACTTCTGAGACATAATATTTAGCTATAGCGGATTCTTTTGTCAAATTCTTTCCTGTGTTTTTCAAGAATGCGGATTGATTCAACAACAATTCAGATGCTTCGATCTTCGTCGCCATATCGGCCAATTTGAAACCAATCGCTTGAAATTGTGCGATTGGTTTTCCGAACTGCTCTCTTTCTTTCGCATATTTTATGGATGCTTCAAATGCTCCTTTTGCAATTCCTAATGCCAATGCTCCAATTGAAATTCTACCACCATCTAAGACTTGCATAGCTTGAACGAATCCATCTCCCTCTTTACCAATTAAGTTTTCGGCTGGAATTCGACAATTGTCGAAAATCAATTCGCATGTTTCTGAAGCGCGCATTCCTAATTTATTTTCTTTTTTCCCAGCTGTAAATCCTTTTGTTCCTTGTTCAACTATAAAAGCAGACATTCCTCTGGAGTCGCCTTTTTCGCCTGTTCGAGCAATAACAACAGTAACATCACCTGATTTACCGTGTGTGATAAAATTCTTTGAACCATTCAATACCCACTCATTTCCTTCAAGAACCGCAGTTGTATTCATTCCTCCTGCATCAGAACCTGTTCCAGTTTCTGTCAATCCCCATGCGCCAATCCATTCAGCTGTGGCTAATTTGGGTAAGTATTTCATTTTTTGTTCTTCGCTACCGTGGTAATATATATGTCCAGTGCACAAAGAGTTATGTGCCGCAACGGATAAACCGATTGAGCCACAAACTTTTGCAATTTCAGAAACCACAGTAATGTATTCGAAATAAGTGAAACCTGAGCCTCCATATTTTTCCGGAATAAAAACACCCATTAATCCTAATTCACCCAATTTTTTAAATACTTGCACGGGGAATTCTTGGGATTCATCCCATTCCATAAAGTGCGGACGGATTTCTTTCTCAGCAAAATCGCGAATCATTTGCGCGATCATTTTTTGATTTTCGTTTTGGTCGAAGTTCATTAAACATTTAGTAATTAATTACTGCGTCAATATTATCAGAAAAGCCTTTTATTTTCTCTTTTCCATTTAAAAAATCTAAAGAAACGAGGAAGTTGAATCCTGCTACTTTCCCTCCACACTTTTCAATAAGATTTGCAGCTGCTGAAGCGGAGCCACCTGTGGCTAATAAGTCGTCGTGGATTAATACCCGCTGACCTTCACTCACTGCATCGATGTGCATTTCGATTTCAGCACTACCGTATTCTAGGTCATAAGAATGACTGATTTTATCATACGGCAGTTTGCCTTTCTTTCTAATCATGATAAATGGCACACCTAATTTCATTGCCAAAGGGTATCCGAATAAAAATCCACGACTTTCTATACCTGCAACGGCATCAATATTCTGCGTTGCATAAGAATTGTGCAAGTCGTCCACAATGTCATTTGACAAAACGGGGTCTTTCATTATCGGCGTAATGTCCTTAAAAACAATACCTTTCTTCGGGAAATCCACCACATCACGTATGGCAGATTTAATTCTTTTTTCAAGCATGACTACAAATATACGTAGGGTTTTAGTTTCTCGAAAAGTTCTGGGTTAATTAATTTAGATTCTTTCAATTCTTCAATTTTATTAAACTTCCCTTTTTGTTTTCTCATTTGGACAATGCTGTTGGCCACCGAGTAATTTATATACGGGTGCATTTTCAATCGATTTACATCCACTTCGTTTATGTTCATCTTAACTATTGCTGAAGGATCGACTTTGCAATACTTTTCGAACTGATCCAACTTTTCCAAATCCAGCCCATACACTTCGAGTAATTGTTCCTTGCGAACGAATCCGCCTAATAACTCTTTATATGCATTGATGCGAAGTGCATACGATGGGCCTATTCCTGGCATCGACTTCAAGCCTTCTAAATCGGCAGTGTTTATTTCAACTAAGACAATTTCTTTTTTCTCGTATTTCGGGTATTCCGTGTGCTCTTTGTTTTTGTATTTGCGTTCTGGATAAATGGTAGAATCTTTTATCAACTGAAAAACCTCTTCTGGAATGACAACAATTTTCGCCAAGAATTCGTTCGTCCAAATTCCTTTTTTAGTGATTTTTAACATCACCTCGGCTTGTTTGTCACTCAGACCAACGTACATCCATTGCGCTTTCGAATACTGATTTGGGTCAAATTTTTTAGGCGGGCGTCGATACTCTCTTTTCTTGAAGGAATTCTTCTTCTTTTTTTGTTGTTCTTGAATGTAATTCGCCTGAAGTTGTTCCATTTTCTCAATTTCTAATTGAGTTAGTTCAACAGCATCTGTTTTTTTAAACAAAGAAAACAATCTGGGTGTATAAATGATAAGTAAACACAGAAAGACCAAAAGAAGAATTCCTCTTTTGGTCTTTCTTGAAATAAAATCGGGTACTTCCTTATCCTTTTTCATACTTCCTCATCGTCATCATTTTCGTAATACGAATCTGGCTCCTGTCTTTTCGGAGCTCTTAAGACTTTATAAAAAAAGAATCCCATTAGAAATGCCACCAACACTTGTGTCGTGACCATCATAATTAATGCTGAGGTGTTCATGTCGTTGTTTTTTTGCGTCCTGCTCGGTAAACGAGTATACAAATGAATACAAATAATCCTAACAAAAGCAACCTGCCTATTGTGATGTATAAAGATTTATTTGTGAATTTTCCTGTCGCGATGGTTGAGCCTAATTTTAGTTCGTCTCCTTTTTCAACAACAATTTTATTTTTCCATTTAATTTTATATTCCCTGCAAACCGCAACCGAATCGAAGAAAACATAATTTTTACCCAAGTTGCTTAATATCGCTTCCTTTTTAGCTTCTTTGGCTTCTCCTTGCTCATTTCTATAGAAACGTACTTTGTCCTTCACTTTTAAGATATGCACTTTCTTTTCTTCATCGTGAATGATTGTATCCACAATACCACCCGGTTGATCATACTCTTTGTGGTCAGAGAAAAACTCTTTGTTCACGACAATATCGCTATTGGTAAGTTTAGCGAGAATACTCCCATTGTCCAATTCCCATTTTTCAGTCAGCGCTTTTTCCCAATCATTCCCTTTTGGAGTTATCAAGGCTCCAAGGAAAACAATGATCAAAATAGTTGGTGTGATATATTTCAGAATCGGTTTATAAATTTTAGGTAAACTGATATCGGCACCGGCATTTATTTGATCCCAGCCTTTGGTGATTCCAAAAACCCAAGCAAATAGAACTATTTCAGCCAAAGCGAACACGACTAGTGAAACTGTTCCAGCCCAGTAATCATATTCATCAAACACGCCGTCATTATAGAAGAAAACAGTTGGCAAACCTAATATTAATACGATCAAACCAAAGGTCCAAGCGCCTTTTTTCTTGCCCCAACCAAACTCATCCTGCATGAACCCCATCCAAGGTGTTCCCATTGCCAAGGAAGAGGTAATCCCCGCAAAGAACAATAACCCAAACCAGAATACACCAGATAAAGTTCCGACCACGTCACCCCATTTATCAAATAAATACGGCATCGTTTGGAATGCCATTCCGAATCCAGCATTGTTGATTACCCAATCTAAACCAAGGTAACCAGCTGCAATAGGAACAACAATTAATGATCCGAGAACAACTTCTACAAATTCGTTAGTAAATCCTGCGCTCAATGAATTCAAGGCAACATCGTCTTTTTCTTTCAAGTAAGACGCGTAACAGTGAATAGTGCCCATTCCCAAAGAAAGTGTGAAGAATATCTGTCCAGCAGCAGCAAGCCAAACTTTGAGATCGAGAAGTGAACTAAATTGTGGTGTCCATAGGAAGTTAACTCCATCTAATGCGTTTGCATCTGGCACAGCAGCAGATGCTCCTGATGTTCCTAATGTCAATCCTTTTACGGCTAAAAAAGCGCCAAAAATTAATAATAAAGGCACACCAATTTTGGCTACCTTTTCTACTCCGCCCAATCCCTTGGATAAAATCCAGGTATTTAAAGCAAGACAAACGATGTAAAATACGACTGCTTCATAGGGTATTCCTGAAAAGTTAGAACCAATGTCTGTATATGAATTGAAGAAGTCACTCACTTGTTGCTGCGACATTCCATAGATCGGAAGAGC
>DGBF01000173.1:0-2892 GCA_002384725.1 Flavobacteriales bacterium UBA4011
GTTTTGGGCTTAGGTATCTCATTTTCAATGCAAAACTACGTAGACGAAAAAAAATAATTCTCAAATAATCACAATTTAGAAAATCCACCAAGCGGTTGACCATTTAGTTTCTTATTTTCGTAACTCGAAAAAATGAACTGGATTTCAGATATATCGCTTTGGTGGATTTTTCCTTGGTCAATATTGGCCATTTTCTTAGCCATTTCACTCTATAAAAAAAGTGGATGGGTAAAGGAGTTATCCAATTTTCAACGTCGACTCCTCATCTTTCTACGATCTTTATCTCTGATTTTATTGGGTTTGATACTGCTTGGAATACTTTTCGAATACAAAAATTATCGCGAAGAAAAGCCTGTTATCATAACGGTTATTGATAATTCGGCTTCCGTAGTCAAATACAAAGATTCAGCTCAAGTAAAATCAAGGCTTCCGCAAATCAGAAAAGAACTTCGAGACAAACTCGGGAATCGATTCGACTATTTTGACATCAATCTTTCAGGAAATACAGGTGATCAATTGAAATTTAACGGAGAAGAAACGGATCTGTCAGCTATCCTTGAAATGATACACACGGATTATTACAACCGCAATATTGGAGGTGTAATTATGATTTCGGATGGTAATTACAACAAAGGCTCGAATCCGCTGTATATAGCCGAAAGATTCAATTTAACGCCTTTCTTTGCCATTGGTTTGGGCGATACCGTGCCGAAACGTGATCATTATATAAAAGGAGTTACGACAAATGATTTTGCCTTTTTAAAAAACCAATTCCCGATAGAAGTGGAGGTGGAAGCCATAAAAATGGGTGTTCGTTCAGCAAATATTTCTATTTCGAAAAATGGGAAGGTTGTTTCTTCACAATCTGTTTCGTATGCCGATCCCAATTATGCTTTTAAACAAGTGAATTTCACATTGGAAGCCAATCAAGTAGGCATTCAAAGATATGCGGTGAATTTGTCTGTGGTAGACGGGGAATACAATGTAAAGAACAATACGCGCGACGTTTACATCGAAGTTTTGGATGCGAGAAGTCGTGTTTTGATCTTGGCAGGAGCGCCTCATCCTGATGTTGCGGCCATCAAATCAGTGATGGAACAAGATGAAAATCTTTCTGTAGAATCTATTTTAACAAAGGACTGGGACAAGAACACCAAAGATTTAGATCTAATTGTATGGCACGAACCAGGTTGGCAAAATGATCCATCGATTGTGCCTTTGATTACGAGCAAGAAAATTCCTATTCTTTATATTATAGGGGCTTCCAGTTCACCTTCAGAAATCAGCCGTTTGGGCATTGGCATGAAGCTTCCTGGAGGAAATCAGTCTGACGATGTGGATGCGAAATTCAATTCTTCCTTTGTGTCTTTTGAGACTTCAGATAACTTAAAAAAGTTCTTCGACTATCTTCCGCCTTTGAAATCTAGATTCGGTAATACGGCATATCCGGCTGGAATAGATGTGTTTCTATATCAACGAATTGGCGCTATTCAAAAGAAAGATCCGCTGATGTTCTTTGGGAAACAAAATGGAATAAAATATGGTGTTGTGTATGGTGAAGGTCTTTGGCGATGGAAAATAAATGATTTTCAACGAAATGGTTCTTTTGATTCATTTAACGAATTAATTCAGAAAATCACACAGTATTTAGTGGTTCGACAAAACACTTCGCCGTTCATTGTCAGTTTACCAAAGCGTATTACAAAAGCGGAGGAATTAGTCGTAAAAGCTGAATTCTACAATGAATCGATGGATTTGATCACAACTCCAACAATCAATTTCTCACTAAAAGGAGAAGGAGGGAAGTTAAATAAGTTTCAGTTTGGATTAAATGGAAATTCATACAGATTAAACACAGGTCGCTTGACACCGGGAAGCTATATTTGGACGGCGAATACGACATTTAACGGTAAATCATATTCCAAATCAGGAGCGTTTATTGTAGAGGACTTATTGCTCGAAGATATGGACAATCAGGCGAATCATCAGGTGCTACGTCAAATCGCAAATCAAACGAACGGAAAGTTCTATTCTTTGGAAAATTCGAACACAATGTATGGTGATTTGACCGAGAGGAAAGACTTGGTGAACATGTCGTATGCCGAATCTGTTTTCATCGATTTAATTGACTGGAAAATCTTGTTTTTGTTGATATTAATCGCTTTGGTTACTGAATGGTCGCTGCGCAGATACTTTGGTGGATATTAATTTTCACACCAAATAAAATAATCTTTTAAGACTTTCGTTTAATAGGTATAATGATAAAAACAAAATATGCCTATGTTGAAAAAATACTCTAAAGTTGCTCCTGTCGCAGAGTCTAAAATCGGCCCTTCAATCGAAACTTTGAAGTTCATTATAAACTACAGTAGAGCCATTGAAGCAAAAAAAATCGGAAAGCAGAAAGTGCTGTTCCAACTTAATTAATAAAGAGAAAGCCTGATGAGAGTCAGGCTTTTTTTATAGGTTATACTTCTTTATTCCTTAATGATCTTCGAAATGGAGTTTTCCGTATGGATAAAATAGACTCCTCTGGTCAGTTGGCTAATATCAATTATAAGCGTATTATTTGATTGCTGGTTAATCTTCACCTTGTCACCGCAGTTTTTGCCAATCAGATTGTAAATTAGACGTATTTTATCCAAAGTTGAAATAGAAGAGCCTTTAATTCTTAGTTCGTTTTTCGCCGGATTGGGATATATGGAAACAGGATTTAATTTTTCCAAATCATCTATATTTAATGACCCTATGGCACCTTTTAAAATTATTGAAAAATCCTGTCTACAGAATAATATTGGTCAATTAAACTGAAGACTTACCGCTTTAAAAATCGAAACATAGAGTTCTCAATTCCGATGAAATAAATACCTGAAGTAAAGTCGGTTAAATCTA
>DGBF01000173.1:3034-3339 GCA_002384725.1 Flavobacteriales bacterium UBA4011
TACCTGAAGTAAAATCGGTTAAATCTATTTGTGTTTATATACGCTTGATGGTTGTGATAATGGAAAATAATAATTCACCATTATCACAACACCGCCAATATTTCATTTTTACCAAATATTCGCTACTTTCTTTTCCTCATTTCTCATTTTGTCACCAGGCTGAACACCAAAGGCTTCAAAAAACTCAGGGCAGTTCATTAATGGACCATTTACACGATACATCCCTGGTGAATGCGGGTCATTTGCTAAACGATTCTTCAATTCTTCAGGTGTATAGTTGATTTTCCACAACTGAGCATACGAGA
>DGBF01000173.1:3494-9807 GCA_002384725.1 Flavobacteriales bacterium UBA4011
CCACAACTGAGCATACGAGATAAAGAAACGTTGTGCTGGCGTATACCCTTTCCTTTTGATTCCAGATTTAAACTCAGCCGTCTTTGTATAAGCATGGTACGCCAAAGTCAATCCGCCTAAATCGGCTATGTTTTCGCCCATCGTTAATTCTGGATTCACACAATGATCTTCAACAGGGCAGAAGTTAGAGTAAGTTTGACCAAAAATACCTGTTTTCTCTTCGAATGACTTTTTGTCTGCTTCCGTCCACCAATTTTCATAGGTGCCATCTGCTGCAAACTTAGAACCATTGTCATCAAAACCGTGGGTGAATTCATGTCCAATTACCATTCCAATGCGACCGTAATTTACGGCATCTTCAAAATTCTCACTAAAGAAAGGGGGTTGCATGATTCCAGCAGGAAATGCGATTTCATTTAGTAAAGGATGATAGTAAGCGTTCACCATGTGTGCGGGCATTCCCCATTCTTTTTTGTCAACAGTTTGACCGTGCTTTTTAATGTTTTTATTAACGGCAAAACGGTTCGACTGACGGTAATTTCCAATATAATCAGTTGAGTTAAAGGCAAGGCTGCTATAATCTTTCCATTCTGAAGGGAAGCCTAACTTACGACCAATTGAATTTAATTTATTCAAGGCCTCTTTTTTTGTTTCAGATGACATCCAAGTCAAATTATTAATACGCTCTTCAAAAACCATCAAAAGATTATCGACCATTTCATTCACTCTGTTTTGAGCATTAGCTGAAAAATATTGATCCACAAAAGCTTTTCCCAGTAATTCATTGAAAGTCATGCCGGTAATTTCGTCAATAACCTGGTCTTCTAATGGTTTCATTTCTTTTTTACCACTCAAAACACGGCCGTAGAAATCAAAGTTTAACTTAACTAACTCTTCTGTTAAATGTCCTGCATAATGGTCTAAAACTTTCCATTGTAAATACGCTTTCCAGTTTTCAATTTCTCCTTCGGCGTACATTTTTTGAATTTTTTCCATGTATTTCGGTTGACCTACGACAAATTGGTCAGTTCCGAGAAAGTTTCTTGATTTTAGATACTGTTTCAAGTCAAATTGATCGAAGATGGATGCAACTTCGTCATATTTTATTAGGTTGTAGGTGTTTTCAGGAAGACGTTGTTCGGTTGGCGTCATCATAGATTCAGCCAAATTGGTTTCGAATTTCACTATTTGACTCGCCATTTTGGCTGCTTTGTTTTCTTTTTCACCTGCTGCTACGAACATTTTGGCAATATGCTTTTCATAAGCGGCTCGGATTTCCTTTTTGTCTTCAGAGAAGTAATAGTCTCTATTTGGCAATCCAATTCCACTTTGGTAAAGGTTTGGAATATGATTGTTCACATCCATCATATCCTGACGAATTCCGAAATAAAAGCCACCGCCAATACCGATGTTGTGCAAATTGGCCAAAACGGTGGGCAATTCTTTCATATCCTTCATGTCCGTTACAAAACTCAACTCTTTTGAAATTGGCGTGATCCCGCGTTTGTTTCTTTCATCAAAATTCATGAAAGATTCGAAATAGGCGCCAAGAATTTGGTTTTGCGAACCTACTTCACCCTTGGTAATACTGGCATTTTTCAGAATTTCCGTAAGCTTTTCTTTGTTTGCCTTGTCCAACTCATTGAAGCTTCCCCATCTCGATTCGCTGTCCGGTACAGGGTTTTCTTTACACCAAGTTCCATTCGCAAACTCAAAAAAGTCTTCACGAGGAGAAACATTTATGTCCAAATTTGCCTCATCTACAGTTTGAAAAACGACATCACCAACGGCTTCTGTTATCGAATTTGTTTTCGCCCCACAAGCAGACAGAAATGCTGCTGAGCTTAAAACGAGTATTGAATTTATTTTCATCATATCTATTTTAACTTTTTATTTTTTTTGTCTTAATCTCCTTTTGATCGTTCGCTGTAATTTTTTGGTTAAAGCTGTTTTAGGTGAAATTAATCTTCCCTCAAAATGCTTTTCTCCGCTATTATAGTTGGCTTTATATTCATATCCTTCAGCGTCGGAAGTGACGATATAAAACAACATAGATTTACCTATACATTCAAGAAGGTATGGTTCTGTTGTTCTGAAGTAGGTGAAATAATACTTGCAATCTTTAATCCAATTAAGTTGAACGGTTACCCATTGTTTGCTGATAACATTGTATTCGATTTGATAGTCGTTTTTCCGGTAAACCACGTTGCTCGTGTGTTTACCATCATAAACAAAGAAACCATTTCGGTGCTGCTGACAATCTATTTGTTTTTGAGAATGGCACACGCCATTCACTAAAAACACTAAAATCAACATTCGTGCGATTCTCATTCTGGTTTTACTTTCAAGAGCATTTCTGTATGCGGAATTCCATCCTCTAAATATTCTTTTCCTGTTGAAGCGAATCCATGTGAGGCGTAATATTTGACAAGGTGCGTTTGAGCGGATAATCGGACGTCTTGTTTACCGAACTTTTCTTCGATGAACTGTATACTTTTCTCCATTAACAGATGACCTAGTTTCAAATATCGGAAATTTTCAGCAACAACAACGCGTCCAATAGCGATTTCTGGGTAGGAGATACCCTCAGGAAGAATTCTGGTCGTGCCAATTATTGCACCTTCTTCGTTCCTCAAAATTAGATGATAACCCACGTTGTCTTTTCCGTCCAATTCTTGGTAAGGACACTCCTGTTCGATTACGAAAACCTGAATCCTTAGAGCGATTAAATCGTGAAACTCATTTAAAGTGAGTTCGTTAAAGTGTTTTATTTCAACCTGCATTGCGTTTTTTAGGTCTGAATGTTTCCAACGTTGTAAGCTCTTTCGGCTTTCTTGTGATTCGCCATTTCTATGCCGATTGAGATATGTTTTCGCGTATCTACCGGATCGATGATGGCATCAACCCACAAACGACTAGCTGCATAATAAGGACTAATTTGACTATCGTAACGATCTTTGATTCGGTTGTACAATTCGTCCTCTGCCTCTTTCGTGATTTTCTTACCTTTTTTCTTTAACGAAGCAACTTCGATGGACAATAGTGTTTTTGCAGCCGAAGCACCCGACATCACAGCAATTTCTGCAGTGGGCCAAGCAAGCATTAATCGTGGATCGTATGCCTTACCGCACATGGCGTAGTTTCCTGCTCCATAAGAGTTTCCGACAACAATTGTGAATTTAGGGACAACAGAATTGGCCATGGCGCTTACCATTTTAGCGCCATCCTTGATGATTCCAGCATGTTCGCTTTTTGATCCGACCATGAATCCAGATACATCTTGGAAAAAGACCAAGGGAATATTTTTTTGGTTGCAATTCATAATGAATCGAGCCGATTTATCAGCAGAATCGGAGTAAATAACGCCACCAAATTGCATTTCACCTTTGGCATTTTTGACAATTTCTCTTTGATTGGCGACTATTCCAACACTCCAACCATCAATTCTTGCATAGGCGCAAATGATTGATTTTCCGTAATTGGCTTTGTATTCTGTTAGCTCTGAATCGTCGACTATGCACGTCAACAATTCCTTCATATTATAAGGCTTAGACCGCTCTGCAGGAAGAATTCCATATACATCTTTCAAATCTCTTTTTGGAACAAGCGCTTCTTTTCTGTCAAAACCAGCTTTGTCTTTGTCACCGATTTTATCCATTAAGGTGCGTATTGTTTTCAAGCAGTCTTCATCGTTTTCCGTGTTGTAATCACAAACTCCTGAAATCTCAGTGTGCGTAGTTGCGCCACCTAGAGTCTCATTGTCAATTGTTTCTCCAATTGCAGCTTTCACCAAATAAGATCCAGCTAAAAAAATAGTTCCTGTTTTGTTGACGATCAGGCTTTCGTCCGACATTATCGGCAAATAAGCTCCACCAGCAACACAGCTTCCCATCACAGCGGCAATCTGAAGTATTCCGCGCGAACTCATTACAGCATTATTGCGGAAAATTCGTCCGAAATGTTCTTTGTCTGGAAAAATTTCATCTTGCATTGGTAAGAAAACCCCTGCTGAATCGACCAAATAAATAATGGGTAAATCGTTTTCCATGGCAATTTCCTGCGCACGAAGATTTTTCTTTCCGGTAATCGGAAACCAGGCTCCAGCCTTAACTGTGGCGTCATTAGCGACAATAACGCATTGATGTCCAGAAACGTATCCTATTTCAAGTACAACGCCTCCAGCAGGACATCCACCATGTTCTTCATACATGCCGTAACCAGCAAAAGCGCCAATTTCGATTCTTTCAGAGTTTTTGTCAACGAGTAAATCGATTCGCTCACGAGCAGTTAATTTGCCCTGAGCGTGCAATTTTTCTGTGCGTTTTTTCCCACCGCCTTCGTACACTTTTTCCAATTCTTGTTCAAGATTTGAAATTTTCAAACGTATTTGATCTTCGTTTTTATTGAATTCGAGTTCCTTCTTAGATATTGCCATGCTATAATTTCGAAGCATAAATATAAAGATTTAAAGCCCAAATGCTTATTGATTTATGTTTAATTAATGACAAACAAACACTTGGTTGTTGGCAAGTAAGTCTTGTGTAAAAAGGGAATAAGCGTAATTTTGTTCCATGCAAGATTCATATAAGCATAAAGGAATGCGTAAATTGCTCATTAAGGAGCTGATAAATAAAGGGATAGAAAGTCAAAAGGTTGCAGATGCTTTTCAAGCAATTCCCCGTCATTTCTTTTTAGATCTTGCATTTACGGAACAAGCGTATACAAATAAAGCTTTTCAAATTGGAGCCGGACAAACCATTTCCCATCCCTATACTGTTGCTTTTCAGACGCAGTTATTGGAAATTAAGAAACGTGATAAAATACTTGAAATTGGCACTGGGTCTGGCTTTCAGACCAGTATTTTATGTGAAATGGGAGCGAAGGTCTTTTCCATTGAGCGGCATAAAGAACTGCATGTAAAAGCGAAAAAACTAATCCATCATTTCAATTTTAATCCAAAATTATCTTTTGGTGACGGATACAAAGGTTGGCCAGCATTCGCACCCTTCGACTCGATCTTGGTGACTTGTGGTGCACCATTTGTTCCAGATGAATTGAAAGATCAATTGAAAATAGGAGGTAGGCTCGTAATTCCTTTAGGAGAAGGGGCGGTGCAACGCATGAAGCGATACATCAAGGTTTCAGAAACAGAATTTGAAGAAGAAGACTACGGCGATTTTTCTTTTGTGCCGATGTTGGAAGATAAAGTGAATTAAAAAAGGTCGGTAAGGATAAATATAAAAAAAGGGGCGAAAAATTTTTCGTCCCTTTTTTATATGATTTTTTCTCAGTTAATGTCCTTTCGCCGACAAATAACGTTCTGCATCCAAAGCAGCCATGCATCCTGTTCCTGCAGCTGTTACCGCTTGGCGATACGTTTTATCCGCGGCATCGCCTGCTACAAATACACCGGGTACATTTGTGTATGATGTTCCTGGTTTTTCATATTTGATATAACCGGTGTCATCCAAGTTGATGTAATCTGCAAAAATGTCTGTGTTGGGTTTGTGACCGATAGCAACGAAGAATCCTGTTGCAGGAATCGTAATCTCTTCGCCTGTTTTGTTGTTTTTGGCTTTTACGCCCGTTACAACATCATTACCTAATACTTCAACTGTATCTGTATTGTATAAAATCTCAATATTCTTTGTGTTTTTCACGCGTTCTGACATGATTTTAGAAGCTCTAAACTCATCACGACGTACCAATATGGTCACTTTCGTACATAATTTTGATAAATAATGAGCTTCCTCACAAGCTGAATCACCAGCTCCTACGATTACTGTTTCTTGTCCTCTATAAAAGAATCCGTCACATATAGCACAAGCGGAAACTCCACCACCATTTTTCAAAAACTTCTGTTCGCTTTCTAAACCAAGGTATTTGGCAGTTGCTCCTGTTGAAATAATAACCGTCTCAGCATGAATTTCTTTTCCTGATTCTGTCCAGCATTTGTGTACATCTCCTGAAAAGTCAACTTTATCAATGTAACCGAATCGAACGTCTGTTTCGAAACGCTTCGCTTGTGCCTCAAGCTCCATCATCATTGTAGGTCCTGTAATTCCATCAGGATATCCCGGAAAGTTTTCTACCTCATTTGTGGTTGTTAATTGTCCACCAGGTTGTTGCCCTTGATATAAAACAGGATTCATATTTGCTCTAGCTGCATATATAGCTGCAGTATATCCTGCAGGTCCTGAGCCAATTATTAAACATTTTACTTTTTCAATTGTATCTGTCATAACTTTAATTCTTTAAGAATAGCAAATGTAAGTTTTTAATTAAAAATAATTATTAAAAAACATCAAATAGA
>DGBF01000173.1:9822-10118 GCA_002384725.1 Flavobacteriales bacterium UBA4011
TCATATCTGCTCTTGCAGCATAAATTGCCGCTGTGTATCCTGCTGGTCCAGATCCGATGATCAGGCATTGTACTTTTTCTATTTCGCTCATAATATTCTTTAATTCTCCTTAAGTGGATGCGAAAATAGCAGTTTTCCTTTCAATTTTTAGTTAATGATTGTAAAAAGGAGGTCTACAATGCAATAATACTTGGATTCTTTTACGATTTACTAACAAAGCATTAACATCGTTTTGATATACAGAATAAAGGCGGTATTTTTGTAGCCCATTTTGGATAAGATACGAATGATCGATA
>DGBF01000056.1:0-3643 GCA_002384725.1 Flavobacteriales bacterium UBA4011
CACTTCGAGTAATAAAGGTTGTGATGAGCTTCTAGAGCCGTTTGACGATACGGTTGAAAAGACGTCAATTTTAATGATTAAAAACGTCGAAACTAGCGTCGATGAAAACTTGGAAGATGAAATTGCCGAAATATGTGAAACGTACGGTTCAATACATAGAATATTCTTATTCGAAGTCACTGAAATAAATTGGCGAAACGAGAAAACGCGAGTTTGCGCTTTTGTCCAATTTCTTAAAGCCGATGATTGTTTACAATGCGGGTTAGAGATACATAATAAAATATTTGGTGGGAGGAGAATAGAGTGCGCTTTCTTTGACGAAGGGAAGTTTCATAGGAAAGAATTCGCGCCGTTAAGAGCGTAGAAGTAGAAGTAGAAGTAGAAGTAGAAAAAAAGTGCTCGCAATGGCATGCGATGCAGGCATAAAAAGTGCTCAAAAAACGACCATCATCATTAACAGATTAAGCGAATAATATCTAATTACTATCTATCATCATGCGAGCTACTGTTCCGACGAATCAAATAATACCTACTTCGCTCGTTTCATTAACAACACCGAGAAAGCAGAAGAAAACAAAAACACGCAGACATAGGATAGCTTCATCGAATAGTAATAGTAATAATAGCATGACTAAGACGACTAAAAAAGATGTAGAACTCGCTATTCAAGGCGAAGCAGTTGTGACGATCTTGGGAACGATGACGTTCGGTTGGACTTATTCGAGCACTGTTTTAGATAAAGAACAATCGGAAGAGATTATCATGGAGTACATTAAAAACACAAAGAATAGTAAAATAGAGCTCGATACTGCTATTGCCTATGCTAATGGAGAGACCGAAGTATTATTAGGGAAGATTTTCAGTACGATGGAAAAAGATGTCTTGGAGAAGATTTCGATTGCGACGAAAGCGAACCCGTGGGGGGAGAAAATGAAATCGACCGCTGGTGAAGGCGGATTAGAACGAGATAATTTTAGAAAGCAAGTAGGTAAAAGTTTACTAAATCTGCAACCTGGTTCGATTGATATTTTGTATTTACACGCGCCGGACTCGGAGACGAGATTGTTCGAGGTTCTCGAAACCGCTCAAGGGTTGTTCAAATCTGGCGCGTTTAAAGAACTCGGTTTGTCGAACATGGCTGCGTGGGAAGTAGCGAGAGCACACGCTATTTGTAAAGAAAATAATTTTGTCGTACCAACGATATACCAAGGCATGTATAACGCTTTGACGCGTGAGGTCGAACCGGAATTGATACCTGCGTTGAAGTCTCTAAACATGCGCTTCGTTGCATACAATCCATTGGCTGGCGGCTTATTGACAGGAAAACATACAAAAAGTGATGAAGAAATCAAAGCTGGAAGATTTAAGAACAACGACATGTATAAAAATCGTTTCTGGAACGATTGTTACTTCGATGCCGTCGAAATTGTTAAAAAATCGAGTGAAGAGTGCGGAATATCGCCAACAGAAGCGAGCTTAAGATGGTTATATTTCCACTCAAAATTGTCTGGGAAAAAAAGAGACGCTGTTATCATTGGAGCATCATCGCTCGCGCAATGTCGCGAAAATTTATTGGCTTCGGAAAAAGGGCCTTTGCCGACCAAAATGGTATCCGCTTTCGACGAGGCTTATGAAAAGGTAAGAAGTGTACAACCTCCTTACTTTCGAGGAACGTTCTTAATCGATTAGTAGTGGTTAAAAATCGAAGTAATAATAATAAATAATAGGTCTGTACGTTTTCAAAAAGCGGCTGAATCGAAATCTCTCTGACGTGAGCGTTTTGAATTACCGAGTTCGAGAGTGTTAAATCAGAGAGATTTCGATTCTTCCGCGGCAGAAAATAGGAGTTGCGTAGTCGTTTTAATTTATGTAGTAAGTAGCTCAGTTCTCGTTTCTCGCCAGCTCTCGTATCTCGTGGGATTGATGATGGTGGTACAATTAATCTAAACAAGTTCTAAGTTCTATTCTATACTACTACTATCGAGCCGTTCGCGTTCGATTCGATCGAAAAACGGCTTATTCATCGAAACCGCTTCTTTTTCTTCGCACCCGCATACGACCGAAATCCCTCGATCTAACAACGTCTTCATTCCTCCTCCGCATACTCTCGGATCGGTATCAAAAGCTCCAATGACAACGCGCTTCACGCCAGCAAGGATTTCAGCTATTCTACCAATAATTCCTAAACAATACGAAACCGAAGCTTCTGGCGGGATTACCCTAGAAACTATCCGATCCTATGCCGAAACAGGCGTTCAATGCATTTCGGTTGGCGCATTGACGCATTCTGCAAAGAGCTTGGATATGAGCTTGAAAGCGGTGTATTCTTAAATCGTAATTGACATTTCACTTATGCCAAGCCAACAAACTCGGGTTCGAAACAATCCTTTTTTCCACATACCGTTTAGCTCTCAAACAAGATTTTATCATTGGATAATCAAGTGCCAAATTAGATAAAAGGGCAGAAGAGAATATACAACCTGTTCCATGCTTTTGGAAATCAGTTTTTATTTTTGGCGCGAATGGATATTGATTTCCTTTCCAAAACAAAACATCGTGGCCTTTTTTAATCGAATGACCACCTTTTAGATATACCAAATTGGCACTACTTTTCAACCCAAGAGATTCATATTCAGGTAAATTAGGGGTAATGATAAGATCTGCAAATTTGTTCTCTTTCAGGAAGATTGAAAACCGATTTTTATCAAATTCTCCACCTACCGTTGCACCGATTATTGGGTCCCAGATTATGGTTGGAGCATCACAATTCGCATGAATTACCTGTAGAACTTCCTCCAACATTTCGCCAGATTCAATCAAACCAATTTTAAAGAATCTCACTTTGTATCGACTCATTAAAGTCTTCAATTGAAGAAGGATAGTATCCTCAGTTACCCATTCCGTTTTTTCGAAGGAGTCTTCCGTTTGAATAGTATTTGCAGTCACTACGGCGAGTCCTTGGCAACGATGCTGCTCGTAGGTTTTTATATCCGCAAGTATTCCTGCTCCGCCACTTGGATCGAAACCAGCAATTGTCAAACAGTATGGTCGTTTATTGGGCATGAATTACAATTTCTTTGAAGGTTTCAATTGGGTTTTCCGACAGCCAAATTTCACCAAGAAAAGCAAAGTTTTGAAACCCCGTTTTTCTCGCTTCTGAAATGCTTTTCGCTGTCATTCCGCCTAAAGCTACTGCTTTTCTCTTTATTTCTTCGGAGCAGTCGTTGATATCCCATTTTTCATCCGTAGAATAGCCATTCTTAGAAATACTAGGAAACAGTGGCGAGCAGAAGAAATAATCGAATTTTTCCCAATCATACATCATATCCTTTTCAGTATGAAAAGAAGTGGAAATACCTTTTCTTTCGGAACGTTTCTTTTCAGGTAAATGAGTCTGAATTTCTGGAAAAGGATCCGTCAATTCAAAGTGTTGATGTATCGATATTCTGGAATGGAATGATGTCGATATTTCTTTCAAAAAGCGTTCACATTCCACTAAAGTCCAATTTGGTTTCCGAAGATGAAATCTAAAATCAGTATTCAATTCCAACATTTCCTGAACGAGTTTAGTTTCGTTTGGAAAATGAGATTCAGGCGATATGATTATGATTTTCGACATATTTCATCTCCCTCCTTGAGGAAT
>DGBF01000056.1:3809-23268 GCA_002384725.1 Flavobacteriales bacterium UBA4011
AGGAGGGAGGCTCTAAAACTAATTACTCTACTTAAAATTATCCAATCTTCTCCGGTTCAACATACACATCCGCACCCGTTTCAATAAATTTCTTCGACATATTTTCCATGCCTTTCGCCAATGCCTCTTCTTCTTTCAAACCTTGTGCTTTAGCATAGTCACGGACGTCTTGAGAGATTTTCATTGAACAGAAATGCGGTCCACACATCGAACAGAAATGGGCCACTTTTGCATTGTCAGAAGGTAATGTTTCATCATGGTATTCTCTTGCCGTATCCGGATCCAAAGAAAGGTTGAATTGATCCTCCCAACGAAACTCAAATCGAGCCTTGCTCAAAGCATTGTCTCGGTGTTGCGCTCCAGGATGACCTTTCGCTAAATCAGCTGCATGCGCGGCAAGTTTGTACGTAATCACACCGTCCTTAACATCCTTTTTATTGGGTAATCCAAGGTGTTCTTTTGGCGTTACATAGCAAAGCATGGCACAACCAAACCAACCAATCATCGCCGCTCCAATTCCAGAAGTAATGTGGTCATATCCTGGAGCAATATCAGTCGTCAAAGGTCCGAGCGTGTAAAATGGAGCTTCATGGCATTCTTCCAATTGCTTGTCCATATTTTCTTTGATGAGGTGCATCGGAACATGACCTGGACCTTCAATCATCACTTGAACATCATGTTTCCAAGCTATTTTGGTCAATTCACCTAAGGTTTCTAATTCGGCAAATTGAGCTTCGTCATTCGCATCTGCTATCGAACCTGGGCGTAATCCATCTCCAAGTGAAAAGGCAACGTCGTATGCTTTCATGATTTCGCAAATATCTTCGAAATGTGTGTACAAGAAACTTTCTTTGTGATGCGCCAAACACCATTTTGCCATGATGGAACCACCGCGAGAAACAATTCCAGTCAATCGTTTAGCCGTCATTGGCACGTAACGCAATAAAACGCCCGCATGAATGGTGAAATAATCCACTCCTTGTTCCGCTTGTTCGATCAAGGTATCGCGGAAAATCTCCCACGTTAAATCTTCAGCTTTACCATTCACTTTTTCAAGTGCTTGATAAATAGGAACCGTACCAATTGGAACCGGCGAATTTCTTAAAATCCATTCTCTTGTCTCATGAATATTCTTTCCTGTAGAAAGATCCATGATGTTGTCAGCTCCCCAACGACATGCCCAAACCGCTTTTTCTACTTCTTCATCAATAGAAGATGAAACGGCTGAATTTCCGATGTTTGCGTTTATTTTTACCAAGAAATTTCGACCAATAATCATCGGTTCGCTTTCAGGGTGATTGATATTGTTTGGAATAATAGCGCGACCAGCAGCCACTTCATCACGAACAAATTCAGGAGTCACCTTTCCTTGTGGCGTATTTGCCCCAAAACTTTCACCTGGATGTTGCTTGCAAATCTCGATTACTTCTTCAATTTTTTGGTTTTCACGAATCGCGATGTATTCCATTTCTGGAGTAATAATTCCTTGCTTCGCATAGTGCAATTGGCTAACATTTTTTCCAGCTTTCGCTCGCAAAGGCTTTGCAATATGCTCGAAGCGCAATTCATCCAATTTCGAATCATTTTTTCGCTCCAAACCATAGGCCGAAGAAACTTCATCTAAACGCTCCACATCATCTCGGTCCAAAATCCATTGTTCGCGCAAACGAGGCAATCCTTTTTTGATATCAATTTCCACATTCGGATCCGTGTAAGGTCCCGAAGTATCGTAAACAGTGACAGCAGGATTTACTTCTTTGGTAAATTCCCCGTCCGAAAACATAGGTTTCGATTCTGACAACTCAATTTCACGCATCGCCACATTTATATCGTGAATTTTTCCTTTCACATAAATCTTTTTCGAACCCGTCAAAGGTTCTCTAGTGATCTTGTTTTCCGAAGGTGCGTTTTCTTTTTTCATATCTTTTGATTAACCGCCAGCAGCAGCTGTAATTATTAAAATCTCGTCATTTTGGTTCAATGGAGTTTCATTCCAATCAGATTTTGGAATAACCGTGTTGTTGATCGCTACAGCAATTCCTATTTTCCCTAACAACTTGTTCTCCGATAAAATTTCGGACAAGTTACTCGAAGAAGTGGATATTTTATCTCCGTTGAATTTTACTTCCATTTCATTTAAAATATGCTTCAGGGGAAAACCAAATTGGTCTAACGCTTTTCCTTCCGTCGGTGTCAGCCGATTCAAGTTCGAAGGGTATTTCTCAGTCCGCGGACACCCCTAAAGTCAGAGTCAAAATTACGAATTATTCACTAGAAACTATTTCAAGTTTGTATCTTTTTTATTTTCCCTCCTCAAGGAGGGAAGCAAATTCATTTTAAATATGATAAAGAATCGAATTTTTTATTCGCTATCTTTACCAAAACTTTTAGGGGTGTCTGACAATTTCACGTCATTCTGAGAAATACCCTCATGACCTGATGCGGATAATGCTGCCGAAGGGAAAAAGTGAGACGCTCGGCGTTCCTAAAAGTTTTCACCAATTTGTATAGGAAATGAATTTGCCTCGTGTTCAATATATAACGCATCCCGAAGAAGATTTTTCAAATCTGTCTTGGCTAGATAATTTGGCCGAAGGTGGAGTTAAATGGGTTCAATTGCGAATCAAAGAAGCCGATTTGGCCGAGTTTCATCCAAACTTGCATTTCAAAGCAACGCTTATTGAAATCGCAGATTTGATCCGCGAAAAAACCAAAGAACTGAGTATGATTTTGACCATTAACGACCATCCAGAAATTGCTCGATTATCCAATGCTGATGGTTGCCATATTGGGATGGAAGATTCAAAAGAATCAAGTGATTTAGTTGACTTTGAAATTGTCGGTGGTACGGCGCATGATTTGAATGAAATAGATTCGTATTCCTTTGATATGGTGACGTATTTTGGAGTAGGACCCTACAAAACTACTTCTACCAAAAGAAAAATTAAATCGGTGCTCGGAATTCAAGGATATCAAGATTTGATTTCTGAATTGAAGATAAAAAACAAGCTTAAACCCATTTTTGCCATTGGTGGAATTGAGGAAAAAGATATAGAAGGCATCATGAAAACAGGCGTTCACGGAATAGCTGTTTCAGGATTGCTACACAACAATAATTTTGACTCAGAATTAATAAAACGAGTTGTTCAAAAAACGAATAATTATGCAAGATCCGTTTAAAATAGGAGATAAGATTTTTCAATCTCGATTGTTCACAGGAACAGGTAAGTTTAGTTCCAACGATGAGATGGAGCAGGCACTTTTGGCGAGTGAAAGCGAGTTGATTACGGTGGCGTTGAAGCGAATTTCAACCACTGATGAAGATGATCTATTGATGCGATTGAGACATCCAAAAATGAATCTTTTGCCCAATACATCTGGCGTTCGAACAGCTAAAGAAGCCGTTTTCGCTGCAGAATTAGCGCGAGAAGCCTTTGAAACGAATTGGATTAAATTGGAAATTCATCCGGAACCCAAATATTTGATGCCCGATCCGATTGAGACTTTGAAAGCCACAGAAGAGTTGGCCAAGAAAGGATTTATCGTGCTTCCTTACATACACGCCGACCCAGTTTTGTGCAAACATTTGGAAGATGCAGGAACGACGGCAGTAATGCCTTTGGGCGCGCCAATTGGATCAAACAAAGGATTGAAAACATTAGATTTTCTGAGAATAATAATCGAACAAGCAAAAGTACCTGTTATTGTAGATGCCGGTTTAGGTTCACCTTCACATGCAGCTGCAGCAATGGAAATTGGTGCCGATGCAGTTTTGGTAAACACAGCGATTGCCATCAATCAAAATCCAGTGCAAATGGCATTGGCCTTTAAAATGGCTGTACAAGCTGGTCGAATGGCCTTTTTAGCAGGAACGAATCAAATTTCAGAAAGAGCAGAAGCTTCGTCGCCGCTGACTGCTTTTTTGGATTGATAATTTAAGCCATGAATTACGCGAATTGACGCCAATAATATTGGATTAGATTCTTGAAAATTCGAACAATTAACTCCGTTGCTGCTTCGCGGTCGTAGCAAGAGAAAAAACAATATTCATGATAAGAAAGTTATAACATGGAAACATTCAGCAAACATTTTGAGACATTAAACTGGGACGAAACCAAGTTGGCTATCTATTCCAAAACGAAAAAAGATGTTCGTCGTGCTTTGGATAAAGAAAAAAGAAACTTGGATGATTTTCAAGCTCTGATTTCTCCAGCCGCAGCTCCTTTTCTCGAAGAAATGGCACAAAGGAGCAAAGCTCTGACACAGAAGCGATTCGGGAAAGCATTGCGGATGTACATTCCTATGTATTTGTCGAATGAATGTCAGAATATATGCACGTATTGCGGATTTTCTTTGGATGTGAAAATTGCAAGAAAAACCTTGTCTGATGATGAAATCATTAAGGAGGCTGAAATTATCAAGGCGATGGGCTACGATCACATACTTTTGGTGACAGGTGAAGCGAATAAAACGGTTGGTCTCGATTATTTTGTGAATGCTATTCGATTATTGAAACCGTTTTTTTCTCAAATTTCCATAGAGGTGCAACCCCTCGATCAGCATGAATATGAAATTCTGAATCAAGAGGGTGTTTATGCTGTTTTGGTCTATCAAGAAACGTATAAAGAAGACGATTATAAAATTCATCACCCTAAAGGGAAGAAGTCTAATTTTCAATATCGTTTGCAAACTCCAGATCGATTGGGTAAAGCCGGAATTCACAAAATTGGATTAGGCGTTCTATATGGATTGGAAGATTGGCGAGTAGATACTTTTTTCTGCGCCGCACATCTCGATTATTTAGAGAAAACATATTGGAAAACACATTACGCCATTTCTTTTCCAAGGCTTCGTCCTTGCGCTGGAGGCATAGATTTGAAATCTGAAATGACGGATAGAGAGCTAGTTCAACTCATTTGCGCGTATCGTTTGCTCAATGAAGAATTGGAATTATCCATGTCGACGCGCGAATCAGAGAAATTTAGAAATCACATTATTCAATTAGGCATCACCTCCATTTCAGCTGATTCTAAAACGGACCCCGGTGGATATGCCAATCCAAAAGCGAATTTGGAACAGTTTGAAATTGATGATAAAAGGACAACAGAAACCTTTATCGATGTTATTAAAAGTCAGGGCTACGAACCTGTTTTTAAAGATTGGGACAATGCTTTAATGTAACTGAGAGGTCCAAAACTGGGCGATATCCAAAAGAAAATCCACATTATCTTCGGTATAATTACCAATAACAATCACGTTAGCACCAGCATTTTTAGCTTCGTTTATCTCTTCTGTGGATCGAATTCCTCACCCAACAATAATAGGCATCTCCTGCTGCGCGCATTTCGAAAAAATTTCAACCGAAACTATGTCCTTCGCGCCACTGTCAGCATCCAAATATATCAAGCTTTTACCCTGGAGAATTCCAGCTAGAACGGTGCTTTCAATTAAATTGATTTGATGGCATAGGCGCAGTCTGCCTAACATAAGCCACAGCACTCGAATTACCACCATCGATGAGTAAATATGCTGTTGGGATAATCTCAATGTCCATTTCCGAAATTTCTTTTGCTGTTCGGGTATGTTGCCCAATCAAATAATCAGGATTTCTTCCCGATAGCACGCTAAGATAGAGTAGGGCGTCCGCTTTTTCTGAAATCTGATAGACATCACCAGGGAATAAAACAATTGGAATAGATATTCTTCCGCTGAAAATTTCAACGACACGTTCCAAATCTTCCCTTTTTACTGTACTGCCTCCAATAAATAAATAATCAATTTTTGAAAATATTATCTTTTGAATAAAATCTTGAGCCGAATCGAAATCAAATTTATCAGGATCGATTAAAAACGCTATTTGACCTTTTTTAGAAAGTACCCCCCTCTATATAGCACTATTTAATTTCAATGGGTTCCGAATTTATGGTCAACACATTGTTTCCCGAATGAAAGGTTTTCATTTTGGTGTGGATAGATTCCTTTTCATTATAAATAATCCCAGACCAATCCTTTTCATTTTTAACCAGTCGAAGTTCATCTTTAAAAATTATCTTTTTTCTGCCTGCCAATTTGTACAAACTTTCTTTCATCGACCAAGCAGTAGTCATTTCAAGGTCACTTTCGATTTGAAGTGCAATGATTTCATCATCGTGCAAGAATTTCCCTTTCAATCTTTTGGCTTTATCTCGAATAGGTTCTAAGTCGAATCCAACCTTATAAGTAGAAATAGCTAATCCAACTATCTCTGTGGTATGCGATATAGAAATGAATTGGCGATCATTAAAATAGGGTGCTCCAATTCCAGAGTATTGTATTTCCTTTTTGCCAACAATTTCAGTTCTTAAGATTCGGGTCGCTACAAATTCTTCTTTCCTAGTTTTATGGCCAATTGAATTTAATTTTAAAATTTCTTTTTCGGTTAAGGAGTCCAAGTAGTCCTCAATAATAAATGAATCATATGAAAGTAGAAAGACTTCTGTCTCAGAATTGATCTTAATGGAGTGTATATTAGATAATACCATATGTCTGGAACAAAAGTAAGGAATTAAATGAGCATTGAAATCGAAGTAGACTTGTATAAATGTGATCAAAATTGAAATTACTCATAGGTTGATTCTGCCTTTGGATTTCTATTTTTGTTAAAATAATGTGAAGAAATCATATTAAATATTAATTTGGGACTCATTAGAAAACCATAATTTATCTATATTTACGACTTCTTGTACAAAAAAAGTTAAAACTAATAATAAGTATATATGTTACGGAATATTACCATACTTCTTGTAAGCTTCTTAGTTACAGTGACTTCTGCATACGCGCAGGTCGGGCTAGGGTCGCTGAAGGGTTCAGTCATCGATGCCGATACGAAGGAACCGATTCCATTTTGTAAAGTCCTCCTTACCTTAAATGGTAGTGTAAAAGCAGGGGCAAACACAGATTTTGATGGAAAATTTCAAATTAATTCAGTTGCGGCTGGTTCATACGACGTATTAATTAAGAATGAAACAGAAGGATTTAAATCAATTTCTCAAACGGGAGTTGTTATTTCATCTGAAAAAATCACATTCTTAGATAATATCGCCTTATCAAAAGCAAAAGATGTAGTTGATTTAGCTGAAGTTCAAGTAATCGCTTATCGCGTTCCATTGATTGATAAAGATGGTGGAGCTTCGGGAGCAACGGTTACTCGTGAAGATATCGCTAGGTTGCCGGTTCGTTCAGCAGCTGGAGTTGCGTCAACAGTAGGAGGTGTAAATTCACAAGAAGGCGGAGGAATTAGTGTTCGTGGTTCTCGTGAAGATGGTACATTCTATTATATAGACGGTATTAAAGTGCGAGGTTCGTCAAATCTTCCCAAGTCAGCAATTGAGGAGGTAACAGTAATTACAGGTGGTTTACCTGCAAATTATGGTGATGCAACTGGAGGTATTATTTCGGTAACGACAAGAGGACCGAGTTCAGTGTACTTCGGAAGTATTGAAGCCGTATCTTCTGGAATTTACTTGAAAGGAAAAGATTCAGTTGGATATGATGGTAAGGCGTATGGTCTTGATTCATATGCTTACAATCTGGTGGAAGGAATGTTGTCCGGTCCACTTTGGATGCAAAAAGATTCAACTGGAAAGAAAACAAAACCGCGTTTAGGATTTTTGATTTCTGCCAATTATACAAGACAACAAGATCCGCGTCCATATGCAAATGGAGGACAGTGGAGAATTACGAAAGAAGCGCGTGAAGATTTATTGGCGAACCCAATTCGTCCTACGGCTTCTGGACAAGGAACATTTCACAATGCATTGTTTTTAAGAAACAGTGATTTCGAACAAACAAAAACAAGAATGAACGCTGCAAATGGTGTTTTGTCTGCTCAAGGAAAAATTGATGTAAATACTGGACCAAGTGTCAATTTAACTTTTGGAGGTTCATTAAACTTGAACAATTCTAAAGCAACAAGTTATGCAGGTTCATTAATGAATTTTGAAAATTACGGAGACGTTAGAAGTTTAGACTGGAGAGTCTTTGGTCGATTGACACAACGTTTCTCCAACAGTGGTGAAGAAGGTAATGCTTCAAAAATTAAAAGTGCATTCTATTCCTTGATGGTTGATTATTCCAAATCAAAACAGAATTTTTTCGATTCAAATCACGAATACAATATCTTTAATTATGGTCACGTAGGAACATTTACTACTACAAGACGACCTTCTTATTCATTCAACGATTCATTGCAGAGATATGATCATGATGGATTTAGAGATGTGGTAGTAGATTTTACCCCGTCAGTTTTAAACTCTTCTCTTGCGGCAATTACTTCGCAGTACTACGATATATACGCGGACAATCCAGAAGGAAATTATTCAAATTTGACACAAATCGCCGCTGGTAATGCTTTGAGAAATGGTGACGCTCCAGGAAGTGTGTACAGTATTTGGAACAATATTGGTACGCCATATAACGCATTTGGAAAATCAGAAAATGATCAATTCCGTGTTACTGGTTCTGGCTCTGCAAACATTGGCGATCACTCATTATCATTAGGGTTTGAGTTCGAACAACGTTGGGACCGAGGATGGGGCAGTGGTGATGCAGGACCGATTGGTATCTGGCAAGTTGCTCGTCAATTGGCAAACTTCCATATTCGTGAGTTAGATTTGAATAGTGGTGTTGTTCGTGATTCAGGATCATTCAAGTCAATTACATATGACAGATTGAATACAGGTTATGCTAGCACATCTGGTTCTGGAAGTTACGGAGGTCAAGGTGGATTGCAGGACTTTAATGGAAACGCAATTCTAGATAATCAAGCTTTCTTTGATTATAGCTTACGTCAAAAATTAGGATTGAATCCAGCTGGAAATGACTTTGTCGATATTGATCAATACAATCCGGAGATTTTCCAATTGGACATGTTCTCACCTGATGAATTGTTGAATTCAGGAAATTCATTTATATCTTATTATGGATACAACCATATTGGAAACAAAGTCAGTGGAAGAACAAACATAAACGACTACTTTAATAAATTTGATGATAACGGAAATTACGAAAGATTTGTAGGTGCTTTCCAGCCTATTTATATATCAGGATATGTGATGGATAAATTTGCTTTCAAAGATTTAGTATTTAATGTTGGTGTACGTGTAGATAGATTCGATGCCAATCAGCCTGTTTTGAAAGATCCTTATTTATTGTATGAAGCTAATAATGTTCAACAAGCAAAACAACTTGCATCATCGAATCCAAGCACTTATGGGTGGGTAAACATTCCTGGTTCTATGGGTGATGATTATACTGTATATGTAAATGACGTTGCTAATCCAACTGCAATTAATGGTTTTAGAAATGGACAACAGTTTTACGATGCAAATGGTACCGAGGTTAATGGCCCTGCCACTATCGAAGCAGCAAATGGAATTGCTCCATGGTTAATTGATGCAAATCAACAAACACCAAAAGCGAGCGCATTTAGTGACTACAAACCGCAATTCAACGTAATGCCAAGAATCGCATTCTCTTTCCCTGTGTCTGACGAATCATCTTTCTTTGCTCACTATGATATCTTGACGAAACGTCCTACGTCAAATGCACGTTTTAATCCTTACGATTACCAATTCTTAGAGACACGTAATACAATTTTAGATAACCCGAACTTGAGACCTGAGAAAACGATCGATTACGAGATTGGATTCCAACAAGTATTGTCGAAAACGTCTTCTTTGAAAATATCTGCCTTTTATCGTGAACAAAGAGATAACGTGCAAATCTTAAGCTATAATGGTGCCTACCCTGTTACTTATCGTTCATTCGGTAACCGTGATTTTGGAACAGTAAAAGGAATGACGATAGCTTATGACTTAAGAAGAACAGGTAATGTTCGTATCACTGCCAACTACACATTGCAATTTGCAGATGGTACAGGTTCAAATGCAACTTCTGCAACAGGATTAATTAATGCCGGTGTTCCTAACTTAAGAGCGATTTTCCCATACAGCTTTGACCAACGGCATGCTTTTGCGGTAACGGTTGATTATCGATATGGTGAAGGAAAAGATTACAACGGTCCAATCGTTAAAGGATTCAATTTATTCGAAAATACAGGATTGAATATTTTCTCAAATATTTATTCTGGAGCTCCTTATTCGGCACAAACGTTTATTACGAACGCTGTTCAGTTCTCACCTCAATATTCAGGATTGGATGGAACGACAAACGGATCTCGTTTGCCATGGTCGTATAGATTGGATATGCAGTTGGATAGAACCTTCAATTTGAAGATGGGTAAAGAAGAAGGAAAGAAAAAAGCTGTTTTCTTGAATGTATATGTAAGAGCAACAAACTTGTTGAATCAGTTCAACCGTTTGAGTGTTTACCGTGCAACTGGAAACTGGGATGATGATGGATATCTTGCGGCTGCGGCTAGTCAAGCTTCTATTCAGAATCAAACAGATGAACAATCGTTTAGAGACTACTACACGATAAAAGTTCAGAATGCAGGTAACATTTCTGTTCCGAGAACAATAAGATTAGGTGTGAAATTTGACTTTTAATTAATTTAAGAATAAAGAATATGAAAAATGTTTCAATTAAATCTTTGCTAATTGCATTGGCTTTTTTAGCCAGCAATGCGAGTTTTGCAATAGAAGATGTAAGAGACAAAACCTCAGGTAAAAAGACGTCGCCGTCTTCAATCGCTAATAAAGCTGCGAATTGTGTACCATCCTCTCAGTCTTTGACGATGAGTTTCAATGATGTAAGTGCATTCTTACAGCAAGGTGGGCGTTTATTCGAAAATCCTGCAAGTGGTGGGGTTGCTGGTTATGAAATTCCAAAAGGGAGTGGATTGAAAGCAATTTTTGCCGGTTCATTATGGATGGGTGGAGTGGATGCCAACGGACAATTGAAGTTGGCCGCTGTTCGATTCCGTCAGTTAGGAAACGACTTTTGGTCTGGTCCTTTGACAGTGAATGCAGGAACTGGAAATTATGATCCGGCTCAACCTTCAGGGGACAATACAGTAAGAGATTTCGGTCCGGCTGATATTCAACCAGATCAATGTGTGGCATATGATAAATTTTTCACCATGCGAAAAGGTGAGGTGATCAACTTTAAAAACTGGTGGGACTTCACAAATGGAATCACCACAGAGCCAGTTCCTTCACCTTCAAACGAGGTATTAAATAGAATTATGAACTGGCCAGCTCACGGTGATGTAGGTTTAGGACAAGATTTTTATTTAGCACCTTTTTATGATAATGAAAGTCCAATTGCTGGAGCTGATGGAGCATATGACCCAATGGCGCAAGGAGATTACCCGTGGTACGATGATATCTTAGGAAACGACGATGTTAAATGCGGAATCGATAGAAGAGTAACTCTTTTTGGTGATGAAACACACTGGTGGGTATTCAATGATAAAGGAAACATTCACACGGAAACAGGTGGTGATCCAATCGGTATGGAAATTCGTGCACAGGCGTTTAGTTTTGCTACGAATGATGAAGTTAACCGTATGACATTCTATAACTACGAGTTGATCAATAGGGGAACACAAACTTTGTTTGATACTTACTTTGCCAAATGGCTAGATCCAGATTTAGGAAACCCTTCTGATGATTATGTTGGTTGTGATGTCTCTAGAGGACTAGGTTTCTGTTATAATGGATTGGAAGTGGATGCAACATCCGGTGGAGCAACTGGATATGGAGCAAATCCTCCTGCTATTGGAGTTGACTTTTTTGAAGGACCATACTTGGATGCGGACGGATTTGATAATCCAGGTCCAGTTTTGGATTCGAATACAGGATTTTATATTGCTCCTCCAATTTTAAATGCCATAGATAGTAATGGTATTGTTTACCGAGGAATTGGTACAGGTTACTCAGATGGATTGATCGATAACGAACGTTTCGGAATGCGTCGATTTACCTATTTTACAAATGGAGCGGCTGCTGCAGTTTCAGATCCATCAAGTGCTCCTCAGTACTACAATTATATGGAGGGTAAATGGGCAAATGGAAATGAGATTTTCTATGGAGGTGACGGTTTTGCTACTGGAACGACAACAACAGAAACAGATTACGTTTTCCCAGGAGATTCAGATCCATTAAATTGGGGAACAGGTGGAATTGATCCAGGTGGAGCAAGTTGGGTTGAAAATTCAGCTGTAAACGGACCAGGTGACCGTCGTTTTGTTCAAGCAGCTGGACCATTTACCTTGAAGCCAGGGGCAGTAAACAATATTACGGTTGGAATTGTATACGGTAGAGGAAATGCCGGGGTTGCTAGTTCAATTACCGCTATGAAAGCTGCTGATACAAAAGCGCAAGCATTGTTTGATGCATGTTTCCAAATTCTTAGCCCGCCAGACGCGCCGAGATTAAAAATTCAAGAATTGGAAAATGAAATTATTCTTACGCTAGATAATCCTTTGGGATCGAACAATTACGAAGAAGAATATATACAAGAAGACAAAGTGAACATCGTTATAGATGGTGTTGATAGATTCTACAGATTTGAGGGATATCAAATATTCCAAATGTTGAATTCTTCTGCAGGTGTATCTGATATCGCTGATGAAACGAAAGCTCGTTTGGTAGCGCAGTGTGATATCAAGAACTTTGAAAAAGATGCAGCTGGAAATGATTTAACTGGATTACCAATTGATCGTTTAGTAAATTTCGAATATGATGAAGCTCTTGGTTTTGCTACACCAGTTGAAAAAGTGAATGGTTCAAATACAGGTATCAAACATAGTTTTGTGGTGAAAGAAGACCAATTTGCTATTGGAGATAAAGCTTTGGTGAATCACAAAACGTATTATTATATTGCGATTGCTTATGCACACAATCTGTTCAAAGAATATGATCCGAATGATCCAGCGAAATTGGATGGTCAAAAATTACCATATATCGCTTCTCGTTTGAGTTTTGATAAAACAGGTATTAAGGCCGTTGCTGCAGTGCCTCACAACCCGAGACCAGAATTAGGTGGAACATCTCAATTAGCTGATTACGGTATGACGCCAAAAATCACAAGATTGGATGGTCATGGAAATGGCGGTAGAGTTTTAGAATTTACTTCTTCTACTGAATCCAGAATTTTGGACCAAGGATTTATGGCTGAGCCTGAGTACCAGCAAAATAAAGGTCCAATTAATATCAAGGTAGTTGATCCATTAAATTTGGTTGATGGTTATTTTGAAATCAAATTCACAGATTTTGTTCCTAGTCCGTCAAATTCAAATGCAGCAGATACGGCTTCATGGGTGATCAATAGATATGATACAAAAGGGGGAAACCTTTTAGAGACAATTTCATCCGAAAAGGCAATTAGTATTGATAACGAACAATTAATACCACAATGGGGTGTGTCAGTGCAAATTTCGCAAACTCCTTATTTTAAAGAGAAGGATGAAACAGGAAATAATACGGCAGAAACAACAACCATACTAGAGAGTGAAATACTATTTAAAGATTCGTCTAAAAGGTGGTTGACCTATGTGTCTGATGCGGATGATTTTTCTCCACGCAATTGGATTCGATCTGGAATTGTGGATGAATCTGAATTTCCAACTCCTAATGTTCCTACGTATAACAGCCTTGCTTGTTACAAAGATGAAGTGGGTAAAGATCCAGACAGAAGATGGACAAGGATTGCTGAGGGTCTAATGGCTCCGCACCGATTGGTTGGGTATCAGTGTGACTTTATGCCGCTCGCTTACTATAGACCTACTCCAGTTTATCCTGGAGGTCCGGAATCATATAATGGTGGTGGTAGAATAAATGCGGGTCTTGCATTTTCTCCAAGTATTGATATTGTTATTACCAATGATAAAGAGAAATGGACCAAATGTATCGTTCTTGAATTAGGTCGTGATGCATCATTGAATGTTAATGACGCTAAACCAGGTGCAATGCGTAAAAGTGCTAGTAAAGACATCAATGGTAATATTATAGCGGGAAGTACAGGACAAAGTTGGTTCCCCGGATATGCTATCGATCTAGAAACTGGTGCTCGTTTGCACATGGCCTTTGGAGAAAATTCTTTCCTAGGTAGTGATGGTGGAACGGATATGATTTGGAATCCAAGCCCAAGAAGATTCGACCAAGTAGGAAATCCTATAATTGGAGGTATGCAACCAATTTATGTATTCAGTCACAAACAAAATACAATCAACAATTTGTTGAGTGGAGGTTTTGATATGAGTGCGTATAGCGGAGCTACAAATGACATCAATGACGTTGTTGCCCTAATGGAATCAGTAGAATCAGGAAGTGGTACTGCAAAAACACAGTTCTACTCAAGTTTGAGTTGGATTGGTTACCCATTAATGGCTGCAGATAGAGCTGCGTTTAAAATTGAAACACCCGTTCGAATTCGAATTCGAGTAAACAAAGAATACAAATCATTTGTAGCATCTAACAAGAATGATGGTAAACCAATGTATTCTTGGGATATGGGTGAATTGTCAACGAAAACAGGTCGTGATGAAGAACTTACAGATGTTCTTAAAATGATCAACGTTGTTCCGAATCCTTACTATGCATTCTCTGAATATGAAACAGGTCGTTTGGATACGAGAGTGAAGATCACGAATTTACCAGATGTTTGTAATGTTAATATTTATTCAACCAATGGTAAATTAGTTAAGTCATTCAAGAAAGATAGCCCGGTAACGAGCCTCGATTGGGATTTGAACAATAACATAGGTATACCAATTGCAAGCGGGATTTATCTAATTCATGTTGATGTACCAGGAATCGGTGAAACGGTCTTGAAGTTCTTCGGTGGAATTAGACAAGTCGACTTACAAGGAATATAATTTAGAAATGCAGAAGAAAATGAAAAATTCAATCATAAATATGAAAAGAAGTTTGTTTGTCTCGGCCATGATGATCGGATTATTCGCCTCGGCGGGAAACGAAGATCGTGTAGGCTCAAGTGGAGCTAGTATGCTTTTAGTTAATCCATGGGCAAGAAGTTCTGCTTTAGGTGATGCAAATATTGCAAATGCTAAAGGTTTGGAAGCTTCTTACTTGAACATCGCAGGATTGGCTTTTACTGATAAAACTCAATTGAAGTTCAACACCGCAAATTGGATGGGTAGTGCAGGTATACAATTTTATTCTGCTGGTATTGCTCAACGAATTTCAGATGACGGAGTTCTTACAGTAAGTGTTCAATCCATGAACTACGGAGATATTGATGTTACGACAGTAAATATTCCAGAAGGTGGAATTGGTACATTTTCTCCCCGAACGAATATTGTTAACGTTGGTTATGCCAAGGCTTTCTCTAGTTCCATATATGCTGGAATAAACTTGAAGGTACTTTCTGAGAGTATTTTCAATGTAAGAGGAAATGGAGTAGCATTAGACGCAGGTATACAATATGTGACAGGTGAGCAAGACCAAATGAAATTTGGAATCACTTTGAAAAATGTAGGACCGACAATCAAGTATAAAGGCGATGGATTTACACTTCAAGCCAACAACAATGAAACGTCGGCTTTAACATCATTAGACCAAAGAATTCAGGCGTATGAGTTACCATCGTTACTGGCGATTGGTGGTTCTTATGACTTTAATTTAGATGAAAAGAGTAAGTTGATTATAGCCTTTGGTTATACAGCCAACTCATTTTTCTATGACCAGTTTCGCTTAGGAGCAAATTATGGAATGAATTTAGACAAGTTCGCTTTTAATTTAAGAGCTGGATTCGTTTATGAGAAAAATTTATTCTCCGCAGAAAATAGATCAAATGCTATGGTTGGACCAACAGCTGGATTTTCAGTTGATGCATTAGTAGGAAAAAATCAAACAGCTTTAGGAGTTGAGTATAGCTCTCGATTTGCTGGAGTTTTTGGAATTGTTCACACTTTTGGTATTACAATAGACTTGAAATAAAAGAAACGTTTAGTATCTTTGTTGAACAAGAGAGCTCTTAAGGCTCTCTTGTTTGCATTTAATAACAATACGAAAAAAGAAGCGATATGTCTCAAATTTCTTATTATACAGCTGAAGGACTTCAAAAATTAAAAAATGAATTGCACGATATGAAAACTGTGCAAAGACCTTCAATAAGCGCCCAAATAGGGGAGGCCCGTGACAAAGGTGATTTGTCCGAGAATGCAGAATATGATGCCGCAAAAGAAGCACAAGGTTTATTAGAGATGAAGATTTCAAAATTGGAAGTCGTTCTTGGCAATGCACGTCTAATCGATGAATCGAATATTGATAATTCGAGAGTTTTTATTCTATCTAAAGTGAAGATTAAAAACATCAAGAACGATATGGAAATGGAATACACACTTGTGGCTGAAAATGAAGCAGATCTCAAAGCCAAGAAGATTTCAGTTGATTCACCAATTGGAAAAGGATTATTAGGGAAGTCGAAAGGCGACCTGGCAGATGTGGAAACGCCAAATGGAATCATTCAGTTTGAAATAATGGAAATTTCAAGAGGATGAGCACCATCTTTTCAAAAATAGTTTCTGGCGAGATTCCATCGCATAAAGTGCATGAAGATGATAATCATCTTGCATTTCTAGATGTATTTCCACTGCGTAAAGGGCATGTTTTAGTAATCCCAAAAAACGAAGTAGATTATGTTTTCGATATGGACGATAACAGCCTAGGTGAAATGATGGTATTCGCAAAAACTGTAGCGAAGAAAATTAAAGGGGCTTGTCCTTGCACTAAAGTTGGTGTTGCCGTCGTTGGATTGGAGGTTTTGCATGCGCATATTCACCTAATTCCAATAAATTCAGTAGCGGATATGAATTTCCAGCAGGAGAAATTATCTTTGACCTCTGTTGAACTCGAAGATATTGCCTCAAGCATTCGAGCTATTCAGGTATGATATTTGATTTCCATCAAGAATGAAGAAAATATTCATGAAAAAAATGTTCAGAGTTATGTTGGCTTTCCTTTTTGGAACCCAAGCATACGCTCAAAAAGGACAGAAGGACGAACTTAGCGTTTTATTCGTTGGTAATAGTTATACCCATATGAATGAGATGCCGTCTATTTTTGATAAAATTTGTAAATCCAAAGGAAAGACGGTTCATGTGGAGAAAAACACGAGAAGCGGAGCATCATTTAATGTACATACTACTCGACCAGATCTTTTTGTAGCCATAAAGAGTCGCAAATGGGACTGCATTGTGCTCCAAGGATACAGCAGAGAGCTATCGTTCTCACCGGATTATATAGACACGGCTACGATGCCTTATATCAATACAATTATTGATTCAATAAAAGCCAACAATCCTTGCACCAACATTCTGTTGCAAATGACATGGGGGTACAAAGAAGGTTTTCAAGAAAGAGAAGAAACAAATACCTATGAGGCCATGTCTGAGCTTATTGCAGACGGTTATCAATACTTGAGTGATTCATTGCAAATTCCTATCGTTCCTGTTGGTAAAGTGTGGCGTAAGGTCCGTGAAAGTAATCCGGAAATTGAATT
Source organism: Flavobacteriales bacterium UBA4011 (assembly GCA_002384725.1). Lineage (GTDB taxonomy): Bacteria > Bacteroidota > Bacteroidia > Flavobacteriales_D > Crocinitomicaceae > UBA2040. The sequence continues at coordinate 21,279 of DGBF01000056.1, forward strand.
GTATGATGCGGATAAGGCACATCCAAGTAAAAATGGATCTTATCTTTCGGCGTGTACTTTTTATGCTTCTATTTTTAAAGAAAGTCCAGAAGGGGCGATGACCTCAACTATTAGCAATGCAATTGCCCCAATTATACAAAAAGCCGCCGGAGGTTTTGTCCTTAAGAGTTTTGAGCGCTATAGATTGAGTCAAAATTTTCATAGTATCACTTGGAGTGCCACACCTCAAGGTGAATATGTGCTAAAAGGGGTTGCCAGTTTTCAAAATGCGATAAGTGTAAATTGGGATTTTGGTGATGGAACAACTTCAACAGATAAAAAGGTAAGTCACAAATACAAAAGATCGGGAAGATACAAAGTTCTTTTAAATGTGGAGGACGAATGTGGGACAAGAGAAATAATGCGCAAGGTGAAATTCACTGCTCCAAAGAAACCGACGCGTAAGCCGAAAATTAAACCGACCAAAGGAAATAAGCCGAAGAAGAAAAGCTAAGCTTTAAAAATCGCTTTTTTCACCTTTCGGAATGGATAGAACAAATACCATTTAAACTTATCGTAAATAACCGTTAGTGGTTCCAAGTATTTGGTGAAGATTACGAATACGGTGATGAAACAAATGGCGGCTCCAATCGCTTGGTATGGGTTAAAGGCATTCTTGAAGTATTGGTTTAAGCCAATTCCGAAGATTCCACTATATAGAACGATAACATGCACAATGTAAATTTGCAGAGTGTTTTGACCTACTTTTAGGAAAAGTGAGTCTTTCACGTGTAGGTATTTTTCAATAATCATCAACAGCCCAATTACAATTAGAACTTGCCCTAAACGTCCATAAAGCCATGCGTTGAACGATAAATCAATTGGACTTTCAGGATGGATATATCTGAACCCCGCATCAACCGCTTCGAAAATGCTGTAGCCGAATAGGTTAAGTGTTAAACCTAAACCGATGAAGGTAATTGGGAACCAGTCTTTTCGGACATAATGATGGAACTTATTCAATAAGGCACCCACCATTCCGCCATAAAGAGAAAATGCAACCCAAGGTACGATGGGGAAAACACTATTCGGGCCTTTGACCATGTTTTGAAGGATTTCAGGCCAACCATTCAACAAATAGACGCCTTCAGGAAGATTTTTCAAATAAGGATAGAAAGCGAAAAGTGTGGTGGCCGCGAGAAAATAATACAACCAGAGCGGACCTTTTCCGATTAATTTATATAGTCCGAAAATCAACAGAATAAATGCAATCGCAATACCAATACTCTGTAATACGTGAAAAGCAGTCACCCAATTACTAATATTTCCCAACAAATATTCAGGAAGGTTTTGAAGGTTCGTTTGTAAGAAATAGCCCCAAAACAATAATTCTAACGAGCGTCGAAACCCTTTTTTGACCCTTTTGTTTGTGAAATACCCAGCTTGCATATTGTTCGTAAGCAAGTACACGAATACCAGTCCCGTAACCGTAAAGAACATGGGAGCAGTGAAACCTCGCACGAAATTCCAAGCAGCATAAATTGCGTTTTCATCATTTCGGTACGCATCGTTTAGTGTAAGTCCTATAAAATGACCTTCCAACATCAGCAAAATTGCGATAGAACGGGCCATGTCGATAAACTTTAACCTTTCTCTTGGCGCCATAACTACAACCGATGTTTCTTCACTCATTAATTGGGTTTTGTACAAAGTTAAAAGAATCTATTTTTTAGCCGCTATTATTGTATTGTCCCTGTCAAAACTAGACGAATTTCTTCTTCGCTATTTTTGGATTTTAAATAGACGGACTTCACCACCTTTCCATCATAATTGGTAGGGTCAAAAACCACTTTTACAACAGTAGATTCACCAGGCAATAATTTAGATTTCTCTAATTCTGCCACACTGCAATCGCAGGGCGAACGAGGAGGGAGTAATTCAATAGAATGATCATTTGTATTGGTGACCGTATAAGAAATTTCCACTTTTTTGTTTTTAGCAATGATGCCCG
>DGBF01000056.1:23336-27475 GCA_002384725.1 Flavobacteriales bacterium UBA4011
AGCAATGATGCCAATGTCTCTTATGTTTTCATTTGCGGTCATCGGTAAATCGACAATACTGTCTTTTATAAACTGAACACTTTGAATTTCTATTTTCCGTTCAAGTCCAGCCGCCCGAGAATACACCGAGTTTTTTTGATCATTTAAATTGTCACTCACCAAAGTATTTGCCGTGTATTCTCCAAATGGAACTTCAGTGAAGGTTAATTTCCCACCATTGGTAGCTTTTTGAGAAATGTATTCTTTAAAAACACCACCCTCATATGCGTTCAAATAATTGATGAGAGAGACGATTCTTCTTTTTGTAAGGTTGACATTGTAATCACTTTTAGCGAGTGGAGAGGCAAATCCTTTAATCGTTAAGTTGATTTTCGCGCCTTTTGAAAGCACATCGAATAATACATCTCGGAATTGATTCAAATCCTTGACACCTTGATCGACGTATTCTATAAAGAAACTTTCGATGTCCTCTTTTGCATCATCCGATTTTTCGCCTGTCAGTCCGCTTGAATATTCGTTTTGGTATTTGTACAACATCTCTCTATAATCGTTGTAGCTATTGATATAGTTCACTTCTGAAGTTGGCAATGTACTCCGTGGATTAGGCACATCGTTGTGGAAATAAAGTGTCACCGGAAGTCGCTTACTGAGTTCGGCCAATGTTTCTTCTTTGGTGATAGGCGGTTTTATTTCCGGGAACTCAATCTTGAAAATATCGCTGCAGCACGTTGGGTTTTTGCTATAATTTACACCCAAACGATTGCTTGTTAAATAGTGATTATTCGCATCGATAAAGAAATACAAATCATTCGCTGGACTGTTGTACGGGAGTCCCAAATTGACAGGTTCACCTAGTTTCTCGTCGTATTGCGATGAAAAAATGTCCAAACCACCCATTCCGTCGTACCAAGAACTAGAAAAATACAAAGTTTTGGTTTGCTTATCCCACCAAGGTGAAGTTTCATTGTCGAGAGAATTGAGCGATTTTATGTTTCTGACTTTCCCGTATTGATTGCCGTTTTTTATTTCAGAATACCACAAATCCAAACCTCCTTCGGTTCCATCTCTATCGCTGGCAAAAATCAAAATTTCCTTTCCATCCCAATCGGCAATGGCAGGCATGGTTGTGTTGCTGCCCGATTCATTAATGATAGATCCAAGAGAATCGGCACCAAACCATTTTCCGTTTCGGTATTGCGTAACCATTATTTTACAACGGTAGTTGTGGCCATCATCCGAGCACAAACTGAAATAGTAGCGTGAGCTATCGAGTGAGAAAACGCCGTTTCCAGCACTCATATTATCGAAATACAAACTTTCAATCAACTCTGGCTTTTCATTTCCTGTATTTGTCAAGTCCTGCTGATAAAGCAAGGTTCGATAAATCTTTGAATAGACTTCCTCATTACTTGAAATAGAATCTGCCTTAAGAGAAGAGAAAATTAATTTCCCATTGAGCACGATGTGGCCAAATTCCGCATCTTCTGAGTTCACTGTGCTTGCCAAAGGAGCGATAGGATATTTCCCTTCAAATTGTTCTTTTGCCCACAAGCAGCTCTCGATTTCGCGTCTCGACTTTTGATAGAAATATCCTTTTTTGTCTTTTGCGTATTTCTTTTTGGATTTTTTGAAAGTTTCTAACGCCTCCTCATATTTTCCGTTCTGCTTTTGCATCAATCCCAATTGAAGCAAACTTGCTGGATGAATCAACGTTTCTTCCCGTTTATAGACTTTCTCGTAATAATATTCGGCTTTTTTATAATCCTTATACGCACGAAGCGTTTCAGCGTAATTCCAAAGAATATCGACAGAATTGGAGTCAATCGCCATCGCTTTTTGGTAATAATCGAGGGAATAATAATAATCGCCTTTTTGAAATTGTTCTTCCGCGTACTTGAGGTATTTGCTCAATTCCGATTGGCCGAAACTATTCGTCGCGCACCCAAAAACCAAGAAAAGGATTAGATATAATCTGGACATACCCGGTGTATTATTTTTTTAGGTTTCACAGAAGTTAAAATATAACGTACCGCAAATTCGATTCCTCCACGAGCACCACTGGCTTGTGTGAGTTTTGAAAAATTCAAATCATAACTTATGCCAAAGAACCAATTCTGATAATCCATTCCTGCCGAGAAATACATTGCGTCTTTCAATCGATACCAAACTCCACCTTGCACAGCTCTGTACACCACTTTCTGATTGTTTAAAACATATTTTATCGACGATCCCAAAACGACTTCACGATACTTTCCTTGTAACGAAATATTAGCCGATGGTTTCAAAAATAAATTAGATCGCAAATGATGCTCATAGTTGGCAAAAACATTGGTGCGAATATCACGCGTAATTTTCTGTCCGAAAAAACCTTGGTTGGGACGATTTAGATTGTAGAAGCCAATACCAGAGTTCAATTTCCCTTTCGAATTAATTTCCCAGTCGAAAACAGTGCCTATTCCCGTCGATAAATTCGTTTTGCTTTCGATCTGAAAAACCTCGTTGGTGGACAATCCAGGATCAAACTCAATCCCATTGAACTGATTATCAAAATAGAATTGATTCGCGTTGAGTCGACGTTGGTTCATGCCTAAATTGATCCCAGGTCGGATAGAAAAACTCGAATCCTTGTTCAAAGGAATCAATACATTTACATTGCCTTGAATTTCGAGTGTTCGCAATTGACCATCACCAACAACATCGTGAAATACAAGTAGGCCATAACCAATTTCTTTTTGCTCTTTTGTGAGAAGTCTACTATCAGCTGAAACAGACAAGGTTTGAAAGGGAACGGTAACGCTGCGCCATTGATCGCGATAATTGGCAATAAATCGAAAATCACCCTTAAAATTCCCGGCTTGACCTGGACTTTGGTAGATTGGATTGTCTGGAAACTGTGACCAATGAATGTCTTGCGCCCAATTTTTATTGAATGAAATACACGTGAACAGAATAAAGAATAGAATTTGACTTTTCATTACCACCATGAAATTACGTAAAAAAAAGCCCTCGACAAAAGAAAAAACGAGTCCTACCTAATGTGAATCGCAGGACTAAGGATTGGAAATAGAAACCGGTAAAATTTTACCTTGGAAGAATTTGTATCCTGTATAAAGAAAATCGGCTATGAACTTTGCCATTTCACTCGGTTGATGCGGCGCTTCATAGCCTGGAAAGGCCTCTTCCAACATTTCTGTTTGAACAGCTCCAAGACAGAGACAATTCATGGCGATTTTTGTGTCTTTGTATTCTTCCGAAAAGAGTTCAGTGAAACTACAAATAGCCGCTTTAGAGGTAGAATAAGCGCTCAAACCAGGAAACTTCAAACTGCCTTGATATCCGCCCATTGAACTGATATTGACAACATGACAACCGTTTTCATTCAAAAAAGGTAAGGCAGCTTGCATGGTCTGAAAAATACCGAGAATGTTTACTTGATAACACGATTGAAGTTCTTCAGCCGTGATTTCGGTAAATGGTTTGTTGACCAGTTTACCTGCGTTATTCACCATAAAATTTATAGTGCCAATAGTTTCGAAAATCGCTTTCGCATCAGCACGAACAGTGGGAGATTCTAGATCGAAAGAATGAAAAAGAATATTGGTATGTGCCGAAAATGCGTCGTTGTTGCTTCTAGAAAGAGCATAAACTTCATTGTCGGGATTGCTCGCCAACTCAAGGACCAATTCCTTGCCGATTCCCCTACTAGTTCCTATGACAACGATTTTATTCATCGAATGAGATGGTTACTTTATTAGAGGTTGGAATGGCTTGACAACATAGAATGTAACCTTCGGCCACTTCTTCGTCGGTCAATGAATAATTCAATTTCATTTTCGCTGAACCTTCTCTTACTTTTGATTTACACGAGCTACAAACTCCGCCACGACAAGAGTAGGGTGGATCGTAACCTTTAGAATTCAATTGATCTAAAATTCCTTTTCCTTTTGGTGTGTAATGAATGGGAATGGATTCACCTTCCAAAATTATTGTTACGTCACTATCAATTTCTTCGGAATCACTAACGGCAGGTTTCACTGCGTCAGGCGTCGGTGCGCTAAAAAGTTCAAGTTTAATCTTTTCTTTTGGCACTCCAAATTCAGCCAGTTTTTCCTGAACACCTTCAATCGTTTCATTAACTC
>DGBF01000044.1:0-1929 GCA_002384725.1 Flavobacteriales bacterium UBA4011
ATTAGCACTGTATTGTTCGTGCTTTTGGGAACCTTGGTAACCATTGTAATTCAGTCCTCATCGGCGGCAATGGCTTTGACCATGACGCTCGTTGCAGGTGGAATTATTCCATTTGAAGTAGCTGCCGCGATGATTTTAGGTGAAAACATAGGAACAACTATAACAGCTGAATTGGCCTCATTGGTTGGAAACGTGCATGCCAAACGGTCGGCGAGAATACATACTATGTTTAATCTAATTGGTGTGACATGGGCAATTTTAGCCTTTCCATTGTTAACAAGTGGAATTGGAATGTTTATGAATTATTTCAACTTGGGTGACCCTTTTGTAGATACGAAGGAGGCTTCCAATACTGGTTTAGCGTTATTTCATACTAGTTTCAACTTAATGAACGTTCTTCTATTGATTGGTTTCGTTCCTTGGTTGGTTCGTGTTGCAGAGCGCACAGTAAAATCAAAAGGTGCGGCAGACGAGGTATTCCATCTAGATTATATCGGCACTGGAATAATGGCGACACCAGAATTGTCATTACTTGAAGCGAAGAAAGAAATTGCAAAGTTTGGTGAAATCACGAGTCGCATGTCCACTTTGACAAGAGAATTATTGTACGAGAAAAACGCGAAGGCGAAAAAAGTACTTTTAGAAAAAATAGCCAAATACGAAGACATTACTGACCGAGTTGAAATTGAAGTGGCGAACTACTTGAACAAGCTTTCAGAGAGTGAATTATCTCAAGAAACAGCCAGCCGTATTCGATCTATGAACAGTACCGCTAATGATTTGGAAAGAATTGGAGATATCTTCTACCAAATTTCCAAAACCATGGAACGTAAGGACGATCAAAAAATCTACTTCTTACCAGAACAAAGAAACAGCTTGGGTGAAATGTTTAATTTGGTGGATGATGCGTTCAAAATCATGATTGATAATTTAATCGCTCACCACGAAGGAGTGTTATTGGATCCTGCGAAACAAGCTGAAGTTCGTATCAATGAGATGCGTGATAAATTAAGAAGCGCTTATTTGCAAGATTTATCTGATAACAAAGATTTTAATATGCAAGGTGGAATGATTTACAACGATGTATTCTCGTCTTTAGAGAAGGTTGGTGACCATATCATAAACGTTACAGAGGCAGTTGTAGGAAAGATTTAATATTTCCTTAGAATAAGATTTTAACGGAGTGACCCCGTGCCGATAGCTATCGGGATCGGGATTGCTCCTTTTTTATTTGAAAGTACGTTAATTTTCCTTTTACTGAAGCTGAATAAGAATAATCGATTGAAATTTTCGCTATTTGTTTGCCTCTTATCAAATTTAGGAAGGAAAAGTATAAAGAATGGTTTTAGTAATTGAGTTTTTCCGCTCAATTAAAAAGATTTCTTTTAAGAATGACCAAATGCTTCATATTGGAATTTCCAATCGTTTATCGTTACGAAAACAGAAGATGTGGCAGCAATCGCACCTCCTTATTCCACTCCACGGAAAATCGATGAAATTTGCATACGAAAACACAAAACCTGGTGTTAATTATCTTGAGGAAACGGCATCAATTCATTAGGCCTATGCTAACCAACCTCGAATGACCAATTCGCCATTCAGATAGGCTAAATAAAATCAAGCATAATTCCCTTGATAACAATTGCAGTTAAAATAAGACCTGCGACAAAAAACCAACCCTTCCAGCAAAATTGTGACATCGATACACGTAAATTCCTGTTGAATAGGGACCTGGAATTAATTGATTATACGCATTAAATCCAGAAAAGGGGTCGTGTGTTATTCATTTTTATTTGCGCACGATTTCAGATTCCCTGGGAGCATTATGCACTGGAGGGCTAACAATAGAAAAACAACTTATTTTAAAGAAAATACGCGTAATTTCATTAAAGCGTAATCCTTGACTTTCTTTGATGCTTCTTTTGAATT
>DGBF01000044.1:2080-9903 GCA_002384725.1 Flavobacteriales bacterium UBA4011
GATAATATCTTCCTTTGAATGCGACTGGTTTATTCACGAATGTTTATTTAAGCAAAAAATCCTGCTTCGGAAACCGAAGCAGGATTTTTATTTTCTGTTTTTATTTTAGAGATGAAAATCAAATTGTAATCTCCACATTAAACCATCATCGGCACCGTCTATTTGTTGATACCCAATGTCTGATTGAACTTTTAGACTATGTCCAGCTATGTATTTCGAAAAACCAAGCACATATTGATTTTCATCATTCCCCACTGCACTGTGCGAAGTCCTTAACTTAGTATATCTTACAGCAAACTCATAGTTGCTTTTGCAAAGATAACCTGCGTCTACACTAATTGCCGACCCTGTAAAATAAGTCCCAGCTTTTGATCCATCGGCATAATACAAAATAGGATTTCTTCCATCTGTTCCTCTTATTGCGAATTCACCCATCAAAGAAAACCCTTTGTACTTAAACATCAAATCAGCTATTCCAGTGTAAAGTGTTTTGTAGTTCTTGTCATCTCCGAAGAAAAATGAACCGAGGTTACCTCTACTCCTAGCCGCTTTATCATTGATGTCGAAAGTAGCTCCAATTGCCAATTTCGGTTTGCTTTCACGCGCTAAATCAGAACCTAAATAATCTCCTTTCGAAGCGAAATCGCCCATAGGCAAAAAATCAACTCGATACGTATATTCCAAGCCTCCACCTGTATTTCCTGCTGTTACGTTTCTACCCTCACCTTGAGAAATAGCGATAGTTTGATTTAATTTGGATTTACCAATATTTACCTTATGACTTAACTGGATTCCCATATCGCGATCAAGATTGAAACGACTATTCAATAGAGAACGATCTACGAATTGCATATTTGCGGAAGAAATAACTCGTTCCCTATTTCCTGGAAGCTTTGTTTGCCCTACTAGCAATGAGAAATTTTCATAAAAATTATAATCAAAGTACGCATCTAGCATCATGTTCGCTCCGCCGCCTTGCGCATCAAAGTCACTAATTCCATTGTCTCTATTTGTTAGACCTAACTCCATTTTATATTTGAGCTTTTTCGAAAAAGCGTGACCATCAAATTTCAAACGTGCCCGGCGGACTAAAAAATTCGTCCCTAAACCTTCAACATAACCCAAATCATCTTTTCTAATATTCCAGTCTGCAATGAATAGAGATTGAAATCTTAAACCAAACTTAATAGAAAAGTCTCCGTTTGGGTTAGCATATCTAAAACCTTTACCAAATTCATAGGGTTTTAATTGACCGTAGACAAACGAAGTAAAAGTTAAACTTGTAATTAAAAGAAAGACTTGTAATCTTTTCATAGCACTTTTTTTGTGCAAAGATGACTTTTCCAACCCTTTCAATCTAACCACATTTACGATGGTAACCTAAACTTAAAATCTAATATTCAACCTTATATTTTTGAAATACAAGTTATACCTGCTATTGAGTATACTTTCTGTTAAAATACTTTTAACCATCACATCTTTTTAAGTTAACATAGGCTTAACATTAAAACGAGTAAGTCACACTCCCGCTAATATTACTTCCCAATTTATACGTGTTCACTTCCTGCCAATCTCCGGCATTTATGCGATCTTCCTGCATAACTCGGAAGAGGTTATTTGTCAAATTATTCCCCTTAATTCCGACCGCCCAATGACTATTCATTTTCACGTTTACCACTGCGTTCAAAGTGTTATTTTGGAATTGATACTGATCACCAACGCCTTGGGTACCCACGGCATAAAGCGATTTTCCAGAATAGGAATAAGTTAAGGCGAACATCATTTTCATTGGATCTTTACTTATCACCTCAGTAGAACGTCTAATTAGTTTTTCATATTTCGCACTTACGTTAAACATGAACGGTGAAGCGCCTTGAAGAGGTCTTCTTGGATTGGTCGTAAATCCTGTTTGATCATCGATAGTGATTTGAGAATAGATATAGGCAATGTTTCCGGCCAACGAGAAATTTTTCAGTTTTGAGTTATCTCTTTTTTCCTCTTTCACTAAAAAAGAAAGGTTCTTAGCATATTCTAACTCAATACCAGTAACCAATCCACCATCTGTATTGTTAAACGAAATAATTTGGCCACCAGACGATGGACGCATAATTTGCTCAATCGGTGTTTCCAGAATTTTTCCAAATCCGCCTATCGATATCATATCACCACTATTTTTTGTGTAAACTTCATATCTCAAATCTAGATTGTTATTGATTCCATTCGTCAAATTTGGATTACCTATCTGAGCCATTCCTGCAATTTGCGCCAAGTATTCAAAAGGCGCTACTTCAAAGAATTTAGGCCGTGTAATAGTTCGACTAGCCCCAAATCGAATCAATTGGTTTTCATTGATATTAAATTTTGCTGCTAAGCTGGGCATAAAATCTAATCCGGAAATAATATTTCTATCTATTTTATCTGCTTGCACCTGATTTCTGCTTTCTACGGATTGAAATCCACTTTCTAGACGAACATTTGGTATTACTTCCCATTTGTAGTTTATCATCCAACGCATGCCAATATTTCCACCTTTAATATCTTGGTAAGCTGAATATCCATTCCCAGGATTTGCCGACTCTTCAATTCGAAATAAACCTGCTTTTAAGTTTTCATCGTTTAAATAAGCATCTGGTGAATTGATATCAAAATTATCCCCAATTTGGTCCGCCAAAGGTTTAGCCAAATAATTGAACTGTCTGAATTTGAACGAGCGATCTTTCACTTTTACATCTCCACCAACAATCAATTTCAGGCTAGAAAGTACGGTGTCAGCCTTTTTATTTTCAAAGAAAGTATAGTCCAAATCACCATGTAGAGCAATTTCAGATTCATTCAAGTCCGAAAAGAAACGGTGTGTGTGATTTGCATCCAATGCTAACAAACGGTAATGAGAAATATCATTTCTATCTGAATATTGTGCGGAAATCTGTCTTCTGTCAGGTTCAACAGAACTTGTAATAGAATAAGATGCTCCGTAATTCAGATTTAATTTACCTTTCAAAATTTCCTTCGTCGACCCTAGGATTTGAAAATTGTGCAATTGGTTTTGTTTGAACGTATATCGTCTAGAATAGACCTCTTTTTCTTCACCAAAATCTCTGTGATATCCCCATGTTTGAAAATTTTCATCATCTGAGTTATTGATGAATAAATAATTGGCCGTCAAGGAAGTTTTCTTGTTGAGATCGTATAACAAAGTGAAGAGTCCAGATGAAGAGGTAGAGAACGTTTCCTTTTTCGTTTCAAAGTCGTATTGCAATTGATTTTGAGCATTTATAAATCGTGAGTTTCCATTTTGAATTTGAAATCCAGTATTATGCGAAGCCATTACCACAAAACCAATTCCTGAATTCTCTTTTACAAACTTTCTATAGTTTCCTCCTTCGATTTTAAAACTTTGTGCAGGCTGAGCCGTCGTTCTTCTTGGGTTGAAATTGTTGGCGAAACCGGTTCCATTATTCATTTCATCCGAACTATATAGCCCATCTTTATAAATTGAGGTAGCGTTTCGTATACTAGCTGATTTGACCTGGTCAGAAAGTGTTCTAGATCCATCATCAAATCCAAGGTAATCGAATTTTCCGCCATTGTACGTATCAAATGATTTAAAAGTTGTTCCCGTATTTACTCCTCCACCTATCGAAATATTCAAGGTAGGATTTCGGAAAACTCTTTTCGTCCGGATGTTAATTACTCCTCCTGCAAAATCTCCATAATAATTAGGCGCCATCATTTTCCCTACTTCCAGAACATCAATAATTGAGGTTGGGAAGATATCCATAGGAATCACCCTCAATTCAGGATTTGGTGAAGGCACCGGCAATCCGTTCAAATAAGCCGCATTATATCTATCCCCCATTCCGCGCACATAAAGCACACTATTTGATGAACTTATACCAGACATCTTCGTAAGTGCTTCTTTTGTATCACTGCTTCCTTGCGCTGTAATTTGTTCGCTTGTTTGCTTGGAATCCATTCCAGAACTTTCTTTTATCTCTTCATTCAAATCGCTAACTGCAGTTTTATTTCTGATTGCGACTACCTGTACGATATCAAATTCAACCAATGGCGCCTGCATTTCCACTAACAATGGTTCATTGAAACCTTGAGATAATTCAATCTCAAATATTAAATTCTTTAAACCACCTTGTCTAAAAGAAACTAAATTTTTTCCTGGTTTAGTTTGCACCTTAAATGTTCCATCAAAATCAGTAACTGCTCCTTTGGCAACAGTACTATCCGCGTTCAACATTAACACTTTAACGAATGCGACAGGAACTTTTTCTCCATTTTCAGTGACTACCACCTTCCCTGTAAAAATAGCTTCTTGTCCCCATGCGATAGAGCCTGAAAATAACAAAGCAAAAAGAAATATATTTTTCATAGTTAATGTATCAATAATCTTTGACAAAGGTACCTTGACCAGGCATTACTCCAATCATTACTGCTCTTATGCTTTTATTAAGCTTTCTTAATCTTGGGCTAATATTTGTTCTTACTTTCTTAACATAGAGATAAGTTTAGGATAACTTTTGCCCCGTCAAGTTGCCCTAACTTTGATTAAAAAACAATGTCAAACAATAAAACTATACTCCTTGTTGATGACGAACAAGATATTCTGGAGTTCTTGACCTATAATTTAGAAAAAGAAGGTTTTAAAATTGTTACCGCAAATGATGGTATTGAAGCACTTGAAAAAGCTAAAACACATGCTCCTGCATTAGTCCTTTTGGACCTTATGATGCCTAGAATGGATGGAATAGAAACTTGCCAACTGATTCGTGAGGAGAAACGTTTGAATAATACGATTGTAGTGTTTCTTACCTCCAGATCTGAAGATTACAGTCAAGTTGCTTGTTTAGAAGCTGGTGCAGATGATTTTATAAAAAAACCAATCCGTCCTCGGGTTCTGGTCGCTAAAATAAAATCATTATTAAGACGAGCTGAACGATCAGATGACAAAGTGCAAAACACCAATTCATCTGTAGTGATAAATAGAGATAAATTTGTCGTAGAAATCAAGGGACAAATTATCTCTTTGCCAAAGAAGGAATTCGAACTTCTTGAATTATTAGTTGCTCAACCTGGAAAAGTTTTTAATCGTGATCAAATTTTAGCCTCCGTCTGGGGAAATGAAGCAATCGTTGGTGAAAGAACCATTGATGTTCACATTCGAAAATTGAGAGAAAAGCTCGGAGATGAGTATATTCGCACTATAAAAGGTGTTGGATATACATTTAACGAAAATTGAAAAGCTTAAAACCAATAAATATTCTTTTGATCGGAAGCTCTATTTTGAGTCTTTTGATACTCCTCGTCTTGTTCATCGCCGATTACCTTAAAGATGAAATTACGCCGGGCATAGTCTTTTTGATTTGGATTTGCTCCTTCATTTTTAGTTTTGGGATTTTCTATATCCTTATTAGACGATTTATAGACGAAAGATTAAAATTGTTGTATCGTACAATTCGTAAAGGGGAAATTGGCCCGAATGCAAAAAGCTCTTTCCGTCTAAAAGAAGATCCCATCTCACTTGCTGAAGAAGAAGTCAAAGAATGGACCGAGGAGCGAATGAATGAAATCTTTAAGCTTCGCGAGCAGGAAGAATTCCGTAGAGAATTTTTAGGAAATTTAGCTCATGAATTAAAAACCCCGATTTTTTCTATTCAAGGATATATTTTGACCTTGTTGGATGGTGGACTCGAAGATGAAAAAGTCAATCGGCAATTTTTGGAACGTGCCTCATACGCCACTGATCGTATGGTAAGTATTGTGGAAGACTTGGATCAAATCACCAAATTAGAGGTGGACGGTTTGAAAATGGACCTGCAATCATTTGATATTATTCAGCTCATCCAAGAAGTTGCTGAAACATTGGAAATTCAGGCAAATGAAAAGAATATTTCTTTGAAATTTGTAAAAGAATATCCTGAAACTATAGTTAATGCTGACAAAACAAAAATTTCGCAAGTTCTGACAAACTTGATAAATAACAGTATTAATTATGGCAAAGAAGGAGGTGAAACTTTGTTCCGAATTTATCAATTGGATAATATCATTACGGTTGAAGTTGCGGACAATGGTCCTGGAATAGAAGAAAAGCAGTTACCACGACTTTTTGAGCGTTTCTACCGAGTTGAAAAAAGCAGAAACAGGCACGAAGGTGGTTCTGGATTAGGTTTAGCCATTGTGAAACATATTATTGAATCACACGGTCAAAATATAAATGTGCGGAGCACGGTCGGTATTGGAAGCACATTTGCTTTCACCTTAAAAGAAGGGAAAAATCCTTCCATTGCAAGCCTGAGAAGGTGACCTTTTTTTAATCTGCGAACCTTTTCAATTCTGATGCCTTAAACACCCACTCTGCAGTTTGCAATTCATCACCAAAATCATCGGAATACCACGGACTCATTGTTTTACTTTTTGGATTGCTTAAAATATGAATTTCTTGTGCTGGCATATAACTTTGGGCAAGCATAAAGTATTTCTTTTGAGTTGACTCATCGCATATGACATCCACAACTATAACCGCATGTCCTGGAGAACCACCGCGAATAAAAACATCCCCTATTTTAATATCTTTTACTTTCACTGATACCAATTCGTTGCTCAACGAAAGTGTACCAGCATAGGTGAAAACCGTTTCAAGATACGCCCAAAACGTATCGTAATTATTTGAAGGCCTCTGAGATTGTTGCCAACTGACATTGTTACCATTGACAGCAATTCGTTTCCCTTTCATCCATTCTGAATAATCAACCCGAAAACCATTTGTGAAATTGAAATGGATTTGATCGTACTTTTCCTGGTTCCACAAATATTCAGCTTTCAAGCGCATAATGGCATCCGCACATTGATGTAAATCTTGCTTGCCAATTTCCAAATCCACCACCGCCTCATAGGCCATAGTGTTCATTTTCCTTGTGCCGTCGTATAATTTTACTTCCGATTTATCTGCTTTCATAGGAAGTTTTCTTAAATACTCCTGAAACGAATTAGGACTAACAGACTCTCGAGTTGTTCCTTTCGGCTCTGGAAAACGTTCTTCAATAATTTTTCCTGCAGGATCTAAAATTGATTCAAGATCGTTTTCTTCTGTTATTGCTATTGAACTAGCCAGCGGAAAATCAGCTTTTGGTATTTGATCGTCACATCCAATTGTGCAAACGATTACAAGAAGTAGGACTAATTTCATTCGCTATATGTTGAGTCAACTTTCCAATAAAAGTACAATCCTTTTTCTAAAAAAAAAGGCATGGTATTAGAATCAACGGAAACTATACGACACAAAAAAGCCCCGAACCAGAAGGAACGGGGCTTTAAAAGTGGCGTCGACTTACTCTCCCACACTTAAAAATGCAGTACCATCAGCGCAATCAGGCTTAACTTCTCTGTTCGGAATGGGAAGAGGTGGACCATGATGCTATAAACACCTAAAACTGTATGTTGGCGACGGTAAATTGTCGGTCAACAAATGACAGAGTTGATTGAAATATCGGATGATTGAAGTAGAAAATTCGTAAATAAAGGATAATATAAGTCTACGGGTAATTAGTACTACTCGGCTATGCCATTACTGACTTTACACCTGTAGCCTATCAACGTGGTCGTCTTCCACGGCCCTTAAAAGTTATCTCATCTTGAGGTGAGTTTCGTGCTTAGATGCTTTCAGCGCTTATCTCATCCATACATAGCTACCCTGCGATGCAGCTGGCGCCACAACAGGTACACCAGAGGTATGTCCACCCCGGTCCTCTCGTACTAGAGGCAGGTCCTCTCAAATAACTAACGCCCACAACAGATAGAGACCGAACTGTCTC
>DGBF01000044.1:10016-10490 GCA_002384725.1 Flavobacteriales bacterium UBA4011
CCGACATCGAGGTGCCAAACCACTCCGTCGATGTGAGCTCTTGGGAGTGATCAGCCTGTTATCCCCGGAGTACCTTTTATCCTTTGAGCGATGGCCCTTCCATGCGGAACCACCGGATCACTATGCTCTAGTTTCCTACCTGATCGACTTGTCGGTCTCTCAGTCAAGCACCCTTATGCCATTACACTCTACACACGATTACCAACCGTGTTGAGGGTACCTTTAGAAGCCTCCGTTACTCTTTTGGAGGCGACCACCCCAGTCAAACTACCCACCACACAATGTCCCCCGCTGAGCGGGGTTAGACACCAGATAATTCAAGGGTGGTATTTCAAGGACGACTAATCTACGCCTAGCGACGCAGCCTCGAAGTCTCCCACCTATCCTACACATGAATTACCCAATATCAATGTGAAGCTATAGTAAAGGTTCACGGGGTCTTTTCGTCCCGTTGCGGGTAATCGGCATCTTCAC
>DGBF01000044.1:10747-13148 GCA_002384725.1 Flavobacteriales bacterium UBA4011
GCAGGTGTCAGGCCTTATACTTCATCTTTCGATTTTGCAAAGCCATGTGTTTTTGATAAACAGTTGCCTGGGCCTATTTACTGCGGCCAGTCTTACGACTGGCGTCTCTTCTCCCGAAGTTACGAGACCATTTTGCCTAGTTCCTTAGCCATGAATCACTCGAGCACCTTAGTATTCTCTACTTGACTACCTGTGTCGGTTTACGGTACGAGTTGTTATAACCTGAAGCTTAGAGGTTTTTCTTGGAAGCCCTTAGGGACACTATCTAGTTGTCCGAAGACGCCCAGTACTATCAAGTTCAGCTAGGTCCGCGGATTTACCTACGGTCCCAATA
Organism: Flavobacteriales bacterium UBA4011; assembly: GCA_002384725.1. GTDB lineage: Bacteria > Bacteroidota > Bacteroidia > Flavobacteriales_D > Crocinitomicaceae > UBA2040. The sequence continues at coordinate 11,082 of DGBF01000044.1, forward strand.
CCTACACTCTTTAACGCGCTATTCCGTCAGCGCGCGGTCCTTTCATTACTCCGTCACCCCATCGCAGTTATAACAAGTATGGGAATATTAACCCATTGTCCATCCACTACCCCCTTCGGGTTCGCGTTAGGTCCCGACTAACCCTGAGCCGATTAGCGTCGCTCAGGAAACCTTAGTCTATTGGTGTGCAGGTTTCTCGCCTGCATTATCGTTACTTATTCCTACATTTGCTTTTCTAAGCGCTCCAGCATGGGTCACCCCGACACCTTCAACGCCCTTAGAATGCTCCCCTACCAGACAGTACATAAATGCACTGAATTTATAGCTTCGGCAGTATACTTAATGCCCGTTTATTATCCACGCACGATCGCTCGACTAGTGAGCTGTTACGCACTCTTTAAATGAATGGCTGCTTCCAAGCCAACATCCTAGCTGTCTATGCAACCGCACAACGTTAGTTCAACTTAGTATACATTTTGGGGCCTTAGCTGATAATCTGGGTTCTTTCCCTCTCGGACATGGACCTTAGCACCCATGCCCTCACTGCTGAGTATATTATATAGCATTCGGAGTTTGTCAGGATTTGGTAGGCGGTGAAGCCCCCTAGTCCAATCAGTAGCTCTACCTCTATATAACTTAACCTCAACGCTGCACCTAAATGCATTTCGGGGAGTACGAGCTATTTCCCAGTTTGATTGGCCTTTCACCCCTACCCACAGGTCATCGGAACACTTTTCAACGTATATCCGTTCGGTCCTCCATTTCATGTTACTGAAACTTCAACCTGCCCATGGGTAGATCACAAGGTTTCGCGTCTACCCCCGCTGACTATTTCGCCCTATTCAGACTCGCTTTCGCTTCGGCTTCGTGTCTTAAACACTTAACCTTGCCAACGAGGAGTAACTCGTAGGATCATTATGCAAAAGGCACGCCGTCCACCGTTAAACAGTGTTCGACCGCTTGTAGACACACAGTTTCAGGATCTTTTTCACTCCCTTATTCAGGGTTCTTTTCACCTTTCCTTCACAGTACTAGTTCGCTATCGGTCTCTCAGGAGTATTTAGCCTTATCAGATGGTTCTGACAGATTCAGACAGGATTCCACGTGTCCCGCCCTACTCAGGGTACTGCTATCAATTAATTGCTATTCGTGTACGGGACTATCACCCCCTTTGGTCCTACTTTCCAGTAGATTCCACTTAACAATCTTCTCAAATATTGCAGCCCTACAACCCCAAGATTGCCGAAACAATCTTGGTTTGGGCTCTTTCCACTTCGCTCGCCGCTACTACGGAAATCACTATTGTTTTCTTCTCCTGCGCCTACTTAGATGTTTCAGTTCAGCGCGTTCGCTTCCATTGCTGGATGACATATCTTCAATATGCCAGGTTTCCCCATTCAGACATCTGCGGATCAAATCGTATTTGCCAATCCCCGCAGCTTTTCGCAGCTTATCACGTCTTTCTTCGCCTCTGAGAGCCTAGGCATTCCCTGTGTGCCCTTAGTAACTTATTATTATCTCTAGTTTTATCTACTTATTATTCTACTTCAATCAATTCCAATATGTCAAAGAACTTTGTTGATTATATAAAACAATTCACTGTCATATATACTTATCTAAAAAAAAGTGGAGGATATCGGAGTCGAACCGATGACCCCCTGCGTGCAAGGCAGGTGCTCTAGCCAGCTGAGCTAATCCCCCAATGTGCTTTGAAGCTTTAGCCAAGAAATACATCTCTGCTAGAACTTATAAAACAATTGAGCGCCATCTTTCGCTAAAGCTACAGATGACAATGTAGTCCCGAGCGGATTTGAACCGCTGACCCCTACATTATCAGTGTAGTGCTCTAACCAACTGAGCTACGGGACTATTTGAAAATCCTCTTAACATCAGAGCCAGAGTGACTCACTAAATTTTTTATTTTTCAACAAAATAAATTAAGAAATTAGGAAACAACAATAATAAGATAAACATCACGCACAATCTATTATAGAGGTACTCTAGAAAGGAGATGTTCCAGCCGCACCTTCCGGTACGGCTACCTTGTTACGACTTAACACCAGTTAC
>DGBF01000156.1:0-2273 GCA_002384725.1 Flavobacteriales bacterium UBA4011
TTAAAAAACAGCGCGAACCAGAGGAGAAATTTCTGTCAGATCCTGCATACATCAGTATAACTGAAGGCAACAAGTCTTCACCACCAAATCCAGAACTTTCAGCAGGTACAGCCCATTTAAAACCAATTTACGAAGCGATTCAACATGAATTGGAGTTGTTGTTATCCGTTCGGAACAACTATCACAATATGTGGTTGTTGCAATTATTGGCTGTGCGATTGGAGAAAATGCGTAAAAATGATTCTTTGATTCGTATTTCGGAGTTCAATTCGCTTATCGGAGACTTGGTGCAAAATGAGGAGGCTCCATTTTTGTACGAACGAATTGGCAATAGATATGATCATTATTTATTGGACGAGTTTCAAGATACTTCTCGCATGCAATGGTTGAATTTGGTGCCCTTGGTGCACAACGGCATAGCGAATATGAATTTAAATTTCATTGTTGGTGATCCGAAGCAATCCATTTATCGATTTAAAAATGGAATTGCTGAACAGTTTGTTGTGCTTCCTGAGATTTACAACCCAGATAATGATGCTGAATTGGCAGTGAAGTCGGCTTATTTTAATGAGTTAGGCAAGAAAAACCAAATCAAACAAAATTGGCGATCGACCCAAACTATTGTTGAGTTTAACAACGCTGTGTTTAGCCACCTTGGGGATAATTTACCCAAAGAAACCAAAGAATTTTACATGGATATTTTGCAAGAAACCGTTTCAAATAAAACGGGATATGTTCATGTTCAGGGTTTTAACAAAAAGGAATTTCCTGAGGAAAAAGGGAACGAAGTAATTCAAACTTTGGCCTGGATTGACGAAATTCTTGCGGATGGATTTCTTCCAAAAGATATCACCGTTTTGGGACGAAGAAATAGTGAATGTAATCGCTGGGCGGCACATCTCATTGAGGCTGGATACAAAGTGATTAGTGCAGATTCATTGTTTGTCAATTCAGACATAATGGTGCAATGGATTATTTCCTACATGGAAAAAAGACGAACGCCAGGAAATGAAAACGTGAGTAAGAAATTTATTTCACAAACTCTTTTGGTGAAAAGATTATCTCTTTCGACCTATGAGGAATATATAGAAAATCAAGAAAATACGAGATACAAGAAAATCAACGAAGCTAAATTTTTACTAGATTTTTATCAATCTGAATCTACCTTTTACTATAATTATCAATCGATAAATGATTTGGTAATGAAGTTTTGTGACTTGGTGAAAATTGATCCTTTGGAAAATCACTACGTTCATCACTTGCTGGATATGGCTTTTCAGTTCGACTTACGTTATGGTCCCGATTTGCAGCTCTTTCTTGAACAATACAAACAAAGTGGCTATAAATCGCCGGTACAATTGCCCGAAAGCGACGATGCCATGACGGTAATGTCCATACACAAAAGCAAAGGTCTGGAATTTCCGATTGTTATTCTCCCTCATGTTTCGATGAGAAATCCGGATAAGGACAAAGAGAAATACTATGTAGAAATCGAAGGTCGCCCTTCTTTGTTGGACAGTAAAAAGACGTCGAAAATCGAAGGATTCGAGCATTATCCGATGGTTGAGGCGACGCAAATAATGACGGATAATTTGAATTTGTATTATGTCGCATTCACCCGAGCGAAGACGAGATTGTACGTTCGAAATCTGTATGAAGCGAACAAAGAAGAAGAAAAGCTTCATTTGGCATTGGAAGAGAATTTTGAAAACGGTTGGAATGAAAACCGCACCGAACTAAAAATTGGGGAAAGATTGCCAAAGAATACCAAAGACGAAAATAACCGAGAAAAAGTGAGTGATTTCGTTCCTACCCTTTTGCGCGATTTTTTGTGGTTTCCCTCTATTGCTTTGGAGAAAAAAAATCGTCAAGAAGAATATACGATGAGCGAAGCACAAATCTTTGGAAATCAGCTTCACCTTTTGCTTTCTGAAGTGGAAAAGCCAGAAGAAATCGAAGGGAAACTCGATGAATTGATTGATGATGGAGAGATTTCATTTAAAAATCGAGAACGAATTTTGACTGAAACCAAACGTGTCTTTTCAGATCATCTTACTGAACTTTATTCGGCTCATAAACGAATTCTAAGTGAAAAAAATATTCTTTTTTCGGGAGAAAAAAATAGTCGGCCAGATAAGATTTTAATAGTAGGGAAAAATGCTATAGTCTTAGATTTCAAGACGGGTGAGCCAAGAAAATCGTATGAAAAGCAAGTGAGTCGCTATGCTGAATTGTTGGAAGAAATGGGATTTAAAAATGTTCGGAAGGGGTTG
>DGBF01000156.1:2523-2654 GCA_002384725.1 Flavobacteriales bacterium UBA4011
CGTCATATAATTCCAAACCCAATTCAAGAAAACCAGAAACTTATTCTTCTTGCCTAGGATAGAAAGAAGGTGAACTACCAACCACGCAAAAAATCCTAAAAAATGCCTTTTGGGTAAATCAACAACAGCTT
>DGBF01000146.1:0-3258 GCA_002384725.1 Flavobacteriales bacterium UBA4011
GTGTTTTTATTAGTTTATAGATTAGGAAAGTATGGCCAGATAACTCGTGATAAAATGATTGCGGTGACCTTCTTTGCCTTCTTAACTATATTTTTCTGGGCGATATTTGAACAAGCACCTGGATCATTGACAACATTTGCACGTGATTTTACGGATAGGTCATTAGACGGAGGAGCTGCTCTTACGTATAAGATTGTTAACTCTTTAATGACACTTATACCATTAGGAATTATTACTTGGGTTCTTGGCTTATTGTTTAAACAAACATTTAAGAAATACTCTTTGGCAAATATCATCCTTGGATTTAGTTTTGTCATTATTTGGGGCGTAGCTATTTGGATGTTGTATACTGAGTTCCAAAAAGGAGCAACAGAGGTTCCAGCTTCATGGTTTGGAGTATTAAATTCATTGTTCATTATTGGTATGGCACCGTTATTTTCTAAATGGTGGGAGAGTAAGTATAATCCATCAGCAAATGGAAAGTTTGCTATTGGTATGACTTTACTAGGAATCGGAATGGCCTGTGTTGCTTTCGGTGGAAGTAGCATTGAGGCAGGAGCAACAACAGCATCTGTGAGTATGTTCTGGCTAGTACTTGTATATTTCTTCCATACAATGGGTGAATTGTGTACATCACCAGTTGGTCTTTCTTATGTAAGTAAGTTAGTACCGGGTAAGATGATTGCCTTTATGTTCGGTATCTGGTACTTAGCCGTTGCAATCGGAATGAAGACTGCCGGTATCTTTGGTGAATCATCAGAAGCGATTGCGAAAGAAGAAGGAATTAGTTATTTCTTCTGGCTCTTGACAATTGTAGCGGTAGTTTTGGCTTTGTTCTCTTTAGTAATGGGACCAACGATCAAAAAACTAATGCACGGAGTACGATAATCTCAAAACAGAATTTAAATTTAAACAGTCTGTCCATCGCAAGAAGACAGACTGTTTTTTTATTAAACTAAATAGAACATGAAAAGCTTTTTTCTTCTTTTAATTGGAACCTTGTTTCTTGGAAATACCTTTGGTCAATCTGCTAAAGTAGAGTGGATGGACTCTTCAAAAGTTGCGAAACTAGAAGTTGGAAAATTTCAATACTTCAATGCGAGTGCTCAAACGGAATTACATTTAGAAGTGAAAACAAATGTTTTTGTCGACTTCGCAATGGTCGATATGGCTAAGAATATTGAATCGGTTCAACTTATTATTGATTCTGACACGCTTCGAAACACTTCATTGCAACCTTTCATGATCAAAGGGATGGAATCTGGAGCTGAGTTTACTATTATGGCTTTTGGAAAGTCAGATACGCTCAAATTCAAAACGAATAATGCGCAAGCGTTAAAGTTTAAGGTGAAGTATACCGAGCGTCCGATGATTGTTAGGGACGAAATCGTATTCGGTTTGTTGGCACTGGTTCTCGCTTTTATCTTTTTTACGGCGCATAAGGAAACAGCTTTCTGGAAGAAATTCTATATGGTTATTCCCGCGCTATTGCTTTGTTATGTTATTCCAGCTGTCCTCGTTTTGTTTGGATTGATTTCTCCCGAATACTCCAAGTTGTATTATATGGCAAGAGATTATTTGTTGCCCGCAGCTTTGATTTTAATGACCCTTGGGATTGATTTTAAAGCCATAATGAACCTTGGCTCAAAGGCTTTAATTATGTTCTTAACAGGAACTGTTGGTGTTATCATTGGTGGGCCAATTGCGATTTTGATTTATTCGTATATCGATCCTTCTGTTGTCGGAGGGGAAGGTTATGAGGCAGCTTGGAGAGGAATGGCAACAATAGCTGGAAGTTGGATTGGTGGAGGCGCTAATCAGAACGCGATGTATGAAACCTATCAATTTGCTCCTCAATTGTATGGTAAAATGATTGTTGTGGATATTGTTGTGGCGAATCTCTGGATGGCATTTTTACTATTTGGTGCCTCGCGTGCAGATAAAGTGGATAAATGGCTCAAAGCAGATAGTTCATCCATCGAAGACTTGAAAAACCGTGTCGTGAAGTATCAAGAATCTATTGCGAAACAGCCGACATTAACGGATTACATGATGATCTTAGGAATAGCTTTCTCTTTAGTTGGTGTTGGTCATTTTGGAGGCGAAATAATCTCAGACGCCATTGGGAAATCTTTGGGCTCTGATTCACCTTTTGCTTCATCCTTCCTGTGGTTGGTTGTCATTGCTACAACAGGCGGCTTGCTTCTTTCATGCACCAAATTGAGAAAATACGAAGGTGTTGGAGCATCCAAAATTGGCAGTGTTTTCATTTATATACTGGTTGCAACCATTGGAATGAAAATGGAATTGGCACAAGCCGTTAAAGAACCTCAGTTGATTTTAGTCGGTGTTATTTGGATGATAGTCCATGTGACATTGATGATCACCGTTGCCAAAATCATTAAGGCTCCGTTCTTTTTCTTGGCGGTTGGGTCCCAAGCAAACATTGGAGGTGCAGCCTCTGCGCCAGTTGTTGCGGCGGCATTTCATCCGTCTTTGACTTCTGTAGGAGCGATTATTGCCGTTTTGGGATATGCCCTTGGAACGTACGGAGCGATTATCTGTGCTGAGTTGATGGCATGGGTGGCGCCTGTTTAATTAAGAAGAAAGAAATGTAAAGGGTGGAAGTTTATAATTTTGGGAATCAAGAATTTTCAATTCGCATTGCATCTATCAAATTGTCATGAATTGAACATTTCTTCAAGTCCTCGACAATTTCATTTTGGTCCTCATGACTTCGATTTTGAGAAAGCTTAAAAGCAGCTTCAATTTTCGAAACATTCATGCGGAAACCAAGAATCTCTTTTTTTGTAAGAATCGATCATTTTGGGTGAAAAATAACCATATTTTAACTGTTTTCCTCTTTTTTCTTCAAAAAAAGTAACTAATTCGTCCAAATGTTGAGTTAGTTCTTTTGCTAATAATTAGATTAATTCTCCGTACAAATGAACGGCCTCATAATTTCAAGTAGGAACGTTTTTACGGCTGTAAACGGAAGATGAAATGTATCCATTCGCTCCTAAAAATGTGAATAGTACTTTACTGCCATTTTGAATAGCGAGGTGTTGTTTATTTGCTAACGCAATATAACCTTCCAATTGCTAGGTATCATCTACTTTTTTCGCAATAATGGGCAAATGGATCGCCATTGGGAATCCATCTTCTGATGTGGTGATTAAAGAAATAAAAGGATGTGCAGCAATGAAATCATCAATTTGATTTTGATCTTTTGCTGAATACTCCTTCGGCACGTACATT
>DGBF01000146.1:3368-15816 GCA_002384725.1 Flavobacteriales bacterium UBA4011
TCCTTCGGTAAGTACATTCTATTTTACTCGTTTGTAGTTGAAATCCATTCGAATTTTCTCTCCCTGATTCGTGCCAGAAATGTACGCATTTAATTCCTTATCATTTTTGAGGTCATAGGTGATCAATTGCGGAAAATCATGCTTGAGATTTTCGAAAACTAGGCGATTGCCAGAATGTTCTTTTAGGGTGAATTTAACTTCCAACCCTTCGTTTTGATCTTTTACTGAGGTACAGAATACAAATTTCCCATCTTTCAATTGGATGTTCATTTCTTCCGTCATAAACGATTGACCGTCGCGAAGTAGTGATGTGTTTCCTACCCATATGGTATCGCCCTGTAATTCCCACTTTTCGGATATTGTTTCACCGTGAAAAATAGTCGTCCATTCGCCATTCAACCGTTGCAATTCATGAATCTTATCCTTCTTTGCAGAGCATGAAATCAGGATACTTGAGAAAAGAACTAGTCGAAAAATATTTGTCATCATTATTAGTTTTCCATGCCCTGCAAACCAACTAGGTTAGCGTACGTACCGGTTTTCTGCATCAATTCTTCATGGGTCCCCATTTCCTCTATTGTTCCATCACTTAATACAAGAATTTTGTCCGCTTTTTTAATTGTCGACAAACGATGCGCGATAACAAAGGAAGTTCTTCCTTTCATTAATTCGTTCAAAGCATCCTGCACCAATTTTTCACTTTCAGAATCCAATGCAGATGTAGCTTCATCTAAAATAAGAATTTTCGGATCTTTCAAAATCGCTCGAGCAATGGCAATGCGTTGTTTTTGGCCACCCGACAATTGAATTCCACGGTCACCAACTTCAGTTAAATATCCGTCTGGAAATTTATCGATGAACTCAGTTGCATTTGCTTTTTGAGCAGCCAATTTGATTTCTTCGTCGGTCGCACCTGGTTTTCCAAAGGCAATATTTTCTTGAATACTTCCTGCGAAAAGAATTACTTCTTGCGGAACTACGGCAATTTGTTCCCGCAAATGACTCAATTCAATGTCTTTGGATGAAATACCGTCGAAGCTAATTGTTCCTTTCTCGTTTTCGTAATAATGAAGTAGGAGAGAAGCAATGGTCGATTTTCCGGCTCCAGACGGTCCAACGATTGCTATTGTTTCGTTCTTTAGGGCATTAAAGGAAACGTTGCTAAGAACGTTGATGTCTGGTCTTTGCGGATAATTGAAAGCGACATTGTCAAAACTCACATTTCCGTCGAACACAGGTTTTTGCTTACCATTGTACAATTCGTTTTCGTCTTTTTCACCGATAATATTCATTAAGTTTTCTGTGGCTCCAATCGATTTTTGAATAGAAGCATATAAGTCTGGGATACTTCCAACGGACATTCCCATAAATACGGTGAACATTACAAAAGAGAAGAAGTCACCCGAATTTAAATCTGGATTTGCGCCCTGCGTCATTTTCAAACCTTGCCAAATAATAAAAACAATTGCGCCGAACATGCAAAAGATGATGAATGAAACAAACGCCCCACGCCAAAGCCCACTTTTTACATTTAGTTGACGAATTTGGTCGATTGATTTCTTGTAGCGATTTAAGGTGAAAATTTCGTTCGTAAAGGATTTTACGTTTGAAATTCCCATCAAAGCTTCTTCAATAATGGTGTTCGATTCTGCCGTATAATCTTGTGCTTGTTTGGATAGTTTTCGAATGAATCGCCCAAATACTACTGCAAAAACAGCCATAACGGGTACTGTTGCCAACATGATTAAGGCCAATTTCCAAGAAGTGAAGAAGATGAAGAAGATTGAACCGATAATTATGATAATTTGACGAAAGAATTCAGCGATTGTTGTTCGAAGTGTTTCTTGTATTTGCGTGATATCGGATGAAATTCGACTGGTCAATTCTCCGACCTTGTTCTGGTTGAAGAAATCCATCGGCATGTAAATCAATTTTGAAAAAGCGTCTCGACGTAAATCGCGCAGAGCATTTTCAGTCACATTCGTAAAGATTACCACTCGGAAAAATGAAAAAATAGATTGAGCAATAAATAGGAACAACAGGGCAAGTGCAACTGAATTGATATTGTCAAGAGAAATGAGCTTCACAGCGCTCGACATATCGGATACTTCACCACTTTTCCCCAAAAGTTGGCCCATTAAATAGGGAAATAACAATCCTGCTGACGAAGAAAGGATTAAAAATATCCACCCAACTATAAAAATTCCTCGATAAGGTTTCAGATAGGAGAAGATGCCCTTTGCCTTGGTTATGCTATCTTTTGAGAGTTTTTGTTTTGTTTTTTCTTTGTTCTTTTTTGGACGAAGCATTTACCTTACTTTTGTACAAATTTACATGGAATGTAGAGACTGACTTTAATTTTCAAGTTTTTTCTTAAACTCTTTGTATTTCTTGAAAATTAAGTATCTTTGCATTCCGAAATTTAGACAACAGAATAAAGAATATATATCATGAGTAAGAGAACGTTTCAACCATCAGTAAGAAAAAGAAGAAACAAACACGGATTCCGTAGCAGAATGGCTACAAAAAATGGTCGTCGTGTTTTGGCCTCTCGTCGTCGTAAAGGCAGAAAGAAATTGAGTGTTTCTGACGAAGGTATGCACAAACGTTAATCTTCTTACTCTAACGAGTTTAAGCCGTTTCATTTATTTGGAACGGCTTTTTTCATGTTTCGATGCCAAGGTCGTTGATTGAGCGGAGTCGAAAGCAACTGTTAGGGTATCGAAACCCACTATAAAATACAAATAACAAAATTAATATCCTATAGCTAAATCAAATTTAATCGCTTGGAAATAAAACATCTATTTACCTAACTTAGGGTAACGACAAACCAAAAGTTAGAATTGAATGCTAGATAAATACCTTTTACCAGAACAAGAAATTGTGGGAAGAATTCATGTTCTCCGAAATCAAAAAGTAATGCTCGATTTTGATTTAGCCTTACTTTATGAAATTCCAACGAAACGGATTAATGAACAGGTAAAGCGGAACATAGATCGTTTTCCCGATGATTTTATGTTTCAACTTTCTCAAAATGAATGGGATCAATTGCGGTCGCAAATTGCGACCGCAAATTTTGAAATGCGAAGGAAACCTCCCTATGCGTTCACAGAACATGGTGTACTTATGCTTTCGAGCGTGTTGAACAACCCAAAAGCCATTAAAGTTAATATTCAATTGGTAAGAATCTTCACCAAAATGAGAGACTTATTATTGAGTCAAACCAATATTGTCGATCAAATAGAAAAACTGACTGAAAGAATGGATCACCAAGATGATAAACTAGATGGAGCTGTTCGTTATCTCAAGCGCTTTGTGAACGAGCAGAAAACGGAAAGAACCAAAGTAGGATATAAAAACGAAATCAATACACCATGTTAGTTAAAACATTTGGAAGCGCTGTTTTCGGAATAGACGCCACTACAATTACAATAGAAGTAAACCTCGCCATCGGAGTCAATTTTATACTCGTAGGATTACCCGATAATGCCGTTAAAGAGAGTCACCAGCGTATCAAAGCAGCTTTAAAGAACAACGGATATAAATTTCCGGGTAACGAAATAACAGTAAATATGGCGCCTGCCGATATTCGAAAAGAGGGTTCGACCTTTGATCTGCCCATTGCTATTGGTGTTATGGCAGTGAGTGAACAAATCATTGCCGATCGTCTGGGTCAGTTTATCATTCTTGGCGAATTGTCGCTAGATGGTACCTTAAAGCCCATGAAAGGAATACTTCCTATTGCTCTACAAGCCAAAAAGGAAGGATTCAAAGGAATTATTCTTCCAAAGGAAAATGCGATTGAGGCAGCGATAGTTGATGGATTAGATATTTATGGAATGAAATCATTAAAAGAAGTTGTCGATTTTTTCAATTACGATTCAGATGTCGAACCGATTAAAATTGATATTCTCACAGCCTTCGAAAACCAACTCAACGAAAATGATGTCGATTTTAGAGATGTGAAAGGTCAAACGAATATTAAACGCGCCTTTGAGATTGCCGCCTCTGGTGGACACAATGTGATTCTCATCGGTCCACCTGGAGCGGGAAAATCGATGCTCGCTAAACGATTACCAACTATTTTGCCTCCTATGTCAATTGAAGAATCTCTTGAGACGACAAAAATCCACTCTGTGGCTGGGAAGATTGCCAAAGAAGCAGGATTGGTCACCCAACGTCCGTTTCGAAAACCGCATCACACCATTTCAGATGTTGCGCTTGTTGGTGGAGGTGGGTACCCGCAACCGGGCGAAATTTCATTGGCGCACAACGGCGTGTTATTCTTGGACGAATTACCTGAATATAAAAGAACTGTTCTGGAAGTTATGAGGCAGCCACTTGAGGATAGAATGGTGACAATTTCTCGAGCAAAATTCACGGTTGATTATCCAGCCGGTTTTATGTTGATTGCTGCGATGAATCCATGCCCGTGTGGTTATTACAACCATCCAGAAAAAGACTGTATGTGCGGACCAGGAATCGTGCACAAGTATCTCAACCGTATTTCAGGACCTCTCCTTGACCGAATTGATTTGCATGTAGAAGTAACTCCTGTATCTTTTGATGAACTCGCCAACCATCAACCAAAAGAGGGCAGTAAAGAAATTCGAGCAAGAGTGGTGCAAACTCGTCTGCGTCAAGAAAAACGTTTTGTCAATCGGGAGGGTATTTATTGCAATGCCCAAATGGAAAGTTCAGATATTCGGAGCTTTTGTCATATCGATGAAGCGGGAAGCAATATTCTCAAAACAGCGATGGATAGATTGGGATTGTCTGCTAGGGCGTATGATAGAATATTAAAAGTTTCGCGAACAATTGCTGACTTAGAAGGTTCGGAGAATATTGAAACACAGCATTTGGCAGAGGCAATTAATTTTCGGAGTTTGGATAGAGAAGGGTGGGCTGGGTAGCGATTGAATTTATGAAAACAATATCTATTATAAGTTTAATTCTTTGGATTCTTTTAATTCTTTTTTTAAGGTTCGTCCCACTGGAATTTCAAATTCATTCAAATAAAAACTTTAGGCTGACGTTTTACAAGTTGTTGAATAAACTTTAGTCTTGAAAACAGATATTTAGAAGAAAGTTCAAATCCAACCTGGCTGAATTGATCGATACTTGATTATTCTCCTTCGCGATACAAATCTTCACATCGGAAAACTCTAGCACCATCTCCAAATCATGACTCGAATAAAAAACACATTTATTCTCCTCTCTAGCAATTTTCATCAGCATTTCTAGTACCTTTTTCTTGTTGGAATAATCCAAAAAGGCGGTTGGTTCATCCAAAAAAATGTACTTCGTTTCTTGTGCCAAGACTTTTGCAATGGCCAACATTTGTCGCTCACCATCGCTTAATTCTTCGGTGAATTTATCGGCCAAATGTTCAATTTCCATCGTTGCAAAACTCTGGTCTACAATGGCTTCATCTATTGCAGAAAGTCGTCCGAAAGCGTTGGTGTAGGGAGAACGTCCTAGTGCAACATATTCTTTTGCTCGCATATAAGAAACACCAGCAAACCGACTGTTCACGAATCCAAACAATTTCGACTTATCCAAAGACAGCAAAGTCGTAAGATCCTTTTCATTAAAGGTCATCTGTCCAGAAAGCGAAGGAATTTGACCAATCAAAGTTTTCATCAAAGTCGTTTTCCCACGACCATTCGCACCGATAAGAGAATATACTTTTCCAGGTTCCAAGTTCAATTCCTCAATTTCGAGCAAAGTCTTGATGTAACCGATATGTAGGTTCTTTATTCTCATTGCGCCAGTCGTTTTACAATGAAATAAATCACCATTGGTGCTCCTATTAAGGAAGTAACCGCATTAATTGGTAGCGGAATCCAGGGTGCGGTGAGTTGAACAATAATGTCACAAAGAACCAAAAATAGGGCACCTATAATGAGCGATGCGGGAAGAAGAATGCGATGATCTTGTGTTTTGAAAATGATTTTCACCAAGTTGGGAACCGCTAAGCCAATGAAGGCAATTGGTCCACAATAGGCTGTAATCAATCCGGTCAAAAGTGCAGTAAAAACGATGATTAATAAGCGAATTTTACGAATAGAAATCCCAAGTAATTCAGCTTCCGTTTCTCCCAAAACAAATGCATTCAAGGGTTTGATAATGAAAAATGAACCAAGCATTCCGAATAGAAATAATACCGAAATAAAGGGCAATTGACCCGATTCGACTTCTTGCAAGGAGCCCATAATCCACATCGTGAACATTTTAAGGGAATTCGCTTCTGACAGGTATTGGATAACTGAAACCAAAGCGCTTGAGAAACTGCCGAGCATCAATCCTATTAATAAAAGTGAGACGCCTTGTTTAACTTTGAATGAAATAGCGAGTATGATTAACCCAAAAATAAACGCACCAATCAAAGCACTTGAAACTAAACCAAAATCACTTTGAAAAATGGAAATTCCCGTCATGAGAGAAATGGCGACAAACAAACTCGAGCCTGAGTTGATTCCCAAAATATACGGTCCAGCCAAAGGATTGTTGAATAAAGTCTGCATCATCAATCCACAAACGGATAGGGCAGAGCCCGCCAAGCAGGCCATTATAAAACGAGGAAATCGAAATTCGCGCACGATGATGTGTTCCGTGTTAGACGAATCAAAAAAGAACCAAGCATCGCTAAAAATTGACCAAGAAATGGAAATTTCTCCTGCTGCAAAATGGCAAACGAAGGCAATTGGTAAAATTACCAACAAGAGTAGGAGCAAAAATTTATTTTGTTTCTGACGTGTCATTTTACTTCTTGGTAAAAATACAAGTTCTCTTTCGGAAATTCTGTTGGATGAAAAATACTTAAATAATCTGATAGTATCTTTTGTGGTTCGATAGCCGACAATTCCCAATATCTGTTTCCACTTTTCGAAAAATCGAAAATCTTATTTTTAGTTACTGGACCCAAATATTTCAATTTTGGGTGAAAGGCAAACAGTTTTTCTTTCGTCGGAAATCCCGGATTTATCCAATGTTCGGTGTCCAAATTATCGGAAAGAATTTTCTCTAAAGTCAAGGGCAATGAACCTGTTCCTTTCGTATCTGCATATTGATAGCGAACATGTGCGTCTTTCAATAATTTGGCTTTAAAACTTGCACCGGCTGGCGCAAACCAAGATTCACCGAAAAGATTTCCCTCAAGAACAGTAGGAAAGTTCTTCAGTTTTGACGCTTTTTCTTCGAGTGCCAAATATTCTTTTTCAATTTTATCAAAGTACAGTTTGGCTTGTTTTTCTTTCCCAGTCAAATAACCAAAAAGCAAAATCCATTCTGCTTTTCCAAGGGGATGCAGCTCACGCCAATCATAATTGGCAATGCATCTCACCATTGCTGCGTTCAATTGCTTTTGATGCGGATATTGTTTGCCAAATCCACTATAAATTAGGGCTTGACATTTGGTTTTTAGAAGCGCCTCAACTGGAATTTGCCCTTCTTCACCCAATTCTACTACTTTGTCTTTTTCTATGCTTTCAAGTAATTCCTTGTTGTAGACATAAAGTCGATTAGTAATTCCAGCAATTTTATCTATCTCGTTTAATTTCGAAAGCATCCCAACATGAGTGCTGGAAAGAACAGCCATTTTAGATACAGGAACTTGCAGAAAATGACTTGTTTTTATCATTTCCTTCGAAACATTAAGTGTTTGTTCAACTTCACCCGTTTCTGGTGAGAGAATTTCAATAGTCGTCAGATTTCCTTTTTCTATAATTCGCAAATACTTAGCATATCGAGCGACATTTTCGCCTGTTGAAATATCTTTCTTTTTTTGACTATCACATGAGAATAATACAGCCGAAAGAATAACAAATAGAGATAAAATTTTCATGTCGTAAAAGTAATCAACTGTGCGGGATTTTTTCAACATTAAGGCCATGAAGAGGTATTTAGGAAAGGTAATAAAAACAAGTTTAACGTGTTTCATTTCTTAATGTTTAACCCACAAAAAAACCTCCGTCCAAAAGAATAGAGGTTTTAAATATTTAGTTTGGGAAAAATTATTCTCCTAAAACTTCAATTTTGAAAGAAGCCATAACACCTTTTGCGATGTTAGCGTCAACGTCGTATGTTCCAACTTCCTTGATTATATCTTCTTTGATTTTCAAAGCTTTACGGTCGATATCGAAACCTGCCGCTTTTAACGCTTCAGCAATTTGAAGTGTATTAACAGAACCAAAGATTTTACCATTCTCACCCGCTTTAGTAGCGATTTTGATTGATAATTCGTTGATTTTTACTGCTAATCCTTCAGCTTCAGTTAACATTTTAGATTCTTTGTGTGCTCTTTGCTTCAACATTTCAGCGTGACCTTTCTTCTCAGAAGCAGTCGCCAAAATAGCATAACCTTGAGGAATCAAAAAGTTTCTTCCGAATCCTGGTTTTACTGTTACCATCTCATCCTTGAATCCAAGATTGTCAACGGTTTTTTTAAGAATTACATCCATCTTATTAATTTTTTATATCGTTTACAATCTTATTTCAACATGTCTGCCACGTATGGAAGAACTGCAATGTGACGCGCTCTTTTGATCGCTTTGTTCACACGCTTTTGGTATTTCGCTGATGTTCCAGTAATACGACGAGGTAAAATCTTACCTTGTTCGTTTACCAATTTCAACAAGAAACCTGCGTCTTTGTAATCGATGAATTTGATACCGCTTTTCTTAAAACGGCAATATTTTGTCTTTGTAATGTCGATATCGATTGGAGTCAGATAACGAATGTCATTTTGTGCCATGTCTTTACTTTTTAAATGTTAATAATTAAGCTTCTGCTGCTGGAGCTGGAGTCACTGCTTTCCCCAATTTGGCTCTGCGCTTTCCTGCATACTCTAAGTGATCTTTCTCCATTTTGATCGTTAAAAAACGCATAACACGTTCGTCACGTTTCAAAGTCAATTCGAAATCAGCGATTACGGGTGAATCACATTCAAATTCAGATAAGAAATAAAATCCAGTGGATTTTTTTTGGATAGGGTACGCTAATTTGCGCAAGCCCCAGCTCTCGGAGTGCTTAATTTTACCACCTAGTTCTTTAACTTGGGCTTCGAATTTTTGCACTGCTTCCTTTGCCTGTTCCTCAGACAAAACGGGAGTTAAAATGAAAACAGTTTCGTAAGAATTCATAAAATTGTTATTAAATTATTTGTTTCACGTCTGTCCTTTTTGCAGACGAGGGCGCAAAGATAGGGATTTCATATGTAATTTGAAACACTTAAATCGAATATATTTCCCTTTTTAAATCAATTCACTTGATTACTCTTGGGAATCTGATTTTCGACAAAGCTAATTAAACGAGAGTTAAGGAAACCAATTGAAGTTCATATTTCTATGCTAAAATCATACGTATTTCTCCTAAGTCTATTGTTTTTAAGCCATTGCTGTACTTCCAAAAAGGGAAAAAGGACAATAAGAACGAGAAAAAAGCGTGTGAGTTTTGTGTGGATAGTTCTGATTTTAAACCCGTTTCTTTAGGATATGTCGGTGAACTTCGACCATAAATTGAATAATTTTACCAGCAATATTTTGATTCTTTGGGCTTCAATGATGGATTTTTGGTAATTATCCATGTGCACTTGAAGATTAGGCAGAAGAGTCGGACAGATTGCATATACCATTCGTAATGGTTGAGGATACGTTTAATGTGGCTTCCGTAAAATCGAAATAAGGTACAAATGAAAAGTAATAAGTTTTTGAACGAATTCAACTCGTTTTAGACTTTTATTTTTCGCACATTTTCAGTAGTTTTGCAGCCCGTATACGCTTGTCGTTACGGTAAATTGAAATAAAACAACCTTTAAATAAATCAGCAAACATGGTATTTGATTTAGACATGATCAAAAAAGTATACGCTCAGTTTCCTGGACGTATCGAAGCGGCTCGTAAAGTAGTTGGTAGACCACTTACTCTTACAGAAAAGATTTTATACGCTCACTTGTGGGATGGAAATGCAACAGAAGAATTCCCTCGTGGAAAAGCGTATGTGGATTTCGCGCCAGATCGCGTAGCCATGCAAGATGCAACGGCTCAAATGGCCTTATTGCAATTTATGCAAGCTGGAAAAAAGAAAGTCGCTGTTCCTTCTACTGTTCATGCTGATCACTTAATCCAAGCAAAAATAGGTGCCTCTGTCGATTTGCAGGAGTCTATCAATAAAAACAACGAAGTCTTTAATTTCCTTTCTTCCATTTCAAATAAATATGGAATTGGATTTTGGAAGCCAGGTGCAGGTATCATTCACCAAGTAGTACTAGAAAATTATGCCTTCCCAGGTGGAATGATGATTGGAACGGATTCACATACTGTAAATGCAGGTGGATTAGGAATGATCGCCATCGGAGTTGGTGGTGCAGATGCGGTTGATGTTATGGCTGGTATGGCTTGGGAGTTGAAATTCCCGAAATTGATTGGTGTTAAATTGACCGGAAAATTAAACGGTTGGACCTCTTCAAAAGATGTTATTCTAAAAGTAGCTGATATTCTTACTGTAAAAGGTGGAACAGGAGCAGTAGTTGAATATTTCGGCGAAGGTGCTTTGAACCTATCAGGCACCGGAAAAGGAACGATTTGTAACATGGGTGCTGAAATTGGAGCTACGACTTCTACTTTCGGTTACGATGATTCAATGAGAAGATTCTTGAATGCAACGGGTCGTGCAGATGTTGTTGCAGAAGCGGATAAAATTGCAGAACATTTAACGGGTGATGCTGAAGTATACGCTGATCCAGAAACCTACTTCGATCAATTGATTGAAATCAACCTTTCTGATTTGGAACCACACGTAAATGGACCTTTCACACCGGACAGAGGAACACCAATTTCTGAATTGAAAGCCGAAGCGAACAAAAATGGATGGCCATTGAAAATCGAATGGGGATTGATAGGTTCTTGCACCAACTCTTCGTACGAAGATATGTCGCGCGCTGCCTCTATCGCTGCTCAAGCTATTGAAAAAGGATTGACACCTAAAGCGGAATTCGGAATTAATCCTGGTTCAGAACAAATTCGATTTACAATTGAGCGTGACGGTATCATCGGTACATTCGAGAAAATTGGAACGAAAGTATTTACAAATGCTTGTGGACCTTGTATCGGACAATGGGATAGAGCAGGGGCAGACAAACAAGAAAAGAATACAATCATTCACTCTTTCAACCGTAACTTCTCGAAAAGAGCAGATGGAAACCCAAATACGCATGCTTTTGTAACGTCACCTGAAATGGTTGCTGCTTTGGCAATTGCCGGAACATTGGAGTTCAATCCTCTGACGGATACTTTGACAAATGACAAAGGTGAACAAGTAAAATTAGATCCGCCAACAGGATGGGAATTGCCTCCAAAAGGATTTGATGTGGAAGATGCAGGTTTTCAAGCGCCAGTTGAAGATGGTTCTGGAATTGAAATCACTGTTAATCCAGATTCAAGTCGTTTGCAATTGTTGACGCCTTTCAATCCTTGGAACGGTGAAAACTTGATGGGAGCGAAATTGCTGATCAAAGCAGAAGGTAAATGTACAACAGATCATATTTCCATGGCTGGACCTTGGTTACGTTACCGTGGACATTTGGACAATATTTCAAATAACATGTTGATTGGAGCGAATAACTTCTTTAATAAAGAAGTGAATAAGGTGAAGAATCAATTGACCGGTGAATACGGCGAAGTTCCTTCTACGGCTAGATCCTACAAAGCAGCTGGAATTTCTACTGTAGTTGTTGGAGATCACAATTATGGTGAAGGTTCATCACGTGAGCATGCGGCAATGGAACCACGTCACCTTGGCGTTATGGCGGTAATTGTAAAATCATTTGCTCGAATCCACGAAACAAACTTGAAGAAACAAGGAATGCTTGGTTTGACGTTCGACACAGAAAGTGATTACGATAAAATTAAAGAAGGCGATACTTTTAATTTCATTGATTTGAATGCGTTTGCTCCGAGTAAGCAATTGACTCTTGAGTTAGTGCATGAAGATGGTCAAAAAGAGAATGTAATGTTAAACCATACGTACAACGAAGCTCAAATCAATTGGTTTAGATCTGGGTCAGCTTTGAATAAAATCAAAGAAGAGAACGCAAAGTAGTTTTTGAATACAACTTGCAATAGAAGCACGATTCCGATAATTTTTGGAATCGTGCTTTTTTTATTGTTTGAAAAAGGCAAGCCTTTAATTACTCGTCAAGTAAGTAGAATTTTATTTCACGAGAAATAACACGAACATCCTTCAACTTCAGCAGGAAATTTAGTGAAAACTTAAAGTTTTAAGTTATCTCCCATGAGTTCCATAGGTGGTTCAACTATGATTTCTACTTTTTCTGTTTTTTCCTCTTCCTGAGCCTGATTGCAAGCACATAGAAAAATCAATCCGATTAATAATATTCTCATAATTGGGTTTTAGTTGAATTCCAAGATACTCATTTTAAAATGAGTAT
>DGBF01000146.1:15929-16310 GCA_002384725.1 Flavobacteriales bacterium UBA4011
TCATTTTAAAATGAGTATCTTGTGTCTACAAAAATAAAAGCCCAGCCTTTCGATCAGGCTATTAATATCAAATAAAAAATTAATGTTTTACAACTAATTTTTCTGTTCGTGTTTGACCGTCTATTTCGATTCGAACAAAGTAAACACCAGATGGTAAGCCTTTCGTTTGAATGTGGAAACTATGTTCACCAGTGGATAAATTTTCGTTCTCTTCGAATTTCATTTTGTCTCCTGTGATGTTTGTCATGGTTAAAGAAACTTGTTTAGCACTCGTCAAATTAATGCTCAAATTCACTTCGTCTTGCCCTGGATTCGGGAATAATTTTGTTTGAATCAAACTTGTCGAAATTTCGTTTAAACCTAAATCGTCGATCAGATTAG
>DGBF01000146.1:16442-17860 GCA_002384725.1 Flavobacteriales bacterium UBA4011
TAAACCTAAATCGACGATCAGATTAGTATCGGCGCTCAAATACATAATCGAATTTAAATCATAAGGATCCAAATCTCCACGTGTCGCTAGTCCAGGTTCAAGATCTCTCATATACATTAGTCTCAACTTGTTGTCTACAGTTGGGGCGATAGTAGGGAAGGCGCATTCGTAATAATTCAAGAATACATCTGGAGTTACATCCAAAGGAGTTGCCCAAGTTGTACCACCATCCATGGTTTTTGTGACATAAATATGACGTAAATTCTGTCCGTTAGACTCAAAATCCTCTCGATATCCCGCGTAGGAAACGAAAATTGTTCCATCGGTATTCTTTCCCATACTCGGCGAACCGCAAAGTGCAGTGAAATATCCAGCGAAAGATCCAGCGAAAAGTAAAGTTCCATCCATGTCCACATCTTCAGGAACAGCGATCGTCATAAAATTACCTGTTCCCATGGACTCATTCCAGTAGTACAATTCTTGTGTACCTGGGAAATAACTTGTTCCAACTGCAGTTTCGTCGTCAAGAACTCGCATGCGTCCGAAAGTCATATGGACCATACCATTGGCATCAAACAATATTGCACCTGCTTCGTCACAGGTTTCAATTGTATCCGCTACCATATCTCCATTCGTATCTGACCCTCCAGGCTGATCGGCAACATACAGGTCTAAGGGAAAATCGTTCACAATTTGACTGGTCCAATTCGTTCCATTGTCAGTTGATTTTAATAAAACCATATCTCCCCATGATTTAAACACAGCAATGGCAATTTTGTCACCATCGGCAATTATGGAATAGGCATCAGCTCTAAAACTATTGAAATGAGTAGAATCGAAATCAGATAAAATAGACTCAACAATATCCCACGTCGCACCTTGATCTGTTGAGCGCCAGTAAGATAAGGCGCCATCTATTCCTTCATGTACAGTTCCACCATTTCCTGTTGGAGCCGTAATTCCTATGCAATGTATAGAATTGCCATTTGCACCTCCTGTAGTTGCTCTTGGCCAAAGATACCAGAGACCGGAGGTTGTAGGAAGTAAAGCTTGCGTCCAAGCACCAGTTCCCTTAGATGCTCTTTTATTTAAAACAAAAGGGCCTGATCCAGCATGAGAAATAATTGTTTCTTGTCCTGCGGCAGTCGACATCATAGAGGGCCAACCCGTGCGCATTGTTTCAATTCTAGCTGTGGCGAAGGGACCCCACGATGTACCATTAAAGTAATTGTATCCAGCACCCCTATCGGCAAATGCGGTTGCTTGCATGCCAAAAGTGTACGAGGCGCTAATAGTACCATCTGAATGCACCAAGTTTCTGCTTTGAATCGATGAATTCGACATCAAATCATAAATCGTCTCCCCGATTTCTGTTTCATTTACGGCTTTCGCATAAAATGAAGCAGGCTGCGGTTTTA
>DGBF01000146.1:17936-20902 GCA_002384725.1 Flavobacteriales bacterium UBA4011
GCAGGCTGCGGTTTTAAAACAGCTTGTGGGGAAACTTCCATTCCGGTTATCCCAATTTGCGCAGCAGGCAATGCTAAATTAGCCTCTTCGCCCTGTTTTAATGGCGAAACTTGTGCAATGGAAGAGAGACATATTCCAAATGCAAAAAACGTTAGTGGTAATTTTCTTGACATAATGTAGTTATTTAAGAAATCAAGTTAATGATAATCTTCTACATAGTCGATATAACTTTTAAAAGAATTCTACATGTCTATTAAAGGAGGATATAAGTCAATTGAATCGTTTAACGCATTAATAACTAATACTTCATGTGCATCACGTGATTTGGGTTAGAATGCGTTTCATCTATGTTGTAATCATAACTACCTATAATCTGAAACCCTGCTTTTTTGTAAAATATTATCGCTTTTTTGTTCTCAATCCATGTATGTAACCACATGCCTTTCTGATTTTTTGCGGTTGTAAATTCGACCAAATGTTGAAATAATATCCAACCCAATTTTTTATCATGATACTCCTCAAGCAAGTAAATTCTATCCAAAAGAGAAATCGATTTCTCTTCCACTAAAATATGCTCAGTATTCAGAATGATTTTTGAAAATCCAACAGGCGTTTTATCAAATTCTATAATGAAATAAATAAATTTAGGATTGATTAATTCAATTGCCAGAGCTTCTTTAGTATAGTTTCTCTCCAAAAAGTTTGAGATTGATTTTTCGCTGGCGCTATGTCCGTGTGATTCAACGAAGGTTTTTCGGCCCAATTGAGCGATAATCTGAGAATCGGAATTGTCGGCTCTGCGAATCGAATGCATTTCTATTAATTTTCGATTTCGAAAATAAGGACTTATTTCGCCTTGGCAAAATCTTGACAAACATATACTCGCTTGGTTTCGAAATCGACGGCTAAGGCCAATCCTGAAAGGGTGTATTCTGGATTCAGGATATTTGCCAAATGAGAACTAGAGGTTTTCCACGAATGCAGAATTGCTTCAGCCAGAATTTCATAGGTATAGGTTTTGAACTGACCATTTTTACCGTTGTCCACATTGGAATTATAATAGGAATAAAGTATATTTTCTCCAACCCAATATCCCTCTATTCCATAGTACTCAGCTCTATCCTGTGGTGTTTTCATGGATTTATCGCCACTTTGCAAATGAGATAGTTTACCAAGTTTTATCAAATACGCGCTGTGGTCTTGCGCCGAAACATATAGAATAGAATCGGAAATAAGGGGTATTCGTTTTTTTTGAATTCGGAGTTCGTTTATCTTATCATGAACCAATTGTTCCAAAAACTGAACGTCAAATTCTTCAGGGTCGATAGATCGATCAGCCGGGGCGGAGATGAATCCGAACAAAACGGGAATAAAAAGTAGATACGCTATCCGCATGTTGAGTTTGGTTAAACGATTGAAACTTAGTTGTTATGATTTTAACGAAAATTGTTCTAAAATATTTTCAACCATGCATCAAACGAAATAACTTGTTCTATTCGTGCGCTGTAATGGTCATTTTGTTCACTCTTCCAACCACACAACTTACATAACTTTTGATTTTCAACAACAATCCATTTTCTTCTGTTTCATGGAGCTCCAATCTTAAGTTAAACATGACAGCTGGCCAACAGGAATTTTCGGCTTTAATAAAATCGAAAAACTTTTCTTTTTGAATTTTCACGCCAATTTCTTGACCCAGAAGTTCGCGAAGCGCAATTGAATTATCTTGTAATACATTGGTTTAAAGATATTGAAATGAACGAAAAGTTGTATTATTTATTTTCACTCATTCTGATTAGATTTGTCACCTGTTAAAGAACTGTTAGTCTTGAAAATTCTAACTCTACGTTCCGTAAATTTATAGCAAATTCAAAAGTATGAATAAAATTAAGAAATATCTCCCTTGGACAATCCGCATCACCATTGCGTTCTTGTTTCTTCTATCTGCTGTTGCTAAATTGTGGCATGCAAATCCCATGGTGGCCTTAGGTAGTTTTGAAGCCAAACAACTTTTACCAATGGGATTCTCAGATGGGGTTGCACCTTATTTCTCCCGGTTTTTAATTGGAGCTGAGTTTGCTATCGGATTGGCCATTCTTTTCCCGTATTACTTAAAACGTTTTGTGATTCCAGTAGCAATTCTTTTGCTTGCCGTTTTTTGTGTTCAATTGAGCTACGATATTTCTCAAAATGGAATGGATGGAGGAAATTGCGGTTGTTTTGGTGAACTAATAAAAATGACTCCGTTCGAAGCTCTATTGAAAAATCTCTTTGCTATTGGACTTCTTGTTTGGTTGTATAAATTATTGCCGAGTCCCGGAAATAGAAAGAATTTTGCGACTTTAATCATCTTTTACCTCGCTTTTGCATTGGGATTATTTGCCGCTTTCCCAATTCAATTATCTAAAATAAATTCGGATGTGCCAGTAAATGGTGCGGTTAACGATGACTTTTTAAATCCTGAGCCCATTCCTGGTGTTGATACAGTGCCGACGATAAATCCTACAAAAAAATCAGTTGTTGACAATGGAAAACCTGCCGCTGATGATAAAAAAACAATTGAGAAGGACCCGGAGGTAAAAGAATCCGAAAAACCGAAAGGACCGAAAAAGGTAGCTTCAAAATTCAGTGCTTTCACGAGCTACATTCCGCCAGGGATTAAAATTGACGACGGAAAGAAAATACTTTGCCTTTTTGCACCAGGATGCGAGCATTGTCAAGAAACCGCAAAGGAGTTGACCCAAATGAGAGTGAAGGATCCGAATTTCCCACCCGTGCATATCGTTTTCATGGATGAAGGACCAGAGTTGATTCCTGAGTTTTTCGAAAAAGCAGGAAGAACCTATTCGTATAGTGTGGCTTCCGTTGCCGATTTTTGGAAAATAATTGATTTTTCAAGAGATACACCAGGTGTCGTTTATTTATGGAATGGGAATGTTCGTTATTTCTCAGATGGGATTAACGAA
>DGBF01000146.1:20960-23677 GCA_002384725.1 Flavobacteriales bacterium UBA4011
TCTCAGATGGGATTAACGAAAAAGCATTCGACAAAGCGAAATTTAAAAAGGAATTGGATAAAACGGAATAAGGATTTTGTCATCCTTTAGTTTTGATTAGATCAATCTTAAGCCCAGTAACAGTTTAAAGCGTTGTTAAAAAAATGACTATTTTTAGTCCTTTCGTAAAGAAAAGGCAAAAGCTAGAGAAATTCATTCATGCAAATTATACCCAAAACAGGATTTAAAGGATTAGTAGAAAATTGGCAAAGTGATTTACTCGCTGCAATTAGTGTTTCACTCGTTGCATTGCCCTTAGGATTAGGAATTGCATTAGCATCCGGCGTAGAACCCATGGCCGGTATAACATCTGCTATTATTGGCGGTATCGTTACAACGCTGTTTCGCGGCAGTCATTTAACGATAAATGGGCCCGCAGCAGGATTAATTGCCGTAACACTCGTTTCTATTGCTTCGTTGAATGATGGAACGGGTCAAGCTATAAATTATACTTTGGCGGCATTTATGGTTGCGGGTGCCATACAAGTTGTTTTAGGTATTCTAAAGTGGGGTAGATTTGCGGATATTTTTCACCCAACAGTCATCCGAGGAATTTTGGCAGGAATAGGTGTTATTATTGTTGCGAAACAAATTCATTTGGCTTTGGGCACTGAAATTAGCTCGTCAAGTACCGTAGAGGATTTACTTGCTGTTGTTACTCATTTTAACGAAATAAATCCCTTTGTTGCTCTAATCTCTCTTATAGGTTTAATATTACTCGTTTGGCATTCGAAAATCAGTTATAAATTATTTCATTTTCTTCCTGCACCAATTTGGGTTTTGGTTTTAGCAATTCCATTGGTCTACGCTTTTAATTTTTTCGACTTCCATACGATGGAACTCTTCGGAAATTCGTACGATGTAGGTCCTAATCTTTTGGTGCGTATTCCAGACAATTTATGGGATGCCATTATACATCCAAACTTTGCTAAAGTTGGTACACTAAATTTTTGGATGGCGGTAGTTTCAATTACAATTGTTGCTTCAATTATCACCTTGGCGAGTAGTAAGGCTATTGACAAATTAGATCCATATAAAAGAAGAACGAATCTCAACAAAGATTTAATAGGTGTTGGCATAGGTACTATGGTTGCAGGAGCCTTGGGTGGACTTCCGATTGTTGCGGTTATCGTTCGGAGTACAGTGAATGTGAACAATCACGCGAAGACCAAATGGTCTAATTTCTACCATGGAGCTTTGCTTTTACTTTTTATTTTCCTCCTTGCGCCCGTTATTCAACAAGTTCCATTGGCGGCTCTTGCCGTACTTTTGGTATACAATGGTTTCAAATTGGCATCACCGCGCGTATTCAAACAAGTCTATAAACAAGGAGTTGAACAACTCATTTTCTTTATAACCACTTTAATGCTAACGATTTTCTTTGGTCTACTTTGGGGAATTTTAGGTGGAATGTTATTGGCTTTGATTATTCATTTTCTTCTTGCAAAAGTTAGTTATCAAAACTTTTTTAAAATGATTTTAAAATCGGGAACCAATTTAACATCTACCTCAAGTGGTTATTATATCTTGAAAGTTCGTGGTATTGCCAATTTTCTTGGGACGATGAAAATTGATAAGTTACTCGGAGATATTCCGCCTGGAAGTGAAGTGAAAGTTGATTTTTCAGGGGTTCGATTAGTGGATTTATCCATTTTGGAATTGACTTACGATTACCAGCGGATGCATGAAAATAATGGTGGATCTTTAACCATATTTGGATTGGATGAGCATGTTTCCTCATCTAGGCACAAGCTCGCCATGAGAATCTTCACGAAAGAACCGACGCATAAATGGACAGTGAGGGAAAGGGAGATTCAAAAACTTTCGGAAGAGCACGGTTGGGATTTTGTCCATGAACGTTTACTAGATCATTATTTTGAGTCTTTCTATTTTTTCAAATCACGTCCAATTGAATACAAATCAAATAGTATTTCAGGCGAGGACAATGATATGCACTGGGAAATTTCTGATGTCACTTTCGATGAAGGTGCATATTTGGCACTGGAGGAATACAAAACAACTGTTGAATGCATCAGATTACCCTTTCCAATTCCCAAGTTTACAATAGAGAAAAGGGATATTTTAGACAAATATCTCGATCGATTGACTGCTCATAAGGATATTGACTATGTCAAATACACGGATTTCTCGGATAAGTTTAAAGTAAAGGTGGAGGACGAAGAAGAGATGAGCACATTCTTAAATGAAAAACTGAAAGAGTTAATTGAGGAAAGTGATATTCACCATATCGAAAGTAATGGCGAAGCGATTCTTATTTTCAATGATCAAATGCGATTGGCAAGGCTCGATGAATATAATAAGATGATTCGTTTCTCTCAGGACTTGAGAGCTTTGTTGTGGTAAGATAAAATATTCATGTCAAACAAAAAAATCTCCTTTTGCATTGCAAAAGGAGATTTTCAATATCATACGAATTCGTATTTCAAGAATTCGTAAATCTCAATTAATTTTATCTTTTTTCGATAGAAACGTAATCTCTTGCATTTTCACCTGTATACACTTGACGTGGACGACCAATTGGCTCAGCGCTTTCGATCATTTCTTTCCACTGTGCAATCCATCCTGGTAAACGACCAAGAACAAACATTACAGTAAACATTTCAGTTGGAATTTTCAATGCTTTATAAATGATTCCAGAATAGAAATCTACGTTAGGG
>DGBF01000050.1 GCA_002384725.1 Flavobacteriales bacterium UBA4011
CTTTCGTAGGCATTTTAATCAATTCGACTTCGATATTGTCTGCTTTTGCAGTAATGTTTACAAAGTCATTTAATTCAGTCAATACATCATAGTCAATCGATTCACATTTAGAACCATCGATGCGAAGCTTAGAATTTTCTTTTACCTTTTTGAGTTCTTCTAAAATACCTCCTTTATTCAAGAAACTAACGTCTTCAGAAAGAATTAGTGTTGTCGTTTCATCTTCAACAACGGTTTGAAAGTCATTGTGGAAATTTCGTTTCAATATGAAAAAAATAGCCACTGCGATTCCCATTCCAATACCGTAAAGTAAATTAGTCAAAAGGATTCCCAAAACGGTTACGATGAAGGGTAAAAATTGATCCCATCCCAAAGAGAATTTCTTTTTGAACAGGGCGATATTTGCCAGTTTATATCCAACCATGAATAAAATAGCCGCTAAAGAAGCCAAGGGGATTTTATTTAAAATATCGGGAATCAGGGCCACCAAAATGAGTAAGAAAAAGCCGTGAAGAATGGCAGATAATTTAGATTTTGCTCCAGAATTAATGTTGGCCGAACTCCGAACGATAACCTGAGTGATGGGTAAACCACCAATTAAACCAGAGACCATATTCCCGATCCCTTGCGCTTTTAACTCTTTGTTGGTTGGCGTAATGTGGTGTTCAGAATCAAGTTTGTCCGTTGCTTCAACACTCAAGAGGGTTTCCAAACTACCAACGAGTGCCAAAGTTGCTGCAATCAAATAAACCTGAGGATTTGCCAATGCAGAAAAGTCAGGTGATTTGAAAAATGAGAAAAACTCATTCATGCTGGAAGCTACAGGAAGGGCGACCAAATGCTTTTCATTTAAAAACAAATCTGGCGATGCTACCCTGAATATTTCATTTAAAGCAACCCCAAGTAAAACAACAAAGAGTGATCCAGGTAAAATTTTAAACAAGGCAAATTTCTTCATAAACGGTTTTTCAAACCCAATAAGAATAGCCAATGAAAGCACTGAAATTATAATCGCTCCAATTTCTAAGGCATTGAGCGCGTACAAAAGTTCAGAGAAGGTATTGTGTCCGTCAGGTTGCCAAAAAGACTCGTCACCGAAAAAATCTTTGTCGTACCCAAAAGCATGTGGAATTTCCTTTAATATCAAAGTAATTCCAATACCCGCTAGCATTCCTTTTATAACCGACGTAGGGAAGTAATTCCCAATTACACCTGCTCCTAAAAACCCAGCGATGAATTGTAGTAGACCTGCAAGAATGACGGCAACTAGAAAGGATTCATAAGAACCCATGGTTAATAAAGCGGCTGAAACTATTGTGATTAATCCGGCAGCGGGTCCAGATACACCTAATCTAGATCCAGAGAAAAAACCAACGATAACACCACCAACAACACCAGCGATAACGCCTGATATTATATTTTGAAATTCTTCATGTCCAGCAACTGATGTGGAAGACAATCCAATACCCAAGCAAAGCGGCAAAGCCACAAAAAATACTACGAAACTGGCGGGTAAATCCTGTTTCCAAGTTGAAAATAATTTTTTCATTAAAAAGAATTGATAATTAAAACTAAATTGATTGATTCAAAAGGGTTTTAACTCAATTCGGGAGGGGAGTAGGGAACAGATAAATAGACTGAAGGATAATCATTATCGATATGAATAATGGAATATCTTTTCTTAAATGCCTCACCCAAAGACTTGGAATACAATTCAAATTTTGGAGCTCTAAAGCGATCACCAATTACCTCAATTGTTTGACCAAATGTTTCTTGTTGTTCTTCAACGATACTCACGCAGTCTAGATCTTTTTGATCCATCATTTCAAACTGGAAAGCCGACATAGCCAGCAAGCCAACAAAAAGAAATAAAATTGAAAAACGAATTCTTGTCATAATCTGTGCAAAAATACTAAATGGTTGAAACCACAATGGTAATTTATGCTAATTTTAAAAATAACAAGTATGCAAGCTTATTGTTCAGCTATTAACCTATCACCTTTAATTGTTTACCAACTTTGATGAATGCGGCTATCGCTTTGTCTAAATCTGCTTTGGTATGTGCGGCAGAAATTTGCGTCCGAATTCGAGCTGCACCTTTGGGAACAACAGGAAAAAAGAATCCAATCGCATAGACACCCTCTTTCAACAATAAATCAGCAAATTTTTGAGAAAGTGCAGCGTCATACAACATGATAGGAACGATGGGAGAATCTCCTGGTTTGATATCGAAACCAGCGGCAACGATTGCAGATTTGAAATATTTGGTGTTTTCTTCTAATGTATCGCGCAATTCTGTTGTCGAAGAAAGGATATCGAACACTTTATTTGAAGCACCAACAATACTCGGGGCTAATGAATTTGAAAACAAATAAGGACGCGATCGTTGACGCAACATGTCGATGATTTCTTTTTTACCTGTTGTGTACCCACCCATGGCACCGCCTAAAGCTTTTCCTAAAGTTCCCGTAATGATGTCAACACGACCAGAACAATTGTGGTATTCTGGAACGCCACGACCCGTTTTTCCAATGAATCCAGCGGAGTGGCATTCGTCTGTCATCACCAAGGCATCGTACTTATCCGCTAAATCACAGATTTCATTCATTTTGGCAATATCACCGTCCATAGAGAAAACCCCGTCCGTAACGATAATACGGAACCGTTGCGCTTGTGCTGCTTTCAATTGGTCCTCCAAATCTGCCATGTTGGAATGCTTGTATCTATAGCGTTGTGCTTTACACAAACGAACACCATCTATGATAGAAGCGTGGTTCAATTCGTCCGAAATAATAGCATCTTCCGCTCCAAAAAGTGGTTCGAAAAGACCTCCGTTTGCATCAAAAGCCGCAGCATAAAGTATAGTGTCTTCTGTACCGTAGAACTTCGCTATTTTGGCCTCTAATTCTTTGTGTATATCTTGTGTACCGCAGATAAATCTAACAGATGACATTCCGAAACCGTGTGAATCGAGTGTTTCTTTGGCGGCTTGAATGACATCTGGATGAGAGGAAAGGCCCAAGTAATTGTT
Organism: Flavobacteriales bacterium UBA4011; assembly: GCA_002384725.1. Lineage (GTDB taxonomy): Bacteria > Bacteroidota > Bacteroidia > Flavobacteriales_D > Crocinitomicaceae > UBA2040. The sequence goes on from DGBF01000050.1 coordinate 3,032, forward strand.
GGCACACATAATGACCACCTCATCACTCGAACTAACTTGTACATTCGCCCCTTGAGGAGAAGTAATGATTCGTTCGCGTTTGTAAATCCCATCGTCTTCGATGGTTTTCAATTCTTGAGAAAGATGGTCTTTGAGTTTTCCGTACATGATTATCTGTGTTTGAGACAAAGATAATGGTTTGGGGAAATGATGAGGTGAAAACTTGAAAGTTCCGATGAAATTATGAAAATTCGAAAATTTTCGAATTCGCGAATTTTAAACTTTTACATATTTCGAAATTCTTCTGATGTTCAGCAAGTTACAGGTAAGCTCCTAAAAATTAAACGTCATATCCCGCAAACTCAACAGGGCAAATGATACTTTAAAATTCGTCCGTGGTTTTATCTTATTTCCATCTGATGCCACAGCGTAAACACCTATTCTTAACTTTCGTCTAGAAAATTTGAAATTTCTTTCCAAACCAGTAAACACCTCATAATGCTGCCAATTGAACTCAGGCACAAGTAAAAATCCTCCACCAACGACCATTCCAACACCCGTTTTCTTCATGAAGGGTATTTTATTGAGAATCGCACTATTATCGTGATGAATAAAGTGACCTTCTAAATAGTTTTTACGTGAAGGTAAGGAGCTATCCAAACCTTGGAAGGACTGCAATGGATTGGAAAACCAAATCGGATCACTTCTTCTATGGTATTTAAAATCTGGTTCGTACAATGCTTCCGCCGATAAAAAGAATCCGGATTTTACATTGTAATTGGTCGTACCGATTGTGCCAATTTTAAACGCTTGTTCAACTCCATAAGACAAATACTCAAAGTCTACATCGCTGCCTAATAAGCTTGGAATACCACGTTCGTAATTCGCATACAGAGTCGGCCATTTGGATCCTAAAACAACCTTTCGCTTTTTCTCGCGCATATACTTTTGACCAGGCGTATAATTTAACCGAACTGAACCTATCAAAGCTTGGTATGGCGAAAATTCGGTCGGATCCTCATTGGGAACATATTCGTCCAAAAGTGTAATGAACTTGTATTGTTTTACATTTCTTCTTTCAGAGAAATTGAAAATTCCAGTGAAGTACAAGCCGTTTATCATTTCGCGGTAGTAAAAAAGTTGAGCGGAAGTTTTTTCGATAAAATTACTCCGTTTATAGATTTGTGTAATGGCATCAAAACTTCGAATTACATCGAACTCATTCCACATTCCCGCCCCAATTGTACCAAAATGAAAAGGGTCGTAACGATAGGAAATCCAAGACCCTCCTTTTATGTCTCCATTCAAAACACCAACGCTAGCATTGGAATTGGAGGAAATGAATTTTTCATTTTCCCATTTTTTAAAATAGCTGAATCCCGGAGAAATTCTTGGGCCAGCGATGTAGAGTGGCTCTATCGTTGAGACCAAAGACGACAAGTTCCATTGAGTTTTTTTGTCACGGTTTCGTTGGTCGATTCCAAAAACCAGGACTTTCAACGTCGTTATTTTATTGTAAATAGCATCTATGGAATCCAGGTATTCTTTTTTATTGTGGGCCATCTCAATACTATCCTTGATTAAAATGTAACGTTGTTCATCAGGAGTTAACGAAACACCTCGCTGCTTGTTCCAAAAGCTAGAATCCTTGTCATACGCTTCTTCTTCTGTTACTGATAATTCATTATTAAAAAATTTCTTTTCAAAATCTGGGGTGAAATTATAGTCTTTAAATTGGGAGAAGGTGGTGCAGGTAGAAATGTCTTTTCCGTATTTTACTCCGTATGTCAACTTTTGTTCTTTCAGTATGTTTAAAGTATCACCTGAGTTTTTAAATTCTTGGTAAATGGTGAAATTATCGTAGATGATGAGGTTTCCTTTTTCCATCGTTAATTCCAATTTCTGAACCATCCAAATGGAGTCAATAACCCAAATATATCCTTCCAAAGTTGTCGTTGCGGTATTTCTTGGAATGATTTTAATCTTATGAATTTTCTGTCCGTTTTCCTCGTATTGATCCTCTAAGCGGTATTTGTAACTCAGGATTCCTGGACCAGAAATAGGTGAACTCACAGGTGTATGATGCAAATCATCTAAATGCATTAGGTTCTGAAAAAAATCAAAGTTGGATTTTACAGTCGTTGTGTAATATAGGTTGAATTTATTGCCACGCACTTCGTATGCATTCCGAATCTCTTTTACTTTGTTAGGGGGATAGAAATTACGAGTAAGTTGCACCTCCACAAGATTCATCGAATTCGTAAATTCCGATTCTTTTTTTCTTTTTTCGGCAAATGGATCTTCTAAGATATCATGATTTTCAACTTCCCCTTCTTCTGCTTTTTTTTCTTTTTTCTCCTTCTCTTCTTTCTTTTTCTCCTTTTCCTCTCTTTCTTCCTCTCTTTCGAGTTGTTTTTCCGTCTTTTCTTTTTCGGTCAATTTTTCAGTAGCTCGTGTATAAACTTCAACTGTATGCGGATAATTCCAAGGGTTTATTTGGTCTCTTCGTTTCACAACCTCTAGCATTATGTCGCGGCCAGGGTTGGTTTTTTTAGTAGTAATCTCAACCATTTCTAGGTCTTTGATATTCGCTGGAAAGAGCTGTATTTCTTTTTGAGTAGGCTCGTCTGTCATGCCCAAATAAACTTCTCTATCATCATAGCCCAAAGAGCTAACGATTAGGTAGTATTCTCCTGGCAAAAGACGCATTTCGAAATATCCATCAAGATCTACAACAGTTCTTAGCTCAGCGTCATTTTTGACATATACCTTTGCCGAAGGAATGGCTAAACCTTTCTCATCAATAATGGTTCCCGAAAAAAGTTTTTGAGCGCATAGACTCATTGGTAAAAAAAATAGAAGGAGTAATAATAATCTATGCATCATATAGTAAGACCAGCGAACCTAGTCAAAAGTTACATTAGGTTTTGAATGAAACGATAACTTTTCCAAACATATCGGTGTTCATCCAAATACTTTACAGCATCATTTGCAATGAATTCTTCACCATCTACTGATAAAAGTTGAAATGTTTGAAGAACATCGTCAAATACTATTAGGCCATATTGGTGTTCTATCGGAGCCTTGAATTCAACAATATCGTCTGTGTATATTGCCCGACGGTTAATATCGAATGATCCGGTAAAATAATCGGATAAATTAAATTCAATTATGTGCCCAGTCCAACCGTAATTATCTTTAGAATAAAAGGTGCTAGAATTTATTTTTTTGGAATAGCCGACGACTTTACCGTCCATCCGAAGCCGAAATCTGGTTTCAGGCTTTCCCATTATTTTGTTCCTCCATGTATTTGGCATGTTTTTCCATCCGCCTCGTCATCCAAACCTTCATCAGATACATTAACAAGGCAATTACAGGGAAAACATAGTATAAAAACCATGTTTTGCAATCCTCCTTAATGCAGTAATAAGTTACCACAACAAAAGAAACGATGGCCAAACCTAGCCAAAAATATTTCATGATTTTATTGTACGTTTCCATGTTAATTTTTTTGGCAAAGATAAGAAGGATATCTTACTTGTTTGATTTGAATTTACCCGTAGGGCGATAAAAAGTATAATTACTAAAATCTTGTTTGGTGCGTATGCCATGCCCATAAACAACTCCATCTGGCGAGCGAACCACGACATTTTTGTCTGTATAAATCAAACTGTCGTTCTGATTCCAATTCAATTCCTCTGTTTCCATCCTCTGTTTTTTGAGATGGTTATATAATTGAACAGAATCTCTGACGAACATTTCTCCTTTGCTCGTTCTAACTTCACCGTATAGTGCGGTTAGGGTTGAAATGACCTTACCTTCCTCATCATAGAAATAGACCTTAATGCCGTCTTTCAATTTGGTTACCATTTCAGGTGAACTGTATGTTTCGGCAAGCTTGGCGTAAATCCGAACTTTTGGAGCACCGCTATCAGTATAAAAAACTTCAAGATCGGTTGTTACCTCATCAGGTGCTTTGGGGTCATACGTCACCTTGCGAATTTGGTCTAAATCGTTTACGCATGAAAAAAGGAATCCTGCCAACACGAGGCTAGCAGGAATCCCAATAAGTATTTTATTTGCGTATTTTCTTAGCATTAACGAATCGTTACACTAACTCCCCAACAAGATAAACTCACGCTTTGTCCTTTAGAGAATCCATCTTGGAAAAGCTCTCCGTCAGTAGGGAAATTCTTTGTGTATTGACCACCAACTCCTGCTCTTGACATTAAGTCAGAAGCATAATAGAAGTTGAATTTTCTTTCGACCGTACTAGACCCACATCCGTTTGCAGTTGATGCAACACAACTTGCTGCAATTTTCAAGGCTTCATTTCGGTTTTTCCCGCTAATACCCATTGCAGTGCTGTAAGCTGTTCTATAGTTGTTTTGAGAATATTGCATTTTCAATATTTCGAATTCTACATCCTCTCTTGCATCCGCATTTGGTGCCAAAGCTTTCGCTTCACCATAGGTCTGAATCGCTTCAGTGTAACGTTTCTTTGCAACGAGCAATTGAGCTTTCTTCACGACTACATCGTACCCTGGAGCGATAACAATCAAGGTGTCCAAAAGCATTTCGTATTCTTTACTGTTTACACAGCTCTTTTTGGCCAACAAATCCATGAAGCTATTAACGGTAATTACTTTCGCTTCTTTGTCTTGCGGTAACATTTTGATAAACCCGTTCAATTCTGGTAGAATGTCATCACAAGTTTTAACCACATATCCCAAATAGTTGTTCAATATTTCGATTGTTTTTACCGACATTCCTCTATCAGTCGCTACTTTAGAAAGAGTAAAGAATTCAGAAACAAAACGTTTTTTCGATTCGGGTTTCTCAGCCGCTTGAGCAGCACTGTGTACCATCAATAAATTATAATAATAGATTGGAATGATGGACTCATCGTATTTTCCTTCTTCGTGTTTCATTCCTTTTATAAAGAAATCATCCGCCGCGTGGATATTTGGTTTTGTGCGCGCCATTTCATATTGCGCTCTTCTCAAATAAGTTTCTCCACCTACATGTCCAGCTTTCTCTGCACGAGTATATACTTCAAGAATTGTATCCTTGTAAGCTTTTTCGGCTGTTTCATCTTTCTCTTCGATAATGGTGTTAATCAAACAACCAATCAAACGATCATAGTTTGCTTTGTCGTATCCACCACAAATGGTTTCACCTTTCAAATAGTACGTTACGGCACCTTTGTAATTGTTGATTTTCAACTCTTCACCTGCCAAAAAACGCATTCTTAGACATTCTTTGTCGCTATCAGTATCTTGAGCAAAGCTCGTGAAACCAAGTAAAAGTGTTGATGCGATAAAAAGTTTCTTCAAATTCATCATTTCTCTATTTATTAATCAAGTTTTACTTTTCTGAACCATGAATCGGCTTTTGACGGCGCGATTATGATTCCGATGTTGAAGCCTATGTAATTTTCGTTTAGTGCTCCTGACACCGTGTTGGTTCTTTTACCGAGATCAACTCCTATGTTAATTGAGGAGAAGGCATTTCCGACGTTTCTATTCGCCAACGGTATACCAATTCCAAATGTTGTGCCAAACTCTTTGAAAGCCTCACCTTGATGAGAATAAGGCAAGTTACTTGTGTAAGCACCAGCACGATACTTCATTCTGTTTAAAAAACCTGTTGGGTTTATTGTTCTGAAATAACCCACATTGGGCGTATACTGAACACCAAATGACATTCTAGAATAATCGCTTGTGTATACCGTACTAAAAGAAGAAGTGAGGTCCTTATCGAAATCGGAAAAATTGGTCATGTTATATTCACCAACAAATGTCAGTTCAGAATCGAACGTTTTATTCTTCCTCGTGTTTCTTTTAAAACTTGTTGTATAATTTGCTCCAATTCGCAGGGATGCTGCAGAATTAAAAATAGCGGATGTATTCAATGAGCTAACTACTGTTGCTTCATTTTGTAAGGTTGTGGAATTGAATTTGACTGCAAATAATTCATCTGCAAAGTTGCCTGTTAGCTTTTGAGAAGGCTCGTAAAATGCATTCAGTTGAATTCTGTTGTTCTCGTTCAAATGGTAATTTACTGAAAGAGAAAAATCATAATGAAAAGACTGTAAACGATCAGATTGAAGAGCCAAACCAGAGGTGGCTGCATTTGCAACACTGCTTAATCTTGAGTTGGTCACCGTACCAAACAAATAACCTAGATTGGATCCAATAGATATTTGAGCCTTCTTTGAATTTAATAGTTTAACACTTAAACCGGTAAATGCTTTTGAAATGGAACCTGAACCCGCGTAATCAAATTCCACAGTATCACCATTTATTTCTTGTTTATTTTGAAATTCATAGCCTCGTCGTGCATATGGAGCTAAACCGAAGGAAATACCAAATATTTTCTTAAATGGCACTGCAAAAATCATATGGTCAAGATTTACATAGGCTCTTGAATACGAGGCGTTTCCCTCCGTAAATGAACTATATTTTCCATTTACCCCAATTGAAAAAAGCGGATAACTTGTTGTGAGTGATGCATTGTTTGCCGAGTTCAGATAGGAAATCATCGTTGAATCTGCAAAAGCTATACTTGTTCCACCCATTCCTGCTTGAACGGCATCAGTTGGCATCAGTTGATTACCAATACCATAAGAGGAGAAAGGGTTTAAGTAGCTCAATTGTGAATTACCAACACAGGCCGACGCGAATGTCAGGAAGAATAGAAATCTTTTAAGCATTTAACAAATATATTTTGTAAAGCCCCGTGAGGGTTAAATTTTCGTTTGCAAAGATGTTATTTTTTAGAGGGAAATCAAAGAATTTAGCATCGCCACCGGTCACAAAAAACGTTAAGCCCTGATAGTCTTGTAGATACCTCGAAATGAAATGATTGAGTTCACCTTGCATACCTTCAATTACTCCTGCGAGAATGGATTCTTCTGAACTCCTTCCCAGATAATTAACACCTTTTTTTGGTTCCACCAAGGGCAATTTGCCCGTAAAATGATGCAAAGCTTTTAAGCGCATGTTTAATCCTGGAGAAATTGAACCACCGTGATAGATCCCTTTTTCATCCACAAAATCAAACTTAATACATGTTCCCAAGTCAATTGCCACTTTGTTGCCATCCGGTTTAACCGATTGAATAGCACATGCATTGGCAAGTCTATCCATTCCTAAGGTGTCTTTCGAACCATATTTTATATCAACGGGGAATATCATTTCTGGGTGAAGGAGGGTGATATTTTCAGTTTTGTGAATAAAATCTTTTAAATCGGAATTGGATAAAACGGATGAGATGAAAATTTTTGGAGAATCATGTAGTCGAACAAAGTCTTGAAACGCTTTTGCTTGACTGTAGTTAAACCGTTGAATTTCAGATATTAAACCATTATCAAACAAGGCAGTTTTGACCCGAGAATTCCCAGCATCAACGATTACTACCTTTTCTTTTTCTATCATCTTTCAACAAAGATAAACGTAAGAATTAAAAAAGTATTCGATTTAGTTTGAAAGTTAAATTAAACTTATAACTTTGCCCCCGCTAAGGCCGGTACCTTAGCTCAGTTGGTAGAGCAATGGACTGAAAATCCATGTGTCCCTGGTTCGATTCCTGGAGGNNCCCTCTTTTTTGTTCGTACATTTTGGGTTAACTTATTGTACATAGAAAAGTTTTACATATACGTTTTAAGGAGTGTTGAATATTCGAAAACCTATTTGAGCATGTCTGAAAATGTGGATAAAAAGTTATTGGAATATAATTCTGGTAAAACCAGATCAACAAAGCCATTTCGACCATGGAAATTGATTTACACAGAGTGTACTGGGAAAACAGCAGAAGCACGGCGAAAAGAAAAACACTATATGTTAACCGCAGGTAAGAATTTCTTAAGAAAAAGGAAAAATTTATAGTTAGCGATTCGATTCCCTGTCCGCTTGTCATCAGACAAGCACTCGCGAGTTACCAAAAAAGGGAAACAGAAAGACCGAAAAATATTTGCCCTTTCTGTTTCCCTTTTTTTGCTTAAAATTGTCTTATGCGAAAAATCCT
>DGBF01000041.1 GCA_002384725.1 Flavobacteriales bacterium UBA4011
GTAAGATGAAAGAGAATAGCGCATTAGATACTATTGAAAGTGCCATTGCAGATATAAAAGCTGGAAAAGTAATTATCGTTGTAGATGATGAAAACCGTGAGAACGAAGGCGATTTTTTAACTGCCGCAAGAAACGTTACTCCTGAGATTATCAACTTTATGGCGACACATGGTCGTGGACTGATTTGCGCACCGTTGTTAGAAGATAGATGTGATGAGTTGGGCTTAGACCTAATGGTTAAAAACAATACGGCTGAGTACGAAACACCGTTCACCATTTCTGTGGATTTAGTGGGCGATGGTTGTACTACAGGGATTTCTGCGAGTGACCGCTCTAAAACAATTCAAGCATTAATCAATACAGATTTGGACCCTAAGAAATTAGGGAAGCCTGGCCACATCTTTCCACTTAGAGCTAAGAAAGGTGGTGTTTTGCGTCGTGCAGGACATACAGAAGCTGCAATAGATTTATCAAGAATGGCAGGTTTTGAACCAGCTGGCGTTATTGTTGAGATCCTCAATGAAGACGGCACAATGGCTCGCTTACCCGAATTGGTGAAGATTGCTGAAAAGCATAACTTGAAAATCATTTCGATTGAAGATTTGATTCATTATCGTTTGGAGAAAGAATCTTTGATTGAGCGAAAAGTGGACATTCAACTACCAACTAATTTTGGCGATTTCCGAATGCGGGCTTATCAAGAAATCAATACTGGGCAGGATCATTTAGCGATTTACAAAGGTGAATGGGAAAAAGACGAGCCTGTTTTGGTTCGAGTTCATTCATCATGTATGACAGGTGATATTTTCGGATCATGTCGCTGTGATTGCGGACCACAGTTGCACAAGTCAATGGAAATGATCGAAGAGGCTGGAAAAGGTTTGATTGTTTATATGAATCAAGAAGGTCGTGGAATTGGCTTGGTGAATAAGCTAAAAGCATACAAATTACAAGAGGAAGGGTTGGACACTGTTGAAGCCAACATAAAACTGGGTTTCAATGTAGATGATAGAGATTACGGAATTGGCGCACAAATAATACGCGACATGGGAGTTTCTAAAATGAAATTGATGTCTAATAATCCAAAAAAACGTTCAGGTTTAATTGGTTATGGTCTTGAAATCGTTGATAATGTTGCTCTTGAAATAGAAAGCAATGAACACAATGACTTGTATTTAAAAACGAAGCGTGATAAAATGGGCCATACCCTTAAAATGAACGACTAAGGATGCTTCAGGCGAAAAACATATACAAGAAGTACGGTAATCTCGGAATTTTAAAAGGGATAGATATTGATGTGAAATCCGGCGAAATAGTTTCGGTAGTAGGTTCTTCTGGTGCTGGTAAAACTACTTTTCTTCAGATTTTAGGAACCTTAGATAAACCTGATTTGGGCGATATTTTGATCAATAACACCAATGTTTCTCAGCTTTCAGATAAAAAGAAAGCGCAATTTCGAAACGAAAATTTAGGATTTATTTTTCAGTTTCACCAATTGTTACCAGAGTTCACAGCAGTAGAAAACGTTATGTTGCCCGCTCTTATTAAAGGGGTTTCCAAATCGGATGCAAAAAAAGAGGCGGAGAAATATTTAGATATTCTTGGTTTACTTGACCGCTCTTCTCATCAGCCAGCTGAACTTTCTGGAGGAGAACAACAGCGCATTTCAGTTGCTCGTGCTTTAATCAATCAACCAAAAGTTATTTTTGCAGACGAACCATCGGGAAACTTAGATAGCGTTAATTCAGATGCATTGCATAAACTATTTTTCGACTTAAGAGATCAGTTCAATCATACCTTCGTCATTGTAACACACAATGAGAATTTAGCGAATATGGCCGATCGGAAATTGACCATGTCAGATGGACTTTTCGTCTAACTCCTATTCTTCTAGTGAATTAAAGGACTTTCTCAATTCGAAAGTTAAAGAATTTAATACTCCAGACTTTTTACCTGAGGATCCATTGGGAATTGTTCATGAGTTCACCTTAAAACAAGATCGAGAAATAATAGGTATCCTCCTCTCCACTATCGCTTGGGGAAATAGAAAATCGATTTTAAAATCAGGAAGACGACTCATCGAAATTTTTGATGGAAAACCTTTCGGATTTATTCAAAACCACACGGAAAAAGATTTCGAAATGGTTCATTTTGTGCATCGTACCTTCCAGGTTTCTGATTTACAGTTTTTCTGCCATGGATTAAAGGAAATTTATAAAAAGCATTCATCCTTGGAATCAGTATTTAAGGCACATGACGAACATCCAGGTGCGAAAGGTCGAATTGTAAACTTTCGAGAAACCATGCTTACCTTTCCGCACGAAAAAAGAAGCGAAAAACACTTGGCCAATCCCTTGAATAAGTCCGCTTCGAAGCGAATCAACATGTTTCTACGCTGGATGGTGCGCGAAGATGACCAACATGTTGATTTTGGAATATGGAAATCTATACCGATAAATGAATTGATGATTCCATTGGATGTTCACACGAGCAAAGTTGGCAGAAAACTCGGATTAATCACAAGAAAACAAGATGATTGGTTAGCTTTAGAGGAATTGATGGTAAACCTCCGGAAATTTGATGAAAAGGATCCATGTAAATATGATTTTGCCTTATTTGGCTTAGGTGCAATCGAAAAAATGTAAGAAGTTTAATCGACATCCCCTTGAATAAACAATAATCCAATATATTTGCAAATTAAAATACATTTCAAATGAGTCATGCTTTAGGAAACCACATTTTAGTGGAGTTTATGAATTGTGATCCCAAGTTGATGAATGATGTCGCAGGGATAGAACGTGATATGGTTGCTGCTGCAAGAGCTGCAGGTGCAACAGTTATTAATTCAACCTTTCACCATTTTTCCCCTTATGGAGTTTCAGGTGTCGTGGTTATAGAAGAAAGTCACTTGGCAATACATACTTGGCCAGAATACGGTTATGCTGCAGTAGATTTGTTTACTTGCGGTGAAATGGATGCCTGGATTTCCTTCGATATGCTGAAGGAAGCCTTCAAATCGAAGTCATACTCTGCAATAGAAATGAAACGTGGTTCTGTTAACCTTTTGACAAGAAACGATTTTGATATGACTTCTTCTCGTCAAAAAGCACAAGAAGAAGGCGCACCATGGAAAAACCCTGATTTTTATACTAGAAATGTATGGTTCACCGATAAAGATGAAAATCAGGCTTTATCTCTTCGTTTTACGGGAGAAGTGTTTTTTGATGTTCAATCTCCTTTTCAACGTGTAAGAATCTTAGAATCATACAAATACGGAAAAATGTTGGCCTTGGATGATATGGTTATGACGACCATCGACGATGAATTCCATTATCACGAAATGATTTCTCATCCAGCTATGCTGACACTTAACGATGCTAAAAATGTTTTGGTCATTGGCGGCGGAGACGGTGGCACAATCCGCGAGATATTGCGTCACAACTCTGTTGAAAAGGTTACCATGGTTGAGATTGATGGAGAAGTTATCAAAGCATGTAAAGAACATTTGCCGCAAATCGCCACTGAATTTGATAATCACAAATTGGAGTTAATTGTTGATGATGGAATTGCTTTTGCTGAAAATGCACAAGCTGGAGCATACGATTTGATTATCGTTGATGGTTCTGATCCTGTTGGTCCTGCTGAAGGATTGTTTTCCACTAAATTTTACCAAAATTGCTATAAAGCCTTAAAGCCAAATGGAATTTTGGTGGCGCAAGGAGAATCTCCAAAATTCAACGACAAAGCCTTTGCAGAATTGAACAAAACACTTCAAGAAATCTTCGGTGCAGAAAATGCACCTATTAGCTTGTTTTTTGTGC
>DGBF01000186.1:0-313 GCA_002384725.1 Flavobacteriales bacterium UBA4011
GAATATTATTTGAAATTTGTGGGAGATAGTTAAACTTAATCGGCGTACCATACTCCTCAACGATTTTCATTAAATCAATTCCATGAAATAACAACCTGTCTTCCTCCAGACTGAATTCGTTCTGTGGAAAATCAAAAGTCTGCTCAATTAAATCAATGTATTTTGTTCTCATATCCTATTCCCTACAAAATGTTTAAAATAATTTCTCTATATTTTCAAGAGGACGTGCTATAACTGCTTTGTCGCCATTAATGATAATCGGTCTTTCGATCAATTGCGTATTTTGAACCATGATCTCAATCCATTCCGATTC
>DGBF01000186.1:627-14509 GCA_002384725.1 Flavobacteriales bacterium UBA4011
AATGCGCACATTGGTAAATCCCGACTTTTTGAACATCGCGAATTGTGCCAAATTTGTACTTTCTCTTTCATAACTCTTAATTTCCAAAAGTCATTAAATAACTCTTCAAAAACTCATTTATTTCACCATCCATTACGGCGTCCACGTTCCCTGTTTCGTGCCCTGTTCGCACATCCTTCACCAATTTGTATGGATGCATAACGTAATTACGAATTTGCGAACCCCATTCTATTTTCTTCTTATTTGCTTCAATGGCATCCCGTTTTTCCATTCGTTCGCGGTATTCCAATTCATACAATTGAGATTTTAACAACTGCATCGCTTTTTCTTTATTGGCCAATTGAGATCGAGATTCTGAATTTTCAATAATTATTCCCGAAGGTTCATGTCGCAATCGAACAGCGGTTTCAACCTTGTTCACATTTTGACCACCAGCACCACCAGAACGGAAAGTTTCAAAAGAAACATCTGCTGGATTTACATGAATTTCAATTGTATCATCCACCAAAGGATAAACGTACACAGAGACAAATGAAGTGTGTCGTTTTGCATTACTATCGAAAGGGGAAATACGTACCAATCGGTGTACACCATTCTCACCTTTCAAATAACCGAAGGCAAATTCGCCATCTATTTCTAGGGTCACAGTTTTTATTCCAGCTACATCACCATCTTGGTAATTCAGTTCTTTCACCTTGTAGCCGTTTTTTTGAGCGTACATCAAGTACATCCGCATCAACATCTGTGCCCAATCACAACTTTCTGTTCCGCCTGCCCCAGCAGTAATTTGAAGAACCGCGCTCAACTTATCTTCCTCATCCGAAAGCATGTTTTTGAGTTCTAATTCTTCTAAGCTGTTGATTAACTTTTCGTAATGTTTGTCTAAAGCCGGTTCTTCGTTTGGATCTTCCTTGGCAAATTCCACCATGACTTCCATGTCATCAAATCCAGAATTGAGTCCGTCATAGGCTTCAACCCACACTTTGAGGCTTTGAATATCCTTCATATGCTCCTCAGCAGCCTTCGGGTCGTCCCAAAAAGCAGGGTCTTGCGTTTTCAATTCGGCCTCCTGTAAAGCCATTCGCTTTTCACCAATTTTTAGATACGATTCGATTTTCTCGATTCTCTCCTGTGTTTCCTTTATTTGATCCTGATTAATCATGCGGCGTAAAAGTAACAAAAAGTTAGGGGAGTTTTATCATCATTCCTCCGACAAACGAAGCCAATTCTTTTTTGATAAAAAATGAAAAAATGCGGTGCGTAGGACCTTAAAAAAGAATGAAAAGTATACATTTGTTGGACTAAAAAAGAGAGATGAACATACCAGCAGAATTAAAATACACAAAAGATCACGAATGGGTTCGTGTTGAAGGCGATATCGCAACAGTAGGAATTACTGATTTTGCACAAAGCGAATTAGGAGATATTGTATACATAGAAATTGAAACAGAAGGAGAAACGTTGGATGCCGAAGAAGTATTTGGTAGCATTGAAGCGGTGAAAACGGTTTCTGATCTATTCATGCCTATTTCTGGTGAAATCATTGAATTTAACGCCGATTTGGAATCTAGCCCTGAAACTGTCAACACAGACCCTTTCGGAAATGGATGGATGGTAAAAATCAAACTTTCAGATAGCAGTCAAATAAATTCACTAATGGATGCAGAAGCATACGGTAGTTTAATCGGATAGATTTGAATCTACGTATTTATGGTTTGAGTCTTGCATGGCTAGTTGTGCTTTGTATTTTGCTTATGGATATTAACTTTCCTAGTCTATCTTATTCGACAAATTACTCACCTAAATACAGCTTCTATTACGGTTTTTTCTATTTCACAATGAGTTTTAACCTGTGTACAAGCTTTAAACGACAACAAGATAATCGAGTTTTAAAACGACGAGCACTGCCTTATGCAGTTATTATTGCCGTTCTTATTCTTATCATCATTGAATTGGCAATACTGACTATTTATCCGCAACGAAACTTTCAATTATTTTGGAATTTTTGCGGGTTAACTGGCACTTATATAGGGATGTTGACGTTTCGTGTATTGTACAAACACTATTATTGATTTTTTGGAATAGTATTTGTATCTTTATTTATTATTTTTACGATTAAAATTTAAAACCCATGGACATTAAGAAAAGTGCTGACGCAAATGTTGACAAACTGCGATTACCATTCATAGCGATTGGCTTTCTTTTCGTTGGTAGTCTCGTACTCGCTTCTTTTTCATATACTGCGGGTGTTCCCAAGGATGACCAAGGAGATAAAAACCAAAAGACGGCTGCCGTAAAATTCGAGCAAGAAGTAAAGAAGGAAGAGGACAAACCAATTGAAACTCCACCAGAGGTTCAAGCTCCGCCTCCCGTTCAAGAAGATATCATAATCGAAGAAAACACAGATAAGATACCACCTGCTGATGTTACTTTGCCAGACCCTCCAGCTCCACCAGCTAAAGAGGACAAAAAAGTAGAAACGAAACCAGAAATTATTGAATTCCCTGATGTTGAAGCAACTTTCCCAGGCGGTACTGTTGAAATGATGAAATGGATAACTGCCAATATCGAATATCCTCAAATGTCAATCGAACAAGGTGATCAAGGAAAAGTATATGTTGCTTTTGTGGTAGATGCGGATGGAACAATCTCAGACATTAAAGTCGAAAGAGGTGTTACTCCTGAATTGGACCGTGAAGCTAAACGTATGATGCGTAACATGCCTAAATGGGTTGCTGGTGAAGCAGCTGGTAAAAAGGTTCCAACAAGATGTCGATTACCGATTGTCTTTACTTTGAACTAAGAAAATTCGAAATACATACTGAAAAATATAAAAAAAGAAAGGGGCGAAAAATTTTTCGCCCCTTTCTTTTTGAATGTATCTTTTGTACAAATCTTTTTATTTCAAATCCTTTCCGCTCTCCAAAACTTTTAATTTCATGTCCAACATGAACTGAACCAATTTTCCTTGAAGTTTTTTATCTGTTGAACCCAAAATCTTTGCTGCTAAAATTCCTGCGTTCTTCGCCCCGTTCAAAGCAACTGTTGCCACTGGAATTCCACTAGGCATCTGAAGAATGGATAAAATACTGTCCCACCCATCAATTGAATTACTCGATTTAACGGGAACGCCAATAACAGGAAGCGGCGTTAATGAAGCCGTCATTCCTGGCAAATGAGCTGCACCTCCTGCTCCGGCAATTATAACCCCCAATCCTCTTGTATGCGCCGATTGTGCATAATCCAGCATCAATTCAGGGGTGCGGTGGGCAGAAACGATTTTCATTTCATATTCCACGCCGATTTCCTTAAGAAAGTCAGCTGCTTCCTGCATAACCGGTAGATCCGATTTGCTTCCCATTATGATTCCAACTTTTACCATTTTGAAGATTTTGGACAAATTTACTTATTTTTACCATTCAATTACCAACCCAAGCGCTGTTTCAATTCTGGAAAAGACGATCGACTAATTGGCAAACGTACGCCACTCGTTAAAACTACTTGATACCTGCCATTTTCAATGGGTTCAATACTTTGGATTCGATCAATTGCAATGATACTCAATCGATGAGTGCGAACAAATAAAGAACTGTATAGGGTTTTCTCATAATGAGACATCTTCTGTTTCTTAACGTGACGGTATCTTCCGTATGCAATTTTACGTAATCATCATACGCTTCAATCTGAAACAAATCTGCAATTATTCTTTAAAACTATTCCTGGTTTATCGGTGAACAGTATTTTCTAATCAAAAAAGGGATTCGCATGAAACCACGAACCCCTTTTTTAGTTTATTAATTCGTTAATTATAACGTACCTCTTTTCTCTTGTTCTCTTTCGATGCTTTCGAATAGTGCCTTAAAGTTTCCTGCTCCAAAACCTCTGGCCCCCATTCTTTGTATGATTTCAAAGAAAAGTGTTGGACGATCTTCAATAGGTTTCGTGAAGATTTGAAGCAAGTATCCTTCTTCATCCGCATCAATCATGATTCCCAAACTTTTCAGTTTTTCGATATCTTCTTTCAGCTCATGGCTATGATCTGCCAATCTTCCTGGAACCGCTTTGTAATATTCTTCTGGAGGTGTAGATAAAAACTCAATTCCTCTCGATCGAAGTTCGCTTACCGTTGTAATGATGTCATCCGTTGCAATAGCAATATGTTGAACTCCTGGACCATTATAAAAGTCTAAATACTCTTCAATTTGAGATTTTTTAATTCCTTCTGCAGGTTCATTAATTGGAAATTTAATTCGTCCATTTCCATTACTCATCACCTTACTCATCAAAGCCGAATATTCAGTCGTAATTTGCTTGTCATCGAAGGATAGGAAATTTACAAATCCCATAACATCTTCATACCATTTCACCCAAATATTCATTTCATTCCAACCTACATTACCTACCATGTGGTCAATGAATTTTAATCCAGTTGGTTCAGGAGCATAATCAGATTCCCATTTTTCATATCCTGGTAAAAATGCACCCTTGTAGTTCTTGCGCTCCACAAACATGTGTACTGTTTCTCCATAGGTATAGATTCCTGCTCTTACTACTTCACCGTATTCGTCTTTTTCAACGGTTGGCTCCATATACGATTTAGCTCCTCTTTTAGTAGTCTCTTCCCAAGATTTCTTGGCGTCATCTACCCATAGCGCAATAATCTTTACACCGTCACCGTGTTTAGCATGGTGATCGTTCATCCAAGATGTTGAATTAAGAGGAGTTGTAAGGACTATTCTAATTTTGTCTTGTTTTAATACATAAGAAGCATAGTCTTTACATCCCGTTTCCAATCCTTTATATGCATGTGATTGAAATCCAAATGCAGTTTTGTAAAAGTGAGCTGCTTGTTTGGCATTTCCCACTATCAATTCAACATAATCTGTTCCTAAAAGAGGCAAGAAGTCTTGTGCTCCTTCGAATATTTTTTCTAATCCGTATTCTACGTTTTTGATATCTTTTTTTGTTTCTGTTGACATAATCCTATGGTTTTTAGTCTTTAAATAACCAGCTTGTCACATATGACTCATCTTGCAAGTCAACAGCTGCTTGTGTTAATTTAAGTGGTTTAAATGTGTCCACCATCACGGCTAATTCTTCAGTATCTTTCTGCCCGATGCTTCTTTCATATGCGCCTGGGTGCGGTCCGTGAGGAGTTCCACCTGGGTGCAAAGAAATAAAGCCTTGCTCTACATGATTTCGACTCATGAAATCTCCAGCTACATAATACAATAGCTCATCTGAATCAATGTTACTGTGATTATAAGGTGCAGGAATTGACTTTGGGTGATAATCGTACAACCTTGGAACAAAAGAACAAACAACAAAGTTGAAAGCCTCAAATTGTTGGTGAACGGGAGGCGGCTGATGCACACGACCTGTTATCGGTTCAAAATCATGTATAGAAATGGCATATGGGAAATTATACCCATCCCATCCCACGACATCAAACGGATGCGAAGCATACACCAATTCGTGCAAATGGTTCTCTTTTTTAATTTTAATGGTAAAATCACCTTTCTCGATATGCGTTTCTAATTTGCTTGGTGCCCGCATATCTCTTTCGCAAAACGGCGAATGTTCAAGTAATTGCCCAAAATCGTTTCTGTATCTTTTAGGAGTAACTATTGGCGAGAAAGATTCAATTATAAACAAGCGATTGTCACTTGAATCAAATTCTATCTGATAGATTATTCCGCGAGGGATTACTAAATAATCGCCGTAAGAAAATGTAATATTCCCCACCAAAGTCTTAAGTGTACCTGAACCTTTGTGAATAAAAATCACTTCATCAGCATCGGCATTCTTATAAAAATATTTTGTTAAAGATTCTGTTGGTGCAGCACAGGCAATATTAACATCGTTGTTGAATAATAAAATTTCACGACTCTCTAAAAAGTCAGCTTTCGGTGCAACATTCATTCCCTTCAACATTCGGGCAGAAATATTTTTATCTACTGCAGGTATGGGTGAAATGTCTTTTGCTTCGCTTACACTTTTCACTTGTGTTGGCGGAAAATGATGGTATAATAAAGAAGAGAATCCATGAAATCCTTCTGTACCAAATAATTGTTCGTGAAAAATTCCACCTTCTGGACGTTCAAATACAGTATGGCGTTTATGAGGAATCTTTCCTAATGTATGATAAAATGGCATATAAAATTGTGTTTTAAAATGAATAAATATTGTTCCAAATACAACCTTATCACTCAGGACTTCTCTTGATCAGGTAATTCAACAATATTCTTAACTCAACCCACATAAAGTCGTTTTACACAAAGATAATCAATCTTTGACATTTTGGAAACAGCCGATGTGTTCAAATCTTAACAGATTGAATTACTTAAAAAATGAATGATTTGATAACTTTGCTTAAAATCTTTTGAATGAGGAAAATATTAGTTATTGGCGCAGGTGGACAAATTGGGACAGAATTGGTTCTAGAATTACGAAAGCGTTTTGGAAACGAAACGGTTATTGCAGCGGATGTTAAAAATGAATGCCCCGTCCATTTGGCTGGAGGTTTGTTCGAACATATGGATATACTTGATAAAGATACCGTTCGACGATTTATTATAGAAAATGAAGTTACTGAAGTTTATCTCCTCGCTGCTTTACTCTCTGCAACAGCTGAAAAACTTCCAGATTTTGCATGGAAATTGAACATGGAAGGTTTGTTTTCCATTCTAGATTTAGCGAAAGAAGGCCACATAAAAAAGATTTTCTGGCCAAGCTCAATTGCGGTTTTTGGTCCAACGACTCCTGCCGATAATACACCCCAAAGAACGATTATGGAGCCGACAACGGTGTATGGCATTTCCAAACAAGCCGGAGAAAGATGGTGCGAATATTACAGTGCTCTTCACGGAGTTGACGTGCGAAGCATACGTTATCCAGGATTGATTTCATACACGGCATTGCCAGGCGGCGGTACCACAGATTACGCTGTCGATATATTCCATAAGGCAAAGCAAAACAAAGAATTTGAGTGTTTCCTAAACGAAGATACTCGCTTACCAATGATGTATATGGAAGACGCTATTCGCGGGACCATAGATTTAATGGAAGCGCCATTAGAATCCGTTAAAATTCGTTCCTCTTACAATATTTCTGGAATTGATTTCACTCCGAAAGAATTATATGACGAGATAGCAAAACACATTCCGGATTTTAAAATCACTTATAAACCAGATTTCAAGCAAAAAATTGCGGACAGTTGGCCAAATTCTATTGATGATTCCGAAGCGCAAAAAGATTGGGGTTGGAAGGTGAAGTTTGACTTGGAAAGTATGGTGAAAATCATGCTCGACAATATAAACTAACCATAGAGACAGCCAATGGAACATTTTTTCCGTTTTTTATTTAGTTACAAAAAGTATTTTTTGTACTTTACACCTAGTTTAGCCTTGAACAACGAAATACGCATGTACTACAAAACCTTTTTTCTCTGCCTGTTCAGCTTTATTCTGTTCTCTCATCAAGCATTCTCCATGCATGGTGAAAGTTTGGCACAGGATGAAATCAAAAAATTAAATCAAAAGGACAAAAATGGCTTAAAGCAAGGCCATTGGATATATTACGGAAAAGATCGTCCATTAGCTGGTATACCAGCTAATGGAAAAATTGAAGAGGGCGAATATGAAGATGATCGTCGCCAAGGAATTTGGATAAAATATCACAACGACGGAGTAACTCCAAGAATCAAAGGTACATACGTAAATAACCGCCCACAAGGATATTATCAAAAAACACATCCGAACGGAAAAGTTAAAGAAGAAGGAACATTTATTCGCAATGCATACCGTGATTCGTTAAAACGATACCATGAAAATGGTGTTATTGAGTTTGCTGTGAATTATAATGAAAATGGACGTGAGGAAGGTACGGTAAGGTATTATTATCCCAACGACCAATTAGAATTTGAATACACCGCTGAGAACGGTAAACCAAATGGAAAAGCTACCCGTTATTATGAAAATGGTGATGTGAAAGAATTAATTGAATACGATGTTGACGGCAGAGTAATTAGCTCTATTCTTAAAGAAATGGTTCAACCTACTGTTGATGTCAAAGACCCAGGAGCGTCCAAAGAAAAAGCCCCCTTTGTCTCTCGTCCCCGAACGAAAGGAGCAAAATTTATTCCCAATGGTTATAACAAATGCTACAACGAAAACGACGAAATTTGGCAAGATGGTGAATTTAGAAACGGTCAATTGAGGGACGGTAAAATCTACATCTACGATTCTGATGGGATTCTTTTGAAAGTAAAAGTTTATAAACAAGGAGTCTACCATTCCGACGGTCAACTCTAATTATATACAGAAAAAGAAAGACTCAATTAGAGTCTTTCTTTTGACAATAAGATGACGAAAAAATCAAACTCGATATACGATGTTCTTGCGCAATCTCCATCAGTGGACAAAGTTGGAGTGGAAGAAAGAACGACTCGTTTTCAAACACGAAGTATCAAAAATGAGGCGAAATGGCAAGGGTTAAATATGGTCCTAAATATGATTGATCTCACTACTTTGGAAGGGAAAGATACACCAGGAAAAGTACGACAAATGTGTTACAAAGCACATCATCTTCACGATTCTTTGGAAGGTTTGCCATCGGTAGCTGCGGTTTGCGTTTATCCGTCTATGGTTAAATTGGCCAAGGATGAATTAAAAGGAACCGATGTAAAAGTGGCTTCCGTTTCAACCGCCTTTCCTAGTGGACAAGCACCTCATTCTGTAAAAATTGATGACACGAAGTTTGCCGTAGATTCGGGTGCCGATGAAATCGATATGGTCATTTCAAGAGGTAAGTTTTTAGCAGGAGATTATCAATTTGTATTCGATGAAATCGCATCCATTAAAGAAGCTTGTGGAAAAGCTCGACTCAAGGTGATTTTAGAAACAGGTGAACTTTCGACCTTAGATAACGTCAGAAAAGCCAGCGATTTGGCCATTCATGCTGGAGCAGACTTTATANNGGTAAAATTCAACCAGCGGCTACTATGCCAGTGACCTACACCATGCTTCAAGCCATACGAGATCATTATTTGGCAACGGGTAAAATGGTAGGTATGAAACCTGCAGGTGGGGTATCTAATTCTAAATTGGCTTTGCATTATCTAGTAATGGTGAAAGAAACTTTAGGCGAGGATTGGCTCAATAATACCTATTTTAGATTTGGAGCCAGCAGTCTGGCAAATGACGTTCTAATGCAGATGGTGAAAGCAAAAACAGGACATTATTCATCCGCAGATTATTTTTCAATTGATTAATCATGAGTAAGAAAGAAACAACAACTTGGGATTACGCCCCAGCTCCTGAAAGCACCAAAATCGTTCAATTAAAAGAAAAGTACGACTTGTACATCAATGGTAAATTCGTCAAGCCTTCATCCGGAAAATATTTTAAAACGATCAATCCTGCAAATGAAAAAGTCTTGGCTTCTATTGCACAAGCAAATGAAAAGGACGTGGATATCGCAGTTAAAGCTGCCCACAAAGCGTATACCTCAGTTTGGTCAAAAATGACAGGAGCTGAACGAGGGAAATATATATTTCGCATCGCGAGAATGATGCAAGAACGTTCGCGAGAATTAGCTGTAGCTGAATCCCTCGATTCGGGTAAAACTATTCGAGAGGCTCGTGATATTGACATTCCCTTGGCGTGTAATCACTTCTTTTATTACGCAGGTTGGGCCGATAAATTGGACGAAGCTTTTCCTGGACGAAAACCAAAATCATTGGGCGTGGCAGGACAAATAATTCCGTGGAACTTCCCAATGTTAATGGCGGCATGGAAAATTGCTCCGGCATTAGCAACGGGAAATACGGTTGTCATTAAACCAGCTGAAACGACTTCGTTGACCATGATGATTCTTGCTGAAATAATTCACGAATCTGGACTGCCAGCTGGCGTTGTAAACATCGTTGCAGGATACGGAGACACAGGAGCTGCGATAGTCAATCACCCCGATGTAAATAAAATTGCCTTTACCGGTTCAACTGGCGTTGGTAAATTGATTCAGAAATCTTTGGCCGGAACAGAAAAGAAATTGACTTTAGAATTGGGAGGTAAATCTGCGAATATTATTTTCGACGATGCTCCACTTGATCAGGCTGTTGAAGGAATTGTTAATGGCATTTTCTTTAACCAGGGTCATGTTTGTTGTGCAGGTTCTCGCCTATTCGTTCAAGAATCTGTCGCCGACAAGGTAATTGATAAATTAAAATTCAGAATGGAATCACTTATCGTTGGTGATCCGATTGATAAGAACACAGATATCGGAGCAATAAACTCCAAAGAACAATACGATACTATCCAGAAATATTTAAAAATTGGAAAAGACGAAGGATGTGATATATATCAATCGCCTTGCAAATTGCCGAAGAATGGATATTTCATGCCACCCACTTTGTTCACCGATGTGGCGCAATCCAATAGAATCGTACAAGAAGAAATTTTTGGTCCAGTTTTAACAATTCAGACTTTTAGAACGATAGATGAAGTTATTCAGAAAGCGAATAATTCGCCCTATGGATTAGCTGCTGGAGTTTGGACGGATAAAGGATCGCGCATTTTCAACTTGACCACGCAACTTCGAGCGGGAATAGTTTGGGCAAATACCTACAATAAATTCGATCCCGCTTCGCCGTTTGGTGGATACAAGGAAAGTGGATTTGGTCGAGAAGGCGGAATGCACGGTTTGGAAGGATATTTAAAATTTGATAAATAAACGACTGATAAAATGGAACGATTAGAAGTTTTAAAAACATATAAAATATACATTGGTGGAGCTTTTCCTAGAACTGAATCTGGTCGAACTTATCCTTTGAAGGATTCGAAGGGGACACTTTTAGCGAATATGTGCTTAAGTTCTCGAAAAGACGTTCGAAATTCAGTTGTTGCAGCTCGAAAAGCTTTCGGTGGTTGGAGTTCGAAAACAGCATTCAATCGCGGACAAATTCTTTATCGTTTGGCTGAAATGATGGAAGGACGTAAAGTTCAACTTGTCGATGAATTAATCCAAATGGGTAAAACGAAACCCAATGCCGAACAAGAAGTTCTCCTATCCATTGACAGATGCATTTATTATGCCGGTTGGTGCGATAAGTATCAGGCAATTGTTAGTTCAGTAAACCCTGTATCAAGCAATCATTTCAATTTTACGGTGGCTGAACCTACAGGTGTCGTTGGATTAATCGCTGATGAAAAATCAGGATTGATCGGACTGATTTCTATGTTATTGCCAATAATTGCAGGCGGGAATACTTGTATCGTTTTAGCTTCGGAAACAAAAGCTATGTCGTCGATTACTTTGGCTGAATTGATTAATTCATCAGATGTTCCTGGCGGAGTGGTCAATATTTTGACAGGAAACTTAGACGAGTTAGCCCAAACATTTTCCACACATATGGACATCAATTCGCTGGCCTTATCACGTGAATCCAAGTTGATGAAAGCAATGGCTGAGAATTGCGTAAGTAACGTGAAAAGATTTTCAATATATTCCGAGAACTGGACGAAAATTGAATCACAAGGCTTAGACTTTATCGCAAGATTTCAGGAATACAAAACAACTTGGCACCCCATTGAAAAAATAGGCGGAGCCAGTGGCGGATATTAGTCCAATAGTCTTCTGTGATAATTAATTTGTCCCAGATGGTAAACCAAATGTGTAGTAAGATGAATCAAGAAAAATGAATTTATTTTCTTCTCTTTCAACATAATTTTCGGATAATCCTCGCTTAATTGATCATCCGAAAGGTTATCAAGGGCAATAAAAACCGTTTCTATTGTCTCATCCAACATTTGAAGAAGTTGCTTTCTAGGAACATTTTTTTGAGAAAATAAAAGATCACGTTGTCGAACAAATCCTGTATTTCTAAATTCAGCACCAGCAAATGCGTTCAGATTACCTATGAGGTGTTTGCAAAGATTACCTACTGAATTACTGATGCCCTTTCAACCATAAATTGGTTTCATTAGAATACGATTCTATTTCGGTCTTCTGGGCAATCAAAACCAAATGAAATATTTATTTTAGTTCATTTAAAATTGTCTTTTTCATAAAGGTAATTTATATAAACAGCAATACTAAAGCTACTACAATACCTCCTAATGCGAAAAACATTCCTTTTTTAAAAACAGCAGTTCCTGGTATGAACATCCAAAAAGCTGATACGACAAAAAACAATAAACTAAGTCCAAACAATATATTCAGGAAAAATAAAGGATCTCCTGTTTTCGCTTTATGGAAGTGCGTCATCTTATCCAGAACATATGGCAGCTCACGTGTTGCGAAATTTGCTTTACGAGAAGTCATATTGTATTCCCCTTCCTTGAAGTAGACTATTCCACTTTCATTTCGTTCAATTTTTAGTCGTTTGATGTGTAATACTTGACCCAATTGATTCAATGACGTACCTTCCGGCACTATCACCTCTTGTGTCTTTTCTATGGTAAATGTATCGCTGTCTCTAAAAATTAGGACAATTCCGCTAAGGGCATAAACAGCCAAAATTCCAGCCATGAAAAAGCCTAAATAACGGTGTGCAATTCTCGTTTTTTCTCTCATAAAATCAATACAAATTATTATCGTCTACCTCCACCTGAATAACTCATTGCCTCACCATTTCCAAAGCTATAGCTGAATCCTAAGATAATGAATCGTCCTCTTTGCGAAAAATAATACGCATAAAATGACGATTGATCTACGATACTTTCTCGTATTCTGGAGGCAAAAATATCACGTACTACTAGATTAACGACAGCTTTTCCTTTCCAAATTTTCTTTCTCAAACCTGCGTCAGCAAAGGCGAATCCAGATACATTTCCTTGTATTGTCTTGTAGGAAGATTGATAATTACCCGTTATTTCAAAATCAATATCATACTTTAATTTAAACTTCGTAGTCATTTTCGTCGACCACTGGTTTCCTTGGAAATCAAAATTCTGAGATTCAAAACTCCCTATTCTATTAAAGTAACCATAATTGAAATCTCCATTTGTCGAGAACCATTTTTTTAGTGAATATTTCCAGTTTAATTCACCACCAATTTTATGATTTACTCCAATATTTTCTGGACGGGTAATTACAATATTATTCTCCGAATAGGAGATATTTTCTTTAACTTCAGTTGAGTATAAATAATAGGCACTAACATTCAAGGTTAATTTCTTGATATAAAATATCCCCGTAAGTTCATACGAATCTGCAAACTCTGGCAATAGGTTTGGGTTTCCTGTTCGAATGCTGTAATTATTACGAATATTGAAAAAAGGATTCAAATCCCACAAATGCGGTCTAAAAATTCTTCTCGAATACCCTGCTTGAACCTGCACTTTCTTTGAAAACTTGTAGGATGTGTGGACTGTTGGAAACAAGTTTGTGAAATTTCTATTGTTGCCTTCGTTAGTATTGGTTAACAGCGTTGTTAAATCTGTATTCTCAACTCTTAGTCCTAATTTCAATCCCCATTTATTCAATTCATAAGCACCCGTAGAATAGACTCCTAGAACTTTTTGATTGTATTGGAAATCGTTTGTGAAATTCGAATCAACTACATAAGTATTTCCAACTTCATTGAAGACAGCATAATCATTTCCTACATCGTTAATATCATACATCACTCCAGCTTCAATCGTCCATTTTTTACCTATCGGATTTACATAATCAAGTTGATAGGTTTGATTAAATTGGAAGAAGCTTGTTTCCGTTTTCTGATTTCCAAAAACTTCTGTTCCTAAGGAATAGGAATTTTGAAAAATGGATGATTGGTCCTTACCGAAAAACCTTCCCAAGGTATTAAATTGAAGGGTGTGCTCTTTATTATTCTTGAATTGTCTATTGTATTGGAAATCGTATTGATATTTTGGATTTAAAG
>DGBF01000124.1:0-2437 GCA_002384725.1 Flavobacteriales bacterium UBA4011
TACAGTTATCGCATATGGTGGAACTTGTCCCAATGACAGTGCTTTTGGACAAATCAATATTTCTGATGTGATAGGATTCAACCTTATTTCTGCAACTGGAACGGACAATCAATTCATTTGTGCAACACCTATAGATTCGATAATTTATCAAATATCAAGTGGTGCGGATACTGCGTATGTTATCAATATGCCTGCTGGATTAACCTCAGGGTTTTCAAATGATTCATTGTTCATTTCAGGAACTCCAGCGAGTGTTGGCGGGTATAATTTTGGTGTGGTTGCATCAGGCGGCTTTTGCCCGAACGACACATTGCTTATTAGTCTGAGCGGATTAAACCCACAAATTATATTGGCTTCTGCTGCTGCAACGGATACACAAACCTGGTGTTTAAACTCGACTATTGACTCCGTTATTTATACGTTTAGTGATGCTACAGGAGCTTCCGTTTTGAATTTACCTGCCGGAATTAGTTCAACGGTTCAGGGAGATTCACTAATTATTTTTGGTACAGCGACTTCTCCCGGAGATTATCCCTTTACGGTATATACAACAGGAAATGGTTGTGTTGCCGATTCGGCTTACGGCTTACTATCCATAGCTGATTCAGCTGGTTTGGCCATAGTTTCTGCTGTTGGAACGAATGCGCAAGTTCTTTGTGAAGGAGAGCCTATTGTTTCCATTGTTTATGTTTTACTTGGCGCTGCAGATACGGCTATCGTAACAGGCCTGCCAATTGGCGTAAGCTCTTCTTGGAGTGGAGACTCACTGATTATTACAGGCCTGCCAATTAACGTTGGAGTGACAAATTATCAAGTTGTTTCCTCTGGTGGCGTTTGCCCGAACGATACCTTAAATGGAAGTATTACCGTATTGAATGTTCAAATTGCATTGGTTTCGGCTCCATTTACAAATGACCAAACCGTTCTTGTAAACACACCAATTTCAGCAGTTGTTTATAGCGTTGGTGGACCCGTTATGGTAACGGATTTGCCACCAGGTATTATAGTTACATATACCCCTGGCACACCCAACTTATTAACTCTTTCTGGCACACCCATTGACACAGGAGCCTTTTATTATGTAGTAGAATTTGCTGGTGATTGTGACGTTAACTCTTTGGTTGGAAAGATTTTAGTGGTCAGTACATTCACGCCGATTGATTCTACATTATCTGATACATCAAATATTTATGTGCCAAACTTGTTTTCACCGAACGGTGATGGATTCAATGAAACTTGGCAAATACCAGCTTTGGCATCTTTTCCAGACAATGAGGTAACTGTAATTAATAGAGAAGGTCAAATAGTCTTTAACCAATTCGATTATAATGGAACGTGGGATGGAACCTATTATGGCAAACCACTGCCTGAAGCGACATACTATTACCTAATCAATATTGAACAAGGAACGAAAATACTAAGAGGTCCTATTACAATATTGCGAAACGAAAAATAAGAGGAATTATGAGAACAGTTTATCCACTACTTTTTATTGCCACGATCCTTGTTTCTGAGAGCAGTTTTTCTCAGCAATTATCTTTGAGCAGTCAATATCATCAAAATATGATGACTATAAATCCTGCATATTCAGGGTTCAGAGGAATGACAAATGTCGTTGCTTCTCACAGAAGTATGCTCACCGGAGTGGCAGGAAGTCCACAAACCACTTACCTATCCGTTGAAGGAGAAGGGAAAGAGGGGAAAATCGGCCTGGCTTTTATCGGGTTTCATGACCAAACGGATATTTTGTCTATGTCGAGTGGAATGGGAAATTTTGTTTATAACGCAAAGTTTGGTGATAACTCAGGATTAAGACTAGGGTTGGGAGTTGGTGTTCAAAACTTTACAGTCGATATGGCTAAAGCCAAAGTGATTGATTTTAATGACCCAATTCTTTTTGGAAGCCTGAGTCAAAACAGAACAGCATTGAATGGTGAATTTGGTGCAGTACTTCATTTAAAAGGATTTCAACTAGGAGTAGCGGTGCCTCAATTGCTTTCAAATAATCCAACGATTGTAGCAAGTAACGATGACATTTTGAATTACAATACTTTGCGTCACTTTAGAGGTTCATTGAAGTATGACATAGATTTAAATGACAGTAAATCGGCAAGACTCTACCCTTTGTTTGTCGTAAGAGCGGCAAATGGAGCTCCTGTTCAATGGGATGTTTCTGGAGTTATTGAAAGCGATAAAATTGGATGGATTGGTGTAACATATCACAGTACATATGCCATTGCATTTAGTGCAGGAGTGCGTTACCAAGGTTTCTCAGTTGGCTATGCACATGATTTTACCTTGGGTGCGGTGAACTTGTATTCGAGAAGATCATCAGAACTTATTTTATCTTATCAAATTGGTAACCGATGGAAAGAACAAGAGGGTCTGAACAAAAAACTTCAGAAAGAATTGGAAAGACTAGAAGAAGATCTAGAAA
>DGBF01000124.1:2576-14554 GCA_002384725.1 Flavobacteriales bacterium UBA4011
TCTAGAAAACCAAGGAGATGATACTGAAGCTAACGAAGAGCTTTTGAAAAAACAAAAAGAGCTTGAAGACCGAATCAAAGAATTAGAAAAGAGCAAAGCAAATTCTGGGGGCTCGAACATCACCAATGGAACGCCAACGGCAGAGTCGGTAAGAAATACGTTTCGCACGGCACAAGCAATTGACTTTGCAGATGAAAATGGAGCGATTCCACCAAAAGGATTCTACGTTGTGATTGGAGCATTTGGTGTAGAAGAAAATGCCATCAATTGGAAAAATGCCAGCATTGCAAAAGGAAACACGAATACGAAGTTATTGTACAATTCAAACCTTCAAGTTCGAGAGGTATATATGTATTATTCACCAGACAGAGAGCCAGCGATGCTAGAGAGAAGGAAACAATACGCGGAATACCCGACGGTTTGGGTGCAAAAATTAGAATAGGCGATTAAAATCTTAAGGAAGCCCGCACCAGTATTTGGTGACGGGCTTTTTTATTTAAATTTATGAAGTGCAAAACACGATTTATCAGAACAGGGTTGGAAAGAAATCGTTAACAAAAAAGACTTTGTTTGGGGCGTAGCATTACTTGTTCAGCTAAGTTGTTTATAGAAAAAGGTATAATAATCACTATTTTCAAGTCATTAATCAACTTAAGTTAAAAATAGAATTAATTAATTCTAAAAATTATACCTCATGATCTGGAGAATAGTGTAAAAGCCGGTCTTAATAAACAATTCGAATTGAAAAACGCAACCTGTTTTTACAAGTGATTTAGGCATTGATTTTCATTGGAATAGGCTGATTACAATGACATCTGTCAATCATTTTGCTGATAACGAAAAGACACACTCCAACAGAGAATAGGTTAATTTAAATGGTTTTATCAGCTACTCTTTCGGCAATAAAGATCGATTAGAAATTTGTCCCAATATTGGCGTTAACTATCAAAATAATTATGAATTTTTTCAGGCTATGACCTTACTGAAGTATCAATTCAAATATTGGATAGGGACAGGAATTTTCAATTTTATAGATCAACAGGTAAGTGTTGCTGGAGTAACACTGTTGGAGAAGTTCAGAGTGGGGCACTCCTATTCACACAGTTACAGTGCGCTTTTATATAATTCAAAATTGCGTCATGAAATCAACCTGGCTTTGGTGTTATAAAAATGAACCAAGTTTTCACATGAGGCTTATATAAACGAAAATCCCGCTCTGGAAACTCCAAAACGGGATTATAATTGATTAAAAAACGACTAGCAAAATTGCTTATACGCCTCTTGTAAATTATCTGAAATCATTTGAGCCGTTCCTCCTTCAATGTGGTGACGCTCTAAAAAGTGAACCAATTGTCCATCCTTAAACAACGCAATCGATGGTGAACTTGGAGGATAAGGCAAGAAATATTTACGCGCTTGAGCAACAGCTTCGCCATCAACTCCCGCAAAAACAGTTGTCAAATTAGATGGTTTTTTGTCTCCTGTTACGGACTGTTTTACGCCTGGGCGCATATTTCCAGCTGCACATCCGCAAACTGAATTTACAACCATTAATAAAGTTCCTTCGCTATTTTTTACTGTATTGTCTACTTCTTCTGCACTTGTCAAGCTTTTGAATCCTACTGATGTAAGATCTTCTTTCATGGGCGCAACTAATTCTGGTGGGTACATATGTATGTGTTTTAAAATCTCTAATTGTTTATTAGATGCAAAGTTAAGGAATTACTTACCATGGAAGACAAATCTTGTAGGAATTCAGAAAGATTAACACTTCTTTTTGAAACGATTGAGCCGAACTTCTTTATTCAATTCCGTCCCGCGCAAAATGAATTCTGCCAATTCTTGTCCCAAAAGTGGAGCCATCATATACCCTTTGGCACCAAGACCGTTGAAAATATACAATCCAGAGAGGTCAGGGTGCTCCCCCATGATCGGCCTACGGTCTTTTACTGTTGGACGAATACCCGCAATTTGATCGATTATTTCAAAACGCTCTAAAACAAGGGAAGCTAAATTACTCCGTAAAAGTTCTTTTGCGGCATCATCAATTTTCACATTGGGTTGATTCCATTCATAGGTAGAGCCAACTTTATATTCACCACTACCAATGGGCATTACAAAGCATTTTCTGTTCAGCGATTCCTCTTTGTAGATAGGAGAACGTACTGTAATCAGTTGTCCTTTTGTACAGTCTACTTGCAGAAAATTAAAGAAAGGATTTTCGAAATTTTTGTAGCCTTCACAAAATATAATTCCTGAAAAAGCTTCTTTTTTATATTCTATTTTGGCAGCATCAACTAAGGAATGATTGACCTTTGATTTTCGATATGCGCCATTTTCATGATTCGAAACGTAGTTCTGGCAAGCCGAAAGAAAATTCTTTGCATGAACGTAATAACTTTGTTTTACACGACCCGAGCCACAAATATTGATGGCTTGGGAAAAGTTCAAATCATCTTCACTTAATTTCTCCAAATACATTTCGTATTCAGGAAGTTCTTGCCGTTTGAGCCATTCATCTCGTTCTTGATTATGAGCAAATAAACGACGTATTTGCTTGTCGACGATAATCGCTGTTTCAGAAAAACTTTCCAGTTCTTCATATAGATTTCGAGCAACTGGCATGTATTCATCAGCTCGCCAACTTTTATTCATCCGTCGGAAAACTATCGGGTTAATTTGACCTGCTGCAACTGCCGAACCATGATTTTCATCACTATCGAGAACGGTCACTTTCGTGTTTTTATTAAGCAAAGCTATGGTCAAGGAATAACCGGCCACACCACCACCAACGATTAAAAAATGTTTCATTTATTGAGCAAAAGCGAGTGAAATTACGCTGATGCGAAGGTCGGGATTTTTTTCTTGGATTTGATGAATTATTCGTTCCATTGTGGCGCCGGTGGTAATTACATCATCTACAATGGCTATATGTTGGTAAGCGTTTTTGTTTTTCTCGCTCCGAAAAGCACCTTCTATATTATCCCAACGACCGAAACGATCTTTTTTCGTTTGGCTATCCGTATGCAGGTTTCGTTTTAAAAAATAATTGTCTATCGGAATTTTCAATATGCCTTTCATCCCTTTGGCAATTTCTTCACTTTGATTGTACCCTCTAATAAATTTCTTTTTGGGATGAATGGGAACGGGAATGAGCGCATCTATCGTATTGATCCATTCAAACTCCGAAATGGATTGTCCCAGTTTTTCGCCCATAGCTCTGGCCAGCTGAGGTTTATCTTTGTATTTTATCGCATGAAGAATCTCTTTTGTAGAAAGCTCTTTGTTATATAAAAGCCAAGCATGTGCATTTTCTATTTGAACTCTTCCCCAAAAAACCTTGTGGACAGGGTTAGTGGTTTCACCCTCAGCCAGATACATTTGCGGCAACTCAGAATCGCAGTTTTGACAAATTTGGTTTTCATTTATATTTAATTCTGTGGCACAGATCAAACACTTTTTCGGGAACAATAAATGCGCCAAACTCTCAATGTTTTTATTTAAAAAATGTTTAGATTTTACCTTAGCTCCCATATCACTTGCGTTGAAGTAGTTTATAAAAAAACTTTCGACAATTCGTTGTTTAAAATATCAAAATTTCTGGCTTGACAACACTCAAAGAAGAGATTAATTTTATAACTGAGAGGTAACCCTATACGTACAGAAGCAATTACGGCGAAATAAATATTTATTGACATTCGTAAAAAGATGATTGTGGATAATTTTAGCGACTCTGTTAATACAAAGTTAAGGTTGAGGAAACAGTGGGCTAGAGCCCATCGATGTTTATAAAGTTGGAGTATTGTGGAAAGCTTAGCCTTGTGAAAAAGAAGAAAAATGACAATTTTTGTAACTCAGTCCGAAACACGATGTTGTCGCTCTGTTTGAAGCAAGTTTTATCGATGAAAATCGATTTGAGAATATAAATTTCGAGTAAAGAAACTATAAAATCCGTTCCGATTAGAACAAAAAAAGTAAAAACAAATGGCACAAGTACAAGAACCAATTTTAGAGGCAAACAACAACCGTTTCGTTCTATTTCCTATCCAACATGATGACATTTGGGCATTTTATAAACGAGCAGAAGCAAGTTTTTGGACGGCAGAAGAAATCGATTTGGCCTCGGATTTAGTAGATTGGGAGAGCAAATTGAACGACGATGAAAAACATTTCATTAAGCATGTGCTTGCATTCTTTGCAGCATCTGATGGTATTGTAAATGAAAACTTGGCCGAAAACTTTTTAAGTGAAGTACAATATACAGAAGCAAAATTCTTCTACGGTTTCCAAATCGCAATGGAGAATGTGCACTCTGAAACGTATTCGCTTTTGATTGATACGTATATCAAGGATACCAAAGAGAAAAACCATTTGTTCAACGCCATCGAAACTTTGGATTGCGTGAAGAAAAAAGCAGATTGGGCACTTCGTTGGATCGATGAAGGGAATTTCGCTGAACGCCTTGTTGCTTTTGCAGCGGTGGAGGGAATTTTCTTTTCAGGATCTTTCTGTGCTATTTTCTGGTTGAAGAAAAGAGGGTTGATGCCAGGACTTTCTTTCTCAAACGAGTTGATTTCTCGTGATGAAGGATTGCATTGCGATTTTGCATGTTTATTATACAACGAGCACGTCCAAAACAAAATGACGGAAGAAGAAATCCGCACCATCATTTTGGATGCAGTAGAAATTGAGAAAGAGTTTGTTACAGACGCAATTCCTGTAAGATTAATTGGGATGAACAGTGACTCCATGTCACAATACATCGAGTTCGTTGCCGATCGCTT
Organism: Flavobacteriales bacterium UBA4011; assembly: GCA_002384725.1. Taxonomy (GTDB): domain Bacteria; phylum Bacteroidota; class Bacteroidia; order Flavobacteriales_D; family Crocinitomicaceae; genus UBA2040. The sequence goes on from DGBF01000124.1 coordinate 7,361, forward strand.
GTTGATGGAATTAGGTTGCAAGAAAGAATACGATGCAGTGAATCCATTCGACTTCATGGATATGATCTCTATTCAAGGAAAAACAAATTTCTTTGAAAAGAGAGTTGGGGAATACCAAAAAGCAGGTGTGCTTGGAGATTCTTCGCAAACATTTACCCTAGACGAAGATTTTTAAAAGGATCCTTATTTAAACTCCAATATATAGAACTTGTCTGTTGATAGATGGACGCCAAAAAAACCAATAATAATTATGCATGTAGTAAAACGAGATGGACGGAAAGAATCTGTGAAATTTGATAAAGTAACAGCCCGAATCGTCAAAATGTGTTACGGTCTAGATCCACTAGTTTCACCAGAAGCAGTTGCAATGAAGGTGATTGAAGGAATCTTTGACGGAGTAACAACAAACCAATTGGATAATCTTGCAGCCGAGGTAGCAGCTGCAAAAACGATGGATCATCCAGATTATGCTTTGTTAGCTTCACGTATCGCAGTTTCGAATTTGCACAAGGATACGAAGAAGACTTTTTCGGAAACGATCGAGGACATGTACAACTACATCGACCCGAAAACGAACCAAAATGCTGCTTTGATTTCGGATGAAGTTTACAAAATCATCCAGAAGAACAAAGATCTTTTAGATTCAAGCATTATTTACGATCGCGACTTCCGTTACGATTATTTCGGATTCAAAACATTGACGCGTTCGTACCTTTTGAAAATCAACGGAAACATTGTTGAGCGTCCTCAGCACATGTTGATGCGTGTATCATTGGGAATTCACAAAACAGATATTCAAGCGGCTATCAAAACATACAACTTGATGTCGGAAGGCTGGTTCACACATGCTACTCCAACTTTGTTTAATTCAGGAACACCAAAACCTCAAATGTCGTCTTGCTTCTTGTTGACCATGAAAGAAGATAGTATTTCTGGAATTTACGATACTTTAAAATCATGTGCTCAGATTTCACAATCTGCAGGAGGAATTGGATTATCTATCCATGACATCCGCGCTACAGGATCTTATATCAAAGGAACTAACGGAGCATCAAACGGGATTGTGCCAATGTTGCGTGTATTCAATGACACCGCTCGCTACGTAGATCAAGGTGGAGGAAAAAGAAAAGGTTCTTTCGCAATTTACTTGGAGCCTTGGCATGCGGATGTATTCGATTTCTTGGATTTGAAAAAGAACCACGGAAAAGAAGAATCACGTGCTCGTGATTTGTTCTATGCTCTTTGGATTCCAGATTTGTTCATGAAACGTGTGAAAGAAAACGGCGATTGGACTTTGATGTGTCCACACGAATGTCCAGGATTGTCAGATACGCACAGTGCTGAATTCGAAAAATTATACACGAAATACGAGAAAGCAGGAAAAGGGCGTAAAACGATAAAAGCACAAGATTTATGGTTCAAAATTTTGGAATCGCAAATCGAAACAGGTACGCCATACATGTTGTACAAAGATGCTGCGAATGCAAAATCAAATCAACAAAACTTGGGGACCATCAAGTCTTCTAATTTGTGTACTGAAATTATTGAATATACGGCTCCAGATGAGGTTGCAGTTTGTAACTTGGCTTCTATCGCCTTGCCGAAATATGTAACAGAAGAAGGAACTTTTGATCACGACAAATTGTTCGAAGTAACGTATCAAGTGGCATTGAACTTGAACAAAATCATAGATGAAAACTTCTACCCAATTGAAGAAGCACGTAACTCAAACTTGCGTCACCGTCCAATTGGAATTGGTGTTCAAGGTTTAGCTGATGCCTTCATGATGATGCGTTTGCCTTTCGAATCAGAAGGAGCAAAAACATTGAATGCTGAGATTTTTGAAACCTTGTACTATGCGGCAATGACTGCTTCAAAAGATTTAGCGAAGAAAGACGGACCATATGAGTCGTACAAAGGATCGCCAGTTTCAAAAGGAATTATGCAATTCGATATGTGGGGTGTAACACCATCTCCGCGCTGGGAATGGGATGTGTTGAAAGCTGAGGTGAAGAAATACGGAGTGCGTAACTCTTTGTTATTAGCGCCAATGCCAACTGCATCTACAGCACAAATCCTTGGAAACAATGAATGTTTCGAACCATATACTTCAAACGTTTATACGCGTCGAGTACTTTCTGGAGAATTCATCGTGGTGAACAAACACCTTTTGAAAGACCTAGTAAAAGAAGGATTGTGGACAAAAGAAATGCGTCAGACTTTAATGTCGACAAACGGTTCTGTTCAAAACATCAATGTGATTCCTCAAGAATTGAAAGATTTGTACAAAACAGCTTGGGAAATTTCTGGAAAAGCAATCATGGATCAAGCCGCAGATCGTGGAGCATTTATTTGCCAATCACAATCGTTGAATGTATTTATGGAAAACGCCAACTTCGGTAAATTGACATCAATGCACTTCTACGCATGGGAAAAAGGATTGAAAACGGGAATGTATTACCTAAGAACGAAAGCGGCAACAGACGCTATCAAGTTTACGGTTGACAAAATGATGGTTCAATCTACTCCAAAAGTGGTTTCAGAGAAAGAAGCAGCAGAAGCTATTGCTTGTTCTATTGACAATCCAGATGATTGCGAAGCGTGCGGAAGTTAGACTTCTCGCTTAATATATATTGAAGAGAGGTGCTTTTAAGTGCCATTTCAAGCTTCTCGGAGATAAATTAAAAACCCTTTGTTTCGGCTATGCCCAGATAGAGGGTTTTTAATTTAAAATACTTTAATCGAATAGGGAATAATTCTTTAAACTCATTTTTATTAATAGAAAAACTTGAGACAGATGAACAAACGAACAATTCGAAACCAATAATATGGCATAAAGTTTTAGCAGCAATGGCTCTGTTCATATTAGAGGTGGATTAGGATTTTGCATTGCTCTGATAATTCTACTTTAAATAAACGTCAATAAAAATAGATGAACCCAAACACTCAACGTAAAAACATCTCAATCGGTCTTGAGGTGGAAGTAGCGCAGAAACACCACCAACGCACAGGAGAACTAACCCATGGCTTCGTAAAGAGAATTCTAACCAGTTCCCCAAACCATCTACATGGCATCAAGGTGCAATTGGATTCTGGAATAGTTGGTAGAGTGAAGGAAATAATCGGAGAATAGGCTGAGTGGAGCCGAAGCTTAATCTAACTTATAGCGCCGACTGAGCCTGTTGAAGGCAAGCGGCGCCAAACCGAGCCCTGAACTTGTCGAAGGGCAAAAAAACAATTACCTTTATCAAAACACCAAAACTATGCGATTTCACACCAGAAAATGGGTTAAACCCGAAGACTTAAACCCTAACCAAACTCTATTCGGGGGACGTTTATTACAATGGATAGACGAAGAAGCGGCATTGTATGCAATCGCTCAATTTGACAACAAAAAAATAGTCACAAAATATATTTCCGACATTAATTTTCAGGACAAGGCAGTTCAAGGAGATATTATAGAAATAGGCATGGAAGCTGTAAAATTTGGCAATTCCTCCTTGACTTTGCGTTGCGAAGCTAGAAATATGATGACTAGAAAAACGATAATTACTATCGATAGCATTATCATGGTGAACTTGGGTCCTGATGGAAAACCAGCACCGCATCACAAAACGAAAATTGAATTTGTGAAAGATCGATTAAAAGGAAAAGAAGACTAGAAAACAACCGAGGCCTCAGCTTGTGGAGGAACAAATTCAATTATATCTCCTTGTCCTCTGGCTGATTCTTTGTGTTTCCTGTTGTTAAATCATCCGGCTCAACCACAGAAAACTCATCTACAGTGTCATTTCCACCTTCAATACCATCCAAAGATTTCTTTGGAAAATAGGTGCGTTGGCGAAGGAATACCATAAATACACCAAGTGTTATTGACCCATCTGCCAAATTCCAGATTGCCGGAAAAACATCCTTTCCGCCAAAATAAGGAACCCATTGTGGCCAAATGGCTTGAAAACGGAACATATCGACCACGTTACCAAATAGGAATCCACGATGTTTCACTGGTATATCTCCAAAAATGTCGCAATTAACAATATTTCCAGAGCCTTCAGCATGATTAAACATGAAACAAGGATCATAGGGAAAAATAAAATCGTAGAACATACTGTCAATCAGGTTACCAGTTGCTCCAGCAAAGATCAAACTTAAGGCAATAACGAATTCTAGACGAGCGCCTTTTCGAGCTTGAGAAATCATATACCAAGCAATACCAACAATGGCAAGAATTCTAAAAATACTGAGTGAAAGTTTTCCCCATTGAGAGGAACTAAAGGTCGCCCCGAAGGCCATTCCTTGATTTTCGATGTATTGTAAAACCAACCAATCACCAAGCAGAGGACGTATTTCATTGGGCGAAAAAGTAGACTTTATATATACCTTTATCCATTGATCGGCAATCAAAATGATTGCAATCAAAATGGCCGAAATTAAAAGAGACTTTTTAGTAAAATTAGCTGTCTTGTGCATTTTTTGCTTCAATGCTCAAAGTTGCGTGAGGAACCAGCATCAAACGCTCTTTACGGATTAATTTTCCGGTTACTCGACAAACTCCATATGTTTTATTTTCAATTCGAACCAAAGCACTTTGAAGACTTTGAATGAATTTTTCTTGACGACTAGCTAGCTGAGCAACTTCCTCACGAGAAAGTGTTTCTGAACCATCTTCCATCATGTTGAATGATCGACCTGTATCGTCAGTTCCGTGATTGTCACTGTTCGAAAGAGAACCACGCAACAAGACATAATCTTCTTGTGCTTCTTGTAATTTTCTTTGGATCAATTCTTTGAATTCTTGTAATTCTTGATCCGAATATCTTGATTTTTCGGTTCCCATTAGTTGTTATTATTAAGAGATAAAAAGAGTATTTTTTTCTTGCTCACGCAAAGATAATCGAAAATTCAATTTTAACTAATTAAGATATCAACAGGAAGGGGAAAGGCTTGGTTTTTAGTCTTTTTTGGGAACAACTAGCGCATCTCTGTAGCCTTTATTCTTGACTTTTTCGAGTACGGTTTTTGCTTCGGTAAGGGCTGTAAAAGTGCCAGCGTAGTAGATGTATTTATAGGCATTGGTGGTGTTCAATTCCACTCGAGTCACTTTCATGTTAAGCCGTTTGAAATCCGGACTATCCGTATCTATCCATGTTTTTGAAGACATGAGTTGTATGGTGTATTCTTTCGTTTCTTCCGCTTCTTTTGGTTTGTTCTTTACATTCATATCTGGATAATCGCGCTGAGCTGCGTCACGAAAGGCTCTAAAAATAGCAGATGCTAAGATTTCTTGTCCATGGCTGGAGTTTAAATAATTGGCTTCTGAGGTATTGGTTAAAAAACCACATTCGACTAAAACACTCGTCATTTCTGTGAATTTCAAGACTTGGATGGAATGTGCTCTATCTTCATTGTTTTTCACACCACGTGAATTTCGTCCCGCCCTTTTTGAAAACTGACTTTCTATGTCTTTGGCGAAATTATAGGACTTTTTTGCCGAGAAATCATGCACGTGACTTTCTGTGCCGTATACATCAGTTTGTGGATTTCCATTGCAATGAACGCTAATGAAATAATCTGCTTTTTTGCCATTGGCCAAGGCTACTCTTTCATCGAGCGAAAGAAAAGAATCGTCCGTTCGCGTATAAACGACTTTGACATTATACAAGTATTTCTCAACGTATTCGCCGACGAGATTGGCGATTTTCAGGTTGATTTCTTTTTCTGTTTTGTGGCTTGAACTATGGCTTAAATGCCCTGGATCCTTCCCGCCATGGCCCGCATCGATGACAACCGTAATGGTTTTCGGCGGCGACATTCCTAAGAATACACTTCCGACAAGTAGCATAAGTATGGCTGCAATGACACGCATAATACAAAAGTAGACCTATATAACTATGATTTCAAGGGGGGTAACATGGAATTATCAAAAGGGAAATGGTGAAAAGTCAAGACTTAAAATAGGTGAACAAAATATCAGCCTTTGCCTCACCTACTTGTTCTATCAGCTCTTTTTTCTTGGCTACCCTAATTCCTTGGACAGATTTAAAATGCTTGATTAATATTTCTTGTGTTTTTGGACCAATCCCTGGAATCTCGAGAATTTCGGAGCTAAGAGCTGCTTTCGATCGACGATTTCTGTGATGCGTAATGCCAAATCGGTGAGCCTCATTTCGCATAAATTGGATCACCTTTAAGCTTTCGGAACGTTTATCAATGTAAATGGGATACTGATCGCCTGGGAAGAAGATTTCTTCCAAACGTTTGGCAATACCGACTATCACAATTTTTCCGCGGATGCCCAAATCGTCCAAAGCTTTCATTGAAGAACTCAGTTGTCCCTTCCCTCCATCAATAACAATCAGTTGTGGTAAAGGCTGTTTTTCATCTAACAATCTTTTGTACCGACGATAAACCGCTTCGTACATGCTGGCAAAATCATCCGGTCCTTCCACCGTTTTAATATTGAAATGGCGGTAGTCTTTTTTACTCGGTTTGGCATTTCTGAAAACTACGCAGGCCGATACAGGATTTGTTCCTTGAATATTACTGTTGTCGAAACATTCGATGTGAACGGGTAATTCTGGAACACGAAAATCTTTTTGAATTTGAGAAAGAATGCGGTCGGTGTGTTTTTCTGGTGAAACTATCTTTTCTTGTTTCAGTTTTTCCAAACGATAAAAAGTGGTGTTGCGCAAGGATAAATCCACCAAAGTTTTGCGATCGCCGCGTTGTGGAACTTGAAATTTTAATCCTTCGAATTGTAGATTAATTTCTTCTTGAAGCAAAACATCCGTGGATAAACTATTGAATTTTTCGCGCATTTCGGGCAACACAAACCCAATGATGTCGGCCAATTCTTCGTCCAGTTTTTTCTTCACTTCAATCGTATATCCATGAATAATGGCACCGTTTTTCACGACCAAATAATTAACGAATGCCGACTTTTCATCTTGCAGTACAGTTATTACATCGCATTGTGAAACGGTTTGTGAAACAACAGCCGATTTTCGCTGATAGTTGTCTAGATAATCCAATTTCGATTTAAAAACTTGCGCTTCTTCGTACTCAAATTTTTCTGCGTGCGCCTGCATCTGAGATTTTAATAATTTGATGACTGAGGATAAATTTCCGTTCAATATATGTTCAATCTGAGCAATATAATCGTCGTAGGTTTCTTTCGGTTCTTCGCCTATGCTT
>DGBF01000124.1:14660-24320 GCA_002384725.1 Flavobacteriales bacterium UBA4011
CCTATGCATGGTCCTTTGCAGTTGCCAATATGATATTCTAGGCAAACCTTGTATTTCCCTTCTTTGATTTTTTTTTCGCTCAAATCCAAATTGCAATTTCGCAAAGGATAAAGGTCTTTTATTACGCCCAATAAGGTGTGCATGGCCTTCACATTTGGATAGGGGCCCAAGTATTTCGAGCCATCTTTTACCATTCTTCGCGTCGGAAAAACCCGCGGAAAGGATTCCTTTTTAATACAAACCCACGGATAGGTTTTGTCGTCTTTGAGTTGAATATTGTATTTAGGCAAATACTTTTTTATCAAGTTATTCTCCAACAACAACGCATCCAATTCGGAGTCCACAACGATATATTCCAATCGTGCTATTTGACGAACAAGAATTCTCGTTTTCGCGCAATCATGATTTTTTACAAAGTAAGATTTAACTCTGTTTTTGATGTTTTTAGCCTTGCCAACATAAATTATAGTCTCGTTTTTGTCGAAATATTGATAAACGCCCGGCTTATTGGGTAAAGTTTGAAGTTGCAGCTGCAATTTTTTGGGGACGGACGACATAAAACAAAAATAACAAATTGGTCGATGAACCAAACAAAAAACCCTGCTTCAGTATTAATGAAACAAGGTGTTTTGTTCTAGATGATGATTTGTAGAGATACTCGGGCTTCGTATTATTTTGAAATAATATCGAATAATTCGTTCAAGTTTGGAGAAATGATAATCTCAATTCTTCTGTTTTTAGCGTTGTCATTTGGGTCAACGGGTAAAAATTCAGATCGGCCGGCCGGCATTAGTTTCTTTGGGTCCATGTTGGAGTTGTTCAGCATAATATCGACTACCGATGTTGCTCTAAGAACAGATAACTCCCAATTGTTCTTTGGATGAGAAGCGCTTTTCAAGGCATCAGAATCCGTGTGACCTTCCACAATAATTTCAAGATCTTTTTCGTCTTGAAGTACTTTGGCTAATTCAACAATTGCCTCTTGTCCTTCTTTTTCAACAAAGGTACTTCCCGATTTGAACAAAAGCTTCGCCTCCATGCTCACGTATATTCTCCCGTTTTTTTGAACCACTGACAAACCTTTCTTTTCGAAACCCACTAAGGCTTTCGCAACTCTATCTTTCAATTGTAATTGCGCTTCATCTTTTCGTTTGATTGCTTCTTCCAATTCATTCACACGTGCCTCTCGTTCCGCCAACAAGCGTTCTTTTGCTGACAAATCTTTCTCTAAAGAATTAAGAACGTCTTGTTTTCTCTGCAACTCCAAATTTTTAGACTCTAGATCTTTTTGTAATCCGGCAGTCGTCAATTCACCTGTTTTTCGGTAATTGGCAAACTGTGCCTCCAAAGCTTTGTTCTCTAGGTTGATTTTTTTGCATTGCGCTTGGAACATGCGAAAATCTTGTCCCATTCTGGCAGTATCAGCTTTCAATATTTCTACCTCTTTGGTCAGCACCTCGTATCGTTTCATGTAATCCGTTGCTTTGCCTTCATAATTCAAAGAGGAAGTTTTGTAACTTTCCAATTCCTCTGAGCAGAGTTTTTCTTTCTCAACGAGGTCTTTGTATTTTTTGGCTGGTACGCACGAAGCGATAAGTGTTAATCCAAGTAAAATGGACAGAAAACGTGTCATAATTGAATGTTTCTACAAAAATCGAATAAATAGAGATGGTATATAGTGTTTGGCGGGCCAATTTATACACTGTTCAACGTGGAAAAGAAGAAGAAAACAGGCGATTCTTCGATGAAAGCAATAAATAAAGCTAAATACCTTGTTATTAATGCAATCTAAATTTTTAATAATCAATTCATCTATTTATATTCGCACCCTTAAATTTTATAGACAAATGGCAATAATTGGAAAAATTCGTGAAAAATCAGTTCTATTAGTAGTAATTATAGGATTGGCTTTGTTAGCTTTTATTTTTACAGACTGGAATAAAGGTGGAGGCGGTAGCGAAGACCAAATTGGTTATGGAACTATAGCTGGTGAAGTAATTGACGATAAAAAACTGAACGAGGCACAGGACAATTTTGTGAACAGCGATGAGCAACAAGCGTATCAATCACAGAAACCGTACACCGATAAAGACCGACAAGCGTCAAGAGATAAAGCGTGGAACTACGTTGTAGAATCGACTATCTTGGAAAAAGAGATGGAGGCCCTTGGTATTCAAGTTGGTGAAGATGAGTTTGATTCTTATTTATACGGGCGTGATGGATTTCCTGTACTTCAAGAGTTCTTGGAGAATTTTAAAGATTCAGCAACTGGACTATTTAACTCGCGTTTATTACAACAACGTATAGAGCAAATGGAATCTTCTGAAGATCCAAAAGATCAAAAGGCTTGGGATGACAGCAAGAAGTATTACATTGAAAGAAGAAGACAAGAAAAGTATTTCACTTTGTTGAATCAAGGTGTTTATGCAACGAAGGTGGAAGCTGAAGACGAATACATTGCTCAAAACGAAGTGAAGTCTATATCGTATGCCGTAAGACGATTTACTGATATCAAAGACGAAGCAATCAAAGTAAGCGACGCTGAAATGAAAGCATATTACGAGGAGCACAAAAACGATAAAATTTACGAGAATAAATCGGCTAGCCGGGACATCAAGTATTTTGATATCGCAATTGAGCCTTCGAAAGAAGATATCGCAGAATTTCAAAAAGAAATGACGAAATTAAAATCAGATTTCGCTTCAACAAATGATGACTCTACTTTCGTTATGCGTAATTCTGAGGTGAAACAATACATTGGGGGACATATGATGACCTTTATGCCAGAAGGAAATCCTAAAGCACAGCAAGGATTAACGTATCCAGTGCAAATGGATTCTGTATTTCAAAGAGCATCTATCGGACAAATCGTTGGGCCTTATGAAGACAAAGGAACAATGCGCATGGCAAAAGTTATTGATTTCAATAAGTACCTATTAACGGTTCGTCACATATTATTAAAGGCATCGAGAGAAGATGCCGCAATGGTGGCGAAAATGAAAAAGAAAGCCGATAGTTTAGTAGGCATTTTGAACAAGTCTAATTTTGATGAAAATGTTAAGAAATTTTCGGAAGATGAAGGCTCAGTGGCAACAGGTGGACTTTTTGAAGACTTTATGGACTTTACAATGGTGCCTGAATTTGGAAATTTCGCCAATGAAAATCCAGTGGGAACTATTGGAAAAGTGCAAACTCAATTTGGATGGCACATCATCGAAGTAGTAGCGAAAAAACCACAGAATTATCCAGTTTTAGCTGTTGTTCAAAAAACATTGAAACCAAAATCCGGAACTTTAGCTGAAACAGGCGACAAAGTGAATGACTTGCTGTATAAGTTGGATTCTCGCATGAGCGGGAAGAAAGATGGGAAAGCGAAAGTAGAAGCTTTTGATACTTTAGCTGCTAAATTGGGATATGTCGTTAGATCTATCACTTTGAACGAAGACAAAATTGTTTTTTACGGATTCACAAATGCATTCGTTGAAGACAAATTGATCAAATTAGCGTTTGATGAAGATGTTGAAGTGGGCAAACTGTGTGGGTCTCCGATTAAAGATAAAGACCGCTACATCATTGCTTGTGTTTCTAAAGTGAAAGAAGCGGGTGTGCCAACGTTTGAAGATATCGAAGAAACGATTAAATCGAAAGTGATTCAAGAAAAGAAAGCCAAACGGTTCATTAACTCAATGAAGGATGGTTCACTTTCTTCAATGGCGAAAAAGAATAAATTGGAAGTTTTGACTGCTGAAGTTGCCTTTGCAAAAACAGAAGTGGGTGAAGCGAGACTTGAACCAGAAGTGGTTGGAGCTGTTTTCTCTGCATTGAAAAAAGGGCAAAAAACCGAGCCGGTTATAGGTCAAAGTGGAGTTTTCGTGGTTCGAGTAGATAAAATCACAAAAGCTCCAGCGACAAACAATTACAAAGACGTGAAAGCTAGCTTGGAAACGAGCATGAAGTCAACCGCAGGAAACTTAGCGAAATCAGCATTGATTGAAAAAGCGAAAGTAGTCGACAACAGAAGATTCCGATCTACTGGAGTTAGAATGTAATATTCAATAAGATTATAGAAAAAGGGATGCCGTTGGTGTCCCTTTTTTAGTTTAATACAGCATACTTATTTCCAGGTAAGGCTTTCACCAAACCGTTCATCTCCATTTGAAACAATAAAACACTTGTTTGTGAAATGGCTTTATTCGATTTCTGTGCCAGCGCATCCATATGTTGTTCGCCTTCATTTTGCAACAAGTCCATCATCTTTTGCTCATCTGGATTTAAATCCAAGAAAAGTTGCCGTTGTGGCGCTTTAGCTCCCTTTTTTTGCGTCCAATCCATCCATTTAAGGAAATGTTCAGGGCTCAGGAACAAATGTGCTTTACTCTGAGATATAAGTTGATTACAGCCTTCCGAAAACTGTTGACCTATGTTGCCAGGAACCGCAAAGACATCTCTGCTGTAATCGTTCGCTAATTCAGCTGTGATCAGCGAACCACCTTTGTTTTTGCTTTCTACTACGATGGTCGTGTCGCACATGCCCGCTACTATTCTGTTTCGCATCGGAAAATTGACACGATCAGGCAAGGTCCCCGGTAAAAATTCGGTTAGCAATCCACCGGTATCGAGCATTCTCTGCGCCGTTTTTAAATGACTCTGAGGATACAGTCGGTCCAGACCATGGCCTAAAACCCCAATTGTCGGAATCTTGTGTTTCACGCAAAGTTGATGCACGCAGATATCTATTCCATAGGCCATTCCGCTTACAACGAGTATGTCTTGACCAACAAAGCTTTTAATCAATTCTTCGCAGACACTAACGCCGTAGGGAGTTGCTTTTCTCGTGCCAACTATCGCAACTGTTTTCACAGGGTTCAAATCCATGTTTCCTTTTCCATACAGAATCAACGGAGCGTCTTCGCATTGTTTGAGCCTCCTTGGGTAATCTTTGTCCGTCAAGAAATAGGTGGAAATATTGTTTTTTTCAATGAAAGCAATTTCATTCGCTGCTTTTCCCATGGCTATTTCTCTTCTCATATTCTGAAGAAGCTTTTTAGAAACACCCGTCGTCTTTTCTAACTCTTTTAAAGTGTAGGAAAAAAGGCTGTCCAAATCGGGAAGTTTTGATAGCAATTGTCGCGCTCGAATGGGGCCAATTCCTTGCAATAAACTCACAGCTATTTGCCGTTGTAAAAGGGAAGTATTCAATATTTTTCGATTTAGTTACTTAAATTTACAAAGATTTGTGGTTTATTTCCGCTTTTCGAATAAATTTATTTTTACCGTTAACTATATGGAAAACAAAGTTTTAGGGGTTATTCCTGCTCGATTCGAATCTTCTCGCTTTCCTGGCAAGCCACTTATTGATTTAAAAGGCAAAACCATGATTCAGCGTGTTTATGAAGGGGCAAGCAAGAGTAAATTGTTGTCACAAGTGATTGTCGCAACCGATGATCAACGCATTGTCGACACGGTAAAATCATTCGGGGGACAGGTAGAAATGACGGATAAAAATCATCCGAGCGGGACAGACAGATGTGGGGAAGTACTTTCTCGAAATACAGGTTATGACATCATATTGAATATTCAAGGAGACGAACCCTTAGTTTCTGCCGAACAAATTGATCAACTTCTCAGTGCATTTGAGGATCCTAAAGTGCAAATTGCAACCTTAGGAATAGCAGGGGTTACAGAAGAAGACAAACAAAATCCCAACCGAATAAAATTGGTAAAAAACCACAATAATGATGCGTTTTATTTTTCGCGAAGCGCCATTCCGAACGAAGTAAACGGGTCAGAAGCAGCGCGAAAGGAATTCCCTTTTCTTCGGCACATTGGGCTCTACGCCTTTCGTTCCGATGTGCTACAACAATTGGTTAAACTCGAAAAAACGAAACTGGAACAAATTGAATCTTTGGAACAATTGCGCTGGTTATATCATGGGTTTTCCATTCGTATAGTGGAAACGAAAATCGAAACACCCAACATCGACGTTCCCGAAGATCTAGAAAAAGTACTCCGATATTTGTAACAAACAAAACGTATTTGCGTATTTGTAATGTAGAACGAAATGTTCTATCTTTGTTTATATGCCTATGTTGGAAGAAGCTATCGTTAATTTATTGTTGCGTCACAACTGTGTGATTGTCCCCGCTTTTGGTGGATTTGTCGCGCAATCAAGTGGTGCTTTAATCGATATGGATTCAGGGGTGATTACGCCTCCGAGAAAGTCGGTGCTCTTCAACAAGCAACTCGTCAACAACGATGGATTGCTTATTTCCCATATTTCTTCTGAATACAAGATAGAATATGCCTCTTCCGAAAACTTTTTGAAGACGAAAGTGGACGAATGGCATGCGCAATTAAAGGAAGGGAAGCGAGTTAGCATAGACAAAATCGGGCACTTATTTTTAGATGCTGAGCGAAACATCAGTTTTGAACAAGATCGATTCTTCAATTTATTGTTGCAGTCGTATGGCTTAAATAAAGTTCATTTTATATCTGAAGAAGATGTAAAAATGACGGAATCATCAGTGATTGCTCCTGTTGAAAGAAAAGAAACACCCATTGTTCCGATTATACCCGCTGTTGAAACGGAGGAGAAAAAGAAAGAACCGACGAAAGTTGTTGCTCTTACGCCTCCGGCTGATAAAAGAAAAGCATGGAAATATATTGCTGCGGCTGTACTTTTACCGATTGCATTTTATACCTATTGGATACCCTTAGAAACTACTGTTCTTAAATCAGGGATGATTTCGTTTAAAGATTTTAATCCTACTTATGAATCTGGCGCAGGGGCGTATCAGCAAAACAGTTTTTCATTTTCAGCAACGGAATACGAGCAAAAAGCTTCATTGAAGGATCAGTTGGCTAAACTACCCGAAGGCGAAGTAGCCTTTTTTAATTTGGATGGAAAAATGATTCCTTTGGCCGCTGAAAAGGTAGAGAAGGAAACAATTATAGAGGTTAAAGCGACACCTGAACCAATAGTGGAGAAAGAAGTTGTAAAACCTGTTGCACCAATTCAAAAACTAGAGCAGCCGAAAGCTGTTGCGAAGCAAATTCATTACATCACGGGTTGTTTTTCTGACAAAGCAAATGCCGAAAGGATGGTAAAAACACTTGGTGAAAGAGGGTTGCAAGGGGTTATTCTAGACAAGAAAAACGGATTGTACCGCGTAAGTGCGGGTGGCGCGGAGTCTGAAGCCGAGTTCGATAAAATGTCTCGAAAAGTACAAGCCGCAGGATACAAAGGCTGGAAATTAGATTAATTTAGTTTTTTATGTTTCGACCGGTTAGATCACTCTTTTAAACTTTTATTGAAATTTAAATATAATTCTTTTGTCCTTTTGGGAGCTTTATTTTGATCCCGATAGCTATCGGGACTAAAAATGGGATTTTGTCGGTGATTTACTTCGTTACACTGCGTAACTTTCTCCAAAAGCCATCCATTTTTAGTTCACTTACAAAAGCGTATCTTCTAAGGCCGATTTAAGAATCGAATAATTTGATTGAAATAGAACATGATAGTAGGACCTGAATAATGCTTTTAGGTTGAAAATAACACGAAATAAGGAAAGGATATTTTATTTCCACTAACGATATTATTTCCACATCAATTTTCATTTTCTTATTTTTATGCCTCAATTGACAAAAGGGTACGTCATTTGATTCAAACTGTTTATACAAAAAAAGATTATGACTAAAAACCTTATTTTAGGGCTTGCCCTTTTTATCACCACCGGGCTTTCTGCTCAATTCGGTTATACAGAACCTTCCACGAACGCAGAAGGCAGCAAATACAAATTCACGAAGATTTCGAGTTTAGAAACAACTCCAGTTGAGAGTCAAGGCCGAACTGGAACCTGCTGGAGTTTCTCTGCTCTCTCGTTTTTCGAATCAGAATTGATCCGTATGGGAAACAAAAATCCGGCTATTCTTTCTGAAATGTACGTTGCCCGAAAAGCATACGAGAGCAAAGCAGAAAAATATTTGCGCATGGATGGAAAAATCAACTTTTCTCAAGGGGGTGCTTTTCATGACATTCCTTATGTAATTCGCAAATATGGAATCGTTCCTCAATCGGTTTATACTGGTTTGGTGAACGGCGAAGAAACCTACAATCATAGCGAAATGTTCAATGTATTGGATGGTATTATGTCCGGTGTTTTAAAACAAAATGAAGCCCGTGGAGCAAGCGTTTCCTCAACTTGGAAATTGGGTATTAATGCTGTTCTTGACGGATACATGGGTGCAGACCCAGCGGAGTTTGAATATGAAGGAAAGAAATTCACACCTAAATCGTATGCAAAATCTCTTGGATTGAACATGGACGATTATGTTTCTTTGACTTCGTTTAGTCATTTCGAAGATTACAAAAGATGCATGCTCGAGATTCCAGACAACTGGGCATGGGGTGACAGTTACAACGTTCCGTTAAAAGACATGATGACGGTTGTTGAAGATGCATTGAAATCAGGATACACCATTGCTTGGGGAGCAGATGTTTCCGAAAAAGGCTTCAGTTTCAAAGATGGAATGGGAATTTTACCAGTAGATGAATCAACAATTATCGTTACTGGAAAGGACAACAAAAATTTCTCAGATGGTGGAGCAGACAGAAGCTCAAATGCTTTTATGGAACCCGTAAAAGAAGTTGAGGTAACTGCAGAAATGCGCCAAAAAGGGTACGACAACAAAACAACTACCGACGATCACGGTATGCACATCGTTGGTATCTACAAAGATCAAACTGGGCGTAAATTCGTATTGGTGAAAAACTCTTGGGGAACAGGAAATTATCCAAAAGGGTATTTGTATGTTTCAGAGAATTATTTCAACCTGAAAACAATCAATATCTACTTGCACAAAGACGGTATCTCGAAAGGGATTCGTAAGAAGTTAGAGATATAAAAGGATTCGATTAGTTCAAGTAAAAGGCATCCGTTAATTCGGATGCCTTTTTTTATGTTTTATGTCTGTCTTCGAGTTTATCTGAGGAGCGAAACATGCCCATTCACCACTTCATCAAACACACCAGTGCTGCTATATTTCAATTGATAAATATAGACGCCATCTGGCGCCATTCGATTTTGATAGGTTCCGTCCCATTGCGCTTCAGGGTCTTTTGATTCCCAAATCATTTCGCCCCATCGATCAAAGATTCTTAGTTGAAACTCTGAGAAAGTACAATCGTATTCTACCCCAAACAATCTGTTGTGCTCGTCCAAGGCGGGGGTGAACGAGTTTGGAATATAAACCAAGAATTACAGCCTTCTCCAATGAGTTCGATGGTGTCCATAGTTGTTCCGCAGACATTGGTCAACTGAACCGTGTAAAGACCTGCCGTATCGGCAACAATATAGTTTTCTGTACTGCCTACATTCCATAAATACGAGCCTTGAGCACCATTTATATCTGCCAAAACAAGACTTTGAATTTCGCAAATAACAATGTCTAGGGACGAACTTATAAAAGTCATCCAAAACAAAAAGATAATTTTCTTATTTTGAAAGGAATAAAAAGGTTCAAACAAGAACGTTTCTTTAAATTTGATCGCTTATTTTATATTTCTTTCTAGCAAAGCATAAAGAGCGAATGAAGCCAACCAATGTTCGCCCACGTAATTTCCATCTACGATGGAAGGTAAAGATTTTTTAAGGTGTTCAT
>DGBF01000124.1:24401-24718 GCA_002384725.1 Flavobacteriales bacterium UBA4011
TCTTTGCGAGCAATTGCGTATAAACACCAAGCTCTGCTGAGGTTCAACCCATCCAAATGAACTAATTTTCCATCGGTTCTATCGCTCACCTCTACAGGTTGGAACGCGTAGTTTTTATCGTATAGTTTTGGCATGAAATGCGTCAACCAAACGTTAAATTCATGCTTGTCCAACACTTTACTCATCAGATGA
The DNA here is from genome assembly GCA_002384725.1 of Flavobacteriales bacterium UBA4011. Classification (GTDB taxonomy): domain Bacteria; phylum Bacteroidota; class Bacteroidia; order Flavobacteriales_D; family Crocinitomicaceae; genus UBA2040. The sequence continues at coordinate 24,594 of DGBF01000124.1, forward strand.
ATTTCTTCGATTATTGGACTTAAGAAATCAAACCCACTCGGTTCGTATTTAAAATTGGCATCTTCATCTTTTTCATAAAAGAATTTGGACCGCTCGACGATGAGGTTCTTAAACTTCTTGTTTTT
>DGBF01000101.1:0-1667 GCA_002384725.1 Flavobacteriales bacterium UBA4011
GGATTTTTTATTGCCGTGAAAGTATTTGTAGCGACATGTGTGTATATTTCTGTCGTTTTTGTCGATTTATGACCCAATAAACTCTGAATATAACGCAAATCCGTCCCCGCTTCTAACAAGTGGGTCGCAAAACTGTGACGTAACATATGAGGATGAACGTGTTTGTGAACACCAGCCGTCGCGGCCGCTTTCTTTAAAATCCGCTGGACACTTGTATTGCTGTACTTTCCACCATCTGGCGATTCGAACAAATACTCCTGTGGCTTTTCTTTTATAAAGTATTGACGTAATTCTATTAATACTTTTTCGGACAACAAGGTCAAACGGTCTCGATTTCCTTTGCCCTGGTTCACTGTGATAATCATACGCTTGCTGTCTATGTCGCGCAATTTTAAATTTAATAATTCGCTGATGCGCAAACCACCTGAATAAAGCACGCTAAGTATGCACTTGTGTTTGATGTTCGGTGTGGCGTCGATTATGTCGCGGACTTCTTGTTTTGAGAGGACAACGGGCAATTTCTCTTCTCTACGTGGCCGTTCCACACTGTAAAATCGGTTCGGCATTTCTTTTACCACTTCATAATAGAATTTTATGCTGTTGATCGTCTGATTCAAGTAACTATTGGAGCGACCTTTTTGTACCAATCCCTGCAAATACAAGCGAATGTCGTTTTCATCTATACGCATCAAATCGGTCTCGTTATGGGCGTTGATGAATTTTTCGAAGTGTTGAATGTAGGTGCGTACGGTGTTGTTGGAATAACGTTTGATCTCTAATTTTAGAAGGAATTCTTCGGGACATGTTTTATAGGTTTCCGATACTTTGCGTTTGCGAAACCACTCCACGTTTATGTCCTCGTTGTTTTGGTTCAGCACTCTGCGTGGGTAAAAGGAATTGCCGTTGACCCACGCCACCCCTTTGAAAGTCTTGAAAATGAGACTGATATTCGGCGTATTATTCATGAGGTATGGCATGCCGAACTCCTCGCTGTGCTTGATATTGGGCAAAGTCTCGATTAAGGCGACTACTACCTTGTCTTGATTCGATTTTAAACCAACGGCCTTTTGTCCTTCGATTAATAAATGCTTCAAAGTGATGGATCTGTTGAAAGTGTTCATTTAGCGAAATTGGATGAAAAAAATAAAAAAGGAATGGGATAGTTGTAGATTTAAACGGTTAATTCTACATTTAAGGTATGGAGATGAACGTATGCCTCAATTGTAAAAAAGAACTCGAAGGAAGATCCGATAAAAAATATTGTGACGGATATTGCAAATCAAACTACAACTACGAGAAAAATAAGCGGAAAGAAAATTCCCTGTTTAAATCAATCGACCTACAATTAAAAAAGAACCGACGATTGCTGCGTGAATTCAACAAAGCAGGAAAATCAACAGTCCGACAAGAAATTTTACTCGAAGCAGGGTTTAGCCCCGATTTCTTCACCCATTTCTGGAAAAACAAAAAAGGCGACGTCTATTTATTCTGCTACGAATTTGGCTTCAACAAAAGAACCGAAAATGGCCGCACAAAATACATCCTAGTCGATTGGCAACCCTACATGCAAAAATAAAACCCAAACACTCATCACTCAAAAACTCAACACTAAAACACTTTCCCCTTAAAAACTCATCACTCAACCATCAATAGTCAATAGTCAATAG
>DGBF01000101.1:1824-10530 GCA_002384725.1 Flavobacteriales bacterium UBA4011
ATAGTCAATAGTCAATAGTCAAGAAAACTACATTCCCGGCATTCCCCCGCCCATTCCTTTCATCTTCTTCATCATGCCCATCATATTCTTGGGATTGGACATCATTTTCATCATCTTCTTGGTATCGCCGAATTGCTTCATCAACTTGTTGACTTCTTGAATATTCGTTCCGCTTCCTTTTGCCAAACGATTTTTGCGTTGACCGTTGATCAAAGTTGGATTTGCACGTTCAGCTGGTGTCATAGAAAAGATAATCGCTTCGATGTGTTTAAAGGCATCGTCTTCAATTTCTACATCTTTCATTTGTTTTCCGACTCCGGGAATCATGCCTACTAAGTCTTTCATATTCCCCATTTTTTTCACTTGTTGAATTTGGGATAGGAAATCATTGAAATCGAATTGGTCTTTTTGAATTCTTTTTTGAAGTTTTCGCGCTTCTTCTTCGTCGAATTGTTCTTGTGCTTTCTCTACTAAGGATACCACATCTCCCATTCCGAGAATACGATCTGCCATACGAGTTGGATAAAAAACATCCAAGGCATCCATTTTTTCACCCGTTCCGACGAACTTGATAGGTTTATTGACAACTGCCTTAATCGAAAGTGCAGCTCCTCCTCTTGTATCACCGTCTAGTTTTGTTAGTACCACACCGTCAAAATCAATGATTTCGTTGAACGCTTTTGCGGTATTAACAGCATCTTGACCCGTCATGGAATCGACCACAAACAAGGTTTCCGTAGGTTGAATTGCTTTTTTAACAGCAGCAATTTCAGCCATCATCTTTTCATCGATGGCCAAACGTCCTGCCGTATCGATGATTACTACGTTAAATCCTTTTGCTTTCGCATGTTGAACAGCAGCTGTCGCAATTGCAACGGGGTTCTTTTCTTCTTTATTGGAGAATACCTCTACGCCCAATTGTTCACCTAGTACGTGCAATTGGTCAATCGCTGCTGGACGATACACATCACAAGCAACCAATAAGGGATTCTTACCTTTTTTCGTTTTTAAATAGTTAGCCAATTTACCAGAGAAAGTCGTCTTACCAGAACCTTGAAGTCCTGACATCAAAACAATCGCTGGAGCGCCTTTTACATTGATTTCTACTTCGTTTCCACCCATCAAGATGGTCAACTCTTCATGACAAATTTTCGTCATCAATTGTCCTGGTGAAATCGATTTAAGCACATCTCTTCCCAATGCTTTTTCCTTAACAGTATTGGTGAATTCTTTGGCAGTATTAAAATTGACATCGGCATCCAATAACGCACGACGCACCTCTTTCAAGGTTTCAGCGACATTGATTTCAGATATCTGTCCGTGACCTTTCAGGACTTTAAACGCTCTCTCGAATTTCTCCGTTAAATTTTCAAACATGGGCATAACTTTTTGCGACCGCAAATTTAGCGATTTTTAGCGAGAAAACTGAGCCTTTTCGACCTTAAACTTGTTGGAGTTTTATTTGTAGATGGTAGGGTTGAATAAAAGAACTAAATAATTCTGGCCTTTAAAAGCAAAGTGTCTGATAGCTATTAAAACATATGTTCTTTGCTCTAAATGAATCTGGACTAATTAAAATCTCTAAAATTACTTTCCTTTACGAAAAAATCCAAGAAGAGCGCACTAACTATTTCTTAACCAATTTCCGAATTTTAATATTGAAGTACCCGAAAAGCACCGTTACAATCGGGCTCATCCAGTTGAAAAAACAATAAACCGCATATTCACCCGTCGCTACACCTAGCACACTCGATTGAACGGCACCACAGGTATTCCACGGAATTAAAACCGAGGTGACGGTGCCCGAATCTTCTAAAGTTCTACTTAAATTTTCGGGAGCCAAGCCTATTTCTTCGTATACATCGGCAAACATTCTGCCCGGAACGACAATCGCCAAATACTGATCCGATGCGGTTGCGTTGAAAAACAAACATGTTCCAGCCGTTGATGCAATTAGTGATCCCGTCGATTTTACGCCTTTCATAATCGTTGCAGTAATTTTCTTTAAAAATCCGGCCGCTTCCATTGCTCCACCAAAAGCCATTGCGCAAAAGATCAACCAAATGGTATTCATCATTCCGGCCATCCCTTTAGTTGACAACAGATTATTTACCTCGTCATTTGTAGTTGTAACGGAGACAGAACCAGACAACGTTTGCATAAAGGTTTTGTACGACGCAAACGTATAGTTATCTGAAATCCCTGAAATATTCTTGATGATTTGAGGTTGAAAAATAATGGCGAAAACCGCCCCTACCATGGTTCCTAAAAACAAAGCTGGCAATGCATCTACCTTCTTTATAATTAAAAATATAACGAAGACTGGCACTAAAAACAATACAGGATTGATGTTAAATTTACTGGAAATGGCTGCTTGCATGGTCGAAATAGAAGAAGCATCTGCAGATCCAGAATAATTCAATCCCAACACCAAAAAGATAATGAGTGTGATCGTCATTGTCGGGAAGGTCGTGTACATCATGTAACGGATATGCGTAAACAAGTCCGTACCGGCCATGGCTGGAGCCAAATTCGTAGTATCCGAAAGAGGTGACATTTTATCACCAAAATAGGCACCCGAAATGATAGCTCCGGCAATTAATCCATTGGACAAACCCATTACTTGGCCGATACCCAACAAGGCGACGCCAACCGTTGCCACAGTCGTCCAGCTGCTTCCGGTTGCTATGGAAACAATGGCACTTATTATACATGCCGCAAAAAGAAATATCGTTGGGTTGAGTATGTCCAATCCATAAAAAATCATCGCAGGAACAATACCTGAAATCATCCACGTACCTGCTAAGGCACCAATCATTAGTAATATAAGAATAGCAGGCAAGGCTGATTTTATGCTATTCACCATGCCTTTTTGCATCTTCTTCCACGAAAAACCGATTCGATTGGCTAGAATTATGGCAAAAGCTGTTGCAATTAATAAAGCGATTTGATTCGGTCCACCTGTGGCATCATCTGCAAAGAAATAGATATTACAGGCTAAAAATCCGACCAAGATGATTATCGGTAAAAACGCATAAAAAAAATTGAAATCTTTTATCTGATTTTGCGACATGCTTTAGTTTTACGCTAAAGATAGAAATCTTTATTATATACAATCCATAACCTTGGCCAAGGCTTATTTCTTGACTTTAAAAAAGAGCATGAGCAAAACGGGCAACAAGGTCAAATCGACAATTAGTGCTAAGAATAGCGTCAAACAAAGTAAAACGCCCATGTTGGCAGTTCCAAGAAATGACGAGAATACCAAAAGAATAAAGCCAGCACACAAAATAAAAGTGGTGATAATCATGGCCTTCCCTGTGGTCAAATAACTACGTTTCAAAGCATACATTTTACTTCTCCCCTTCATCAATTCATACTTGAACTTCCCTAAGAAATGTATGGTATCATCCACGGCAATTCCAAAAGCAATGGTGAAAACAATAGCCGTGCTCGTTTTTATGTTTATGCCGAAATAGCCCATTATTGCCGCAACGAAAATGAGCGGAATTAGATTCGGAATAATACTGATCAAAACCATGGAAACGGAGCGATACAAAAGCCCCATGATGAGAGCAACAAGAATCACGGATAGCGAAATTCCTTTTACCAAACTCATCGACAGATAGCTAATATTTTTATCCAGAAGATGCGCAGTGCCCGTTAATTGAACCTTGATTGTAGAATTGGACATTTTCTTTTTCAGAAACTGCTGCAAAGCCACGTTTTTTTTGGATATCACTTTATTTCCCCAATCGGGCATGTTACCGCCCAGTCGAGCAAAATGTCCTGTCGAATCCAATAACACATTTTTGAATTGGCCTCCGTTAACTTTTTCAAGGCCACGCTTGAATCTTTTTAAATCTCTTTCTCTTTCCGGTAAAGTATAATAATCGATACGTCCGGTGTGCGTCGACCGATTCATCACTTTTACAACTTTCACAATGGACGAACGAAGTCCAGCGCCATAGACCTTTTCGATGTAATTCTCCACCTTTTCAACATCTTTTAAAACTTCCAAAGACCAAAACGTTTTTGACGTGTCTTTTAAACTTATCGATAGCTCGAAAGGGCGAATTCCTCCATAATGTTCATCCAAAAAATTGAAATTTTGCTTAATCGGTTCCTTCTGCGAAATCTCATCCATGAGAAAATTATTCGACTCTAGGTTCACCATCCCTATCAAGCATACAGCTATAAACCCAACATAAACAATCAAAATCCTTTTCGGTTGTCGCAAAACGCGAATGAACCATTTTGACAATTTCTTTTTCCAAAACGGATCTCTATCCGATTTCTTTAAAAAAGTAGGATTTGGCGCCAAATATATAATAATGGGCAGTAGAACAAAGGTCAGCACAAAGGCAATCAACACACCGAATCCTGCTATTGCGCCAAAAACTTGAATAGGTTGAACGCTAATGAACATTAGACTAAAGAATCCAATGGCAGTGGTCACGGAGGTTAAAAAAGTCGCCATTCCGACCTCATGAATCGTCAATTTAATACTCGCGAACTTGCCTATGCCCGTTCGGAAGGCGTCAAGATAGCGGGACAACAAATGAATTACATCCGACATCGCCACCACGAAAACTATGCACGGCAGCACTGACATGACAATACTGACCGGTTCGCCATACAAGCCAATGAAACCAACCACCCAAAACAAAGTACCTAAAATAACCAATTGTGGCATTAAAACTCCCCATAAGGATCGGAAGGCAATAAACAAGAAAACAATGACGAGCATATAACTCAAGACCATGAAAAAAGCCATTTCATAGCCCATTTTGTCGATATAAAATTTCTGTCCCACTGTCCTGCCTGCGACTCTCACTTTATCGAAGCCGTAAGCATCACAAAGACCATTTATACTTTGAACGAGGGTGTCACTGCCATTTTTACTCAGAAAATCTTTGTGGCGAACAAAAATGCACAAAGACTTTTTGTCTTTTGCGATTAAAGTATTGATCATCTCCTCATTTTCTATAAGGTCTTTTTCGTCTCTAGCTAATCGATTCTCTATAAAATTAATATATGGTCGACTTGTAGGGATGGACCTCGGAGGTATATACACTTCCTTTTCCGTCACAATGCTTCGGGTAAACCGAACATCCTTGGTACTGTCTAACTTTTTCTGGAGTGATTTCACTTTTTTCAAAAACCCCATCTCGAATACCGTGGGATCGTTTTCAATAGAAATCAATAAAAAATCATTGTCAGATTCAAACTTAGCGCGGTGTTCAAGAAAGAAGTCAGTTTCCTTATCGCCTATGGGGAAGAACTTTTCGAAATCGTAATCCAGCTTCAGCATTCCAACGCCATAGGCAAATAGGACCGACAAAAGAATTAACGCGACACTCGCAATTTTAATTATTAACCTAAACTTTTTTTCACCAACCTTTTGAATCATTTTATCTTTGTAGTTCTTATATTAATGCAATACGAATTTAATTAATTTACACCCTTTAACAAGTACCAAATGAAAGTGTTTTGCTTATAATGGATTAATCACTAATTCCGCTTTAAATCGAGAACCTCCTATAGATTGCAAATCAACTGATCTACCGTAAACATTAATGATCAGATAAACTGTGCATAAACTTTTTAGAAAAAATCCACTTCCTACTCGAAGTGGATTTTTTCTTTTGTTACTTTTACTGATAACGGAACTTATAAAATTTCAATTAACACCAAAAACCGAATGAAATTCAAATTTCTACTCTTTCTGCTGCTACCTTTATTTTCAATTGGCCAGGATTATCCCTTGCTGAACGCTGAAGAAAGAGCTTACTTGTATCACATCGTTAAAAAAAGTCCGATTCTAGACCAGAACTTTGGACGATTCTTTGAGTACCAAGGTCCGGAAATTTTGCACAAGAATGGTGAAATTCACTACGATTCCATCGAAGAAATGATCATCTCGAATCCGGAAAATTTATTGATTCGAAGTGAAGAAATTGCCAAATCTCCCGTAGGTTTAATTGCTGAAGCGGCAAACAAAATGGCGATTTGGGAACTGAACAAAGCCTTGATTGAAAATCGAAAAAAGGAAGAAGACCAGAGTTTACATTTGGTGCAGGAATACAAAGAATTTGAAGCCTATTTGTTCCCAAAACTACCTGACAACGCTTTTAAAGAAAAGACAGGTCAGTTTGTCCTCCAACCAAAATTCGACAATGTCTTCAACCCTAGTCTATCTTTGGATGATAAAATTGCGATGCTCGAATCGTTGCGTTATCTGGACCAGCAAGATATCTTAATTTCCTTGAATGCTATCAGCTACGCAACCAACGTCTATGTGGAGAAACGCTCATTTGAAATTTTTAAATCTTTGGGTGGCCGAGCCGATTATTACATCAATGTTCTAGTAGCTGCTGGCGATGGCAGCAATACATCAGGTTTACTCAACGAAAGAGAAAAAGATGAAAAAGGACGCTGGAACAAAGGTTTACCGAAAGCTGTTGGCCTTTTCCCTTATCATTTATCGATTAAAGAAACAGAAGGCAAAAAGAAAAAAGTAGAATCTAAAATAGAGCCTGCCCGAATCACAACACATGTCTTTCAAACAGCTGGAAATAACCGTTTGACGAATATTCATTTCGATGTTTGGGGATACAACGACAATAAACAAACAACGGTAGTCATTGAGAAAAGCGGAAAAAGTTACCGTTTGTTTGGATCGGGTTCTACTCGTTTTCTTTCCCCAGATTCTGCTTTTGTTGGCACCGGAACTTTCCAAAGTATAATCGACGTCCTTGAATTCAATAAGATGGCGAAGCTCGAGGATATGATCTACGGTAAGAAAGGCTTTGATTATGGGATCGAATACAACACCAAAAAGCGAGACGAAACAGAATTGAAAATTGAGAAAGCGGAGAAAAGTCACAGCGACTTAGGGTATACTCCGATAAAAACGAGCTCAAGGACTTCGCGCAAGATTAAAAAAGACCGACGTAAAAGCAAAACGTTGAAAGATTATCAACCGACAACGGATAGCAATCAAAAACAAAAGAAAGAATCTCAAAATTCTATCGTTCGACTTTACGGAAGATTTGAATCCTATAAAGCGAAAATCGTTGAACTAGAAGAACAAAAGCTAGAAGCGATGGACGTAATGGCGAAATACCGGTTCAAATTAGACTATTACAAACAAAACTTTGGACGCAAACCTGTTCCATATACCGAAGAAGATGGATTGTACTTATTTGCCGATTCCACCACTTTTGATATCAAAACACAGGAGTTTGTATTTAAAGAAACCGCAGACACCACTGCCTTTGATGTACGTTTAATTGCCATTCCCGTTTCGTCACTTTCGGATGAAGCAGATGAAGTGATGCTGCACATTAACGTTGCCGGTGCAACACCAAACTACGATGCCCGTTTGCAATTACAACTGCAGGATGTTTTTGAATCAGACCAATTTGATTTATCGGATAAATTACTCCTACCGAAAGATAGTGTGGCGATGCAGTTATTTTTTGAAGGATTGTTAGACAAAAAAGTAGATTTTTCTATAGTCGCCCGAGGAAATGGTATCGGTGAATGGAATGGCGTAAAAGTAAAAAAGGCGAATCCACAGGAGGAAGAAGAAAGCTACTCCTCTGACAAAATGGATGAAGCGTACCGCAGATTGCGTTTATCCGAGGTATACATCAATTTGGGGCGTGAGATCCAGTTGGAAATCAACTCATTTACAGATCCTGTTCAATCGAATGTAAAATTGGAGAACCCTGAACTCGAGACCCAAATGACGTCCAACAATTGGAGTAAAAATGAAATGCTCAGTGCCATGCGAACACTAATAATTTTGAGAAAGCTTAAGGACGAAGTGAATACATTGGCAGGTCAATATTTGTTGCGAACGGATGCGAAAATTGTTATTGACCGTTTCAACAAAGAGGTTCAAAAAACCAAGATAAGTGTCGGGACGAGTTCTTTGAAAGTCAAAATTTAAAAGGGCGCTGGATTTGCTGGGGTAATTGAACTTAGATAACGCCGATTTTGTAAGATGAAAAGTAGGATTTAAGTTATATAAATCCTTGAAAAGTGGATTTATAAAGAACCATATTCAAAACAACAATGTAAGAAGCACACAGATATCAGCGAAAATCCCAATAATCCGCATCATCTGTATTCTAACAAATCAAACCACTCAATAACTTACTCGGATTCTTCCCCAAAAAACTTCGGATTAAAATTCATCAAATAAACTTTTTCGGTCGCTCTTGTCAAGGCGGTATAGAGCCATCTGAAGTAGCCTGAATCCAGCATTTCCTCTGTCAAATAACCCTGATCGATAAACACATTGGCCCATTGTCCACCCTGCGATTTATGACAGGTAACGGCGTAGGCATATTTCACTTGGAGTGCATTGAAATAGGGGTTTTTCAAAATTTTCTCGTAGCGTTTTCTTTTGTTTTTTTCGTCCGCATAGTCCTCTCCTATTTCAAAAAAGAGTTTTTTCATTTCGTCACGCGGTAAATTGGGTGCTTCGACGGTCAAAGTATCCAACAGAACGATAATTTCCTTCTCAATTTCATTAGGATAATCAACAAAATCTACTCGAACATGGGCAAAACGAAAGCCATATAGCTCTTCGGTGCGCATCACTCTTTTCACGAGCAGCATTTCACCATTGGCGATAAATCCCATTGAGGATTCATCGGATAGCCAATAATAATTGTTCTTAACAGCCATCAG
>DGBF01000101.1:10632-11113 GCA_002384725.1 Flavobacteriales bacterium UBA4011
AATTGTTCTTAACAGCCATCAGCAAATCACCTGACGACAATTCTTCCTCAAACCACATTACCCGACCGCGAACTTGCTGATTGTAGGCGTTTGCCCTCTTGTTTGAGCGCGTAATGATGATCGTTTCCTCCTTACCCACCTCCTGATACGACCGCTCTATTTCATCTTGGACCTCTTCTCCAGGCAAACGAATTAAATCTCCTTTCGGTGCGAGTTCAAAACTGGGAAATTCACCTTCGACTGCAGACCGCAAATCGGTCGCGTTTTGCAAAATACTTGATCCTTCTGTTTGTCGCACCACTTGACTCAAGCGCACTTCGTTTACAGCCAATCTTGGATAATGTTGTTGCAAATATTCTGCATTTAAAGCAGGTGAAAAATCGGAGCCAACGGGTGGCAACTGACCTTCATCTCCGAGGAGAATTAAACGACAACCTTCGCCAGAATAAACATATTCCAATAGATCATCCAACAAATTTTG
>DGBF01000101.1:11179-12060 GCA_002384725.1 Flavobacteriales bacterium UBA4011
TTGAGCACTCACAGCGCCATCCTTTTGCAAGATGTAATCACCGATCATCGAAGCTTCATCTACAATAAAAAAGGTGTTTTTGTGCAGATTTGGCGTAATTGAGACCCGATATGCACCATCAGCTGACATGGCTCGTCGGTAAATTAGTTTGTGAATTGTCATGGCAGACTGACTCGATTTCTGCGCTAAAACTTTTGCGGCTCGGCCCGTCGGTGCCAACAACTTTACACGTGCTTTCGCATCGGTCAAGGTCTTCACATAAGCACCCAACATCGATGTCTTCCCAGTACCCGCATACCCTTTCAACACAAACAACGACAGCTTTTCTCGCTCAAATGAAAACTCAATTAAAGCCCGTAATAAAGTATGCTGGTCATCCGTCAATTCCATGGCAAAATGACTGCGGAAAAGGGATGAAAATGCTTCTTTGTTCAAATCGAAAACTTGTGTCCTCAAATATACTAGAAATGGGAAGGGTATAGCCTATTGAATAAAAGGTTTAAAAAAACTATCCATTGACCTTTCGTAGAAACGAAAAAATTGTAGTTTTGTCTAGTAAAAAGAAACCAATATAAAATGACGAACAATTTAACGCTTCTTTTAAAAAAGTATTCGGTACCAGCTTTATTTTTATTGCTAGCATTTGGAATGATCTTCTTGGTATTCGTCTCACCTCAAAACAAAACTTTTTTAATCGCAACGGTTATGATGTTTATCGCGGGGATTTTAACGCTATTATATAGCTCAGGAGTTATTTCCACGAAAATATTGACGATTCTAGGCGGTGTTGCGATCTTTGGTGCTATTGGAACTTTATACTTTTCTGCGGCATCTGTTGTTAATACTAACCGACACATCAAAAAGTATAATTTGACATATGG
>DGBF01000101.1:12127-14184 GCA_002384725.1 Flavobacteriales bacterium UBA4011
ATATGGTAAGGCAACGTACAATCTACAAGATATTCGTACGGCTCAAAAAGCTTACATGGAAGAAAACGGTTATTATGCCGTTACGTGGGATGATTTAATTGATTTTATTAATAATGGAAAAGTTCCCTTTGTTGAAATGGAAGGAACCGTGCCAAGTAGAAGAATTACTGAAGCTGAACGTGCTTTCTTGTACGGTGACAATCGCGCGATTGATAACAACATGACAGAATTAGAAGCTTTAAAACTTTCTAAACGACCTAATCCAGGAGAAGGCTTGAGCAACTTCAGAAGAGACACCGTAATGGTAAGTTTCTTACAATCGAAATTTCAAACACGCTCGTATACGGAGGCAAGACAAGTGGCTGGTTATGGAGCATTCGCTGCCGATTCTCTTCCTTACATACCGGGAACGAAGAAAAAATGGAAGTTGGAAACCAAAAAGAAAGTGAAACTTGGTGAAACGGAATATCCAGTTATTCAAGTATCAGGCAAACTGCCATTGGCGAAAATCGAAGGGACACAACCAGAAGAACTAAGCTTCGGGTCATTGACAACTAACGATACAGGAGGTTCTTGGGAGGGAAATTAAATGTCAAAAAAACAGCTTGTTGTTGATATCAATCCTTACGCCGTTCGATTTGTGCGGATGATCGATCAAACGCCAGAACAACAATTTACTTTTATTTTCAAAGACAAAACGGACTTTGGTTATAAAGACCAATTGGATGTCTTTCTGGGCAAAACTGATTTCAGAGCTATGGATTGGGATGAGTATTCACTATCTTGGTTCAGCAACAAAACAACACTTTTACCCAATGCCGTCTTTTCTGAAATAGAACCACAAAAGGTTTTTGAATTGGCTTTTGGAAAAGAAACACCCGATAACGATATAGATTTTAACCGCATACCTGAATTTTCAGGTGTCAACATTTTTGAAATTCCCGTTTGGGTAAAATCATTTTTCGTTACCCGATTTCCCAGAATGTTGCTTCAAAACGAGGGAACACATATCATTCGTGGATTATTGGAAGGGCCTAGTTACCGATTAAAAATGGTGCTTTCCCTGCAAGAAAATCATTTCATTTTGGCCGCAGTGAAGGATACGGAGTTGAAATATTACAACACCTTCGATTACCAAACTGTCGAGGATATCATTTATCACGTCGCCCATTTACTTCAGCAGAACAGTTGGACGGAAGACAATGGGCAAATGAGCATCGTTCCCTTCCTTTTGGAAGAAAATAATTGTGCGAAATTAGCCAAAGACTTATTTGATAAAGTGCCCTCTTTCAAAAATATCAAGACACAAATCGAACCCGATTTGATTCATCAATACCAGACCTTGTGCGTATAATCAGAGGGAAACTTAAGTCACGACATGTGAAAGTTCCAAAGGGATTTAACTCCCGACCAACAACTAATTTCTCTAAAGAAGCTCTTTTCAACATTATAGACAATCGATTTGATTTGGACGGAAAGAAGATTCTAGATCTGTGCTGTGGAACAGGAAATATTTCATTGGAATTTGTTTCTGGTGGCGTAGGAAACGTTTTGGCGATAGATCAAAATTTTAGAGTGGTCAAATATCTGCAAGGATTGGCCAAAGAACTTGATGTGAGCGATGAATTGACCGTCCTCAAAAGTGACGCAGTTCAATTTTTGGAAAGAACAGAAATGAAATTCGATATGATTTTCGCTGATCCGCCCTACGATGTGAACATTCATGAAGAAATTGCGAACCTAATCTTTGAGCGAAATCTATTGAACGAAGATGGAATTGTGACCATAGAACATGGAAAGAAGACGAGCTTGTCTGAGCATCCCAATTTCGATTTTGAACGAAAATACGGCGCTGTTCATTTTTCGTTTCTGCAATAAAGATTAACTTCGTTAGAATAATTTTGAAGCCATGAAACGAATTGCTCTTTTTCCCGGAAGTTTTGATCCCTTTACTAAAGGCCACGAAGCGGTAATCCGAAAAGCGGTAAACCTTTTTGATGAAATCGTTATAGGCATAGGAACCAATTCTAGTAAACAATCCTATTTCGAATTGGAAA
>DGBF01000101.1:14240-18161 GCA_002384725.1 Flavobacteriales bacterium UBA4011
ATGTAAAGAGCTTGATTGTCGACATGGAAAATGTGTCCGTGCAAACGTATCAAGAATTGACCGTCGATTTTGCAAAAGAGTTAGGTGCCAAATACATCTTACGAGGATTGCGCGATTCAAAGGATTTCGATTATGAAAAACCGATCGCACACATGAACTCTGAACTGAGTTCTGGAATCGAAACCGTATTCTTACTCACTGAGCAAAAATTCGCAGCTATTAACTCAAATATCGTACGTGAAATCCACCGAAACAAAGGCAACATCGGTAAATTCGTGACCAATGCCGAACTATTCCATTAAACGTGGTACAATATTCGCAAGGACACATTCGTTAATAACGAAGGACTAAACCCATGTATCAATTGAATTCACATATTTCTCTAAAAAGTGGCCTTTTCGCATTGGCCTGTCTTTTCGTTTTAACTTCTCACAGTCAAACGAATACAGTAAAAATAGAAGGCTTTGCCCCCGACTATGTCGGAAAAGAAATCTCTTTTAATAGAATAGAAGATTATTACAGCAACATAGAATCGACCATCGGAAAAACGACGGTTAAAGCGGACAGCACCTTTACTGCCGAATTTCATTTGGACCAAACACAACGAATTGTGGTGCGCGGCTTGAACAACAGAGGTTGGATGTATGTTGAACCGGGCAAGAAATATGATGTTTTCTATCCCAATAAAAATCCAATTGACCCAGAAGTAAAAACTGGAAATCAGGTCGAGATTATGTTCTTCAATATAGGACCGACGGATATCAATTATAAAATTCTCGCGTTTCAAAGATGGACAGATGAATACATGGCGCGGTATTACGATTTAAAATTCAAAGATCCTGCTCGCTTCGGTGAGAAACTGGATACATTTAAGATGTATGTAGAAAACGCGTACAAGGGCGATTCGAGTATCTTCTTTCTAAATTTCGTGAAATTCTCCATGGCGCAATTGGATGAAATCTCTTTTACTGGAACACGAAATCGCTTTGAGAAATACGACTTTTACATAAAGCCATCAGCGGTTTATTATGAGAATGATGCCTACATGAATTACATCAAGAAGTACTACGCAGATTACATTCCACGGCTCAGCAACGAGGCAAACAATGAAGTGTACTTGGGGGTTGTAAAAAGAAGTCCAACGGCAATAATGAAGGCTTTGGGGTCAGATTATGCCCTGAAAAATCTTCGCTTACGTGAAATGGTTATGATTCAGTCACTTTCAGAAGTGTATTACAGTGACGACTTTCCGCAAACCAACATTAACACGATTCTTGATAGTTTGAGTAAAAAGTGTTTGTTCCGAGAAAACGAAATTATCGCTAAGAATGTCTTTAATCGTTTAACAGAATTAGTGCCAGGCGGGAAATCGCCTGATTTCGTTTTGTTCAAAGACAACAAAGTGAGCAAGACTTATATGGATTACAAAGGCAAACACTTGTATATTCATTTTTACGACCCGAAAAGTCCGAATAATCAGAAAGAATTGGTGTTGCTAAAGGAAATGCACAAAAAGTACATCAACGACTTACATTTTCTAACGATTGCTATTGACAATGGAGATTTGAAAGAATCAGAGTACGCAGAAATTCAATCTATTCAGTGGGATGTATTCGTTATGCCTTCTACTGATGAATTCATCAGTAAATTTAGAATCACAAATTATCCAAGTTATGTTTTGATTGATCCGCAGGGATACATTGTTGGAGCTCCAGCTCTTGGCCCTACTCCAAATGCGCAGTATCATACGATTGATCAAACCTTTTATTACATTCACAAGGTTCGACAAGCCGAATTGGACAAACGATAGAATTCGTCAAAAGTCAGTTATCGCTTCCACATTCCCAAAACGACACCCATTGCTCCTCCACAAATATGAGCGAATTGCGAAACTTGGTCGTCATCAAAGGAGCTGAGAAATTCTTTTCCAACGAATAGAATAAAAATTAGAATGAACGTCAAAGGAACTTCATTGCCTTTCCGCCCGACTAGAGAAACGAGAACGATCATCATAAACGCCACGCCACTCGCACCTATCAAGCCATGATCCCAAAAGAGAATATGAATAATAGCTATCACCAAAGTGGTGATTCCCGTATAAATCGCCAATTTCTTAGCGCCAAGTGATTTTTCTAGTATCGGTCCTATCAAAAGGATAATGCTGAAATTCCCCAAATAATGCGCCCAATTGGCATGACCAAAAATGTAACCGAAGAGTGAAACATAATCCGTCCAATCGGAAAAATTAAATTGTCCATCGAGAACAGTAAATGTAAAATTGACACCCAGTAAAACCTGAAGAATTAAGGCTCCAATGGCGATAAAGCTGAACCACAGGGTAAAAGGTGCATTAAAAGTTATTCTCATCGTTATTGTTTTGTTAATTCTCTTACGTTGATTGCCGATAGAAAGTTACTCCAAAGGCAAGCTATCACACACTCCTTTCTAGAATAAGAATACCGTGGGATTCAGCATTTTGAAATAAAGTTTTTCATACCACTTTAAATACGTATCTTTGCACCCAATTTTAAAAATATAGAATGACCTTTAAAGAGCTCGGGCTCAAGAGTGAGGTGCTGAAGTCGATTGAAGAACTGGGTTTTTCAGCACCAACTCCCATACAGGAACAAGCTATTCCACACCTTTTAGGTGTGCATAGTGACTTCGTAGGATTGGCCCAAACAGGAACAGGAAAAACCGCAGCGTTTGGCCTCCCATTGATTAACAACATCGACGAAGATTCCAATATCCCGCAAGGCTTGGTTATCTGCCCCACTCGTGAACTTTGCCTGCAAATTTCAAGAGACATCGAATCGTACTCCAAATTCACAAAATTGCGCACAGTAGCAGTTTATGGTGGAACGGATATTCGTAAACAAATCACAGACATCAAACGCGGTGCGCAAATTATTGTGGCTACTCCAGGACGCTTGATGGACTTAGTAAAAAGAAAAGCAATTCGTTTGCAAGAAATCGAATACGTCGTACTCGATGAAGCAGATGAAATGTTGAACATGGGTTTCAAAGAAGATATCGATCTTATTTTGAGCCAAACGCCAGAAACAAAAAATGTTTGGTTGTTCTCTGCTACAATGCCAAAAGAAGTTGCCAAAATTTCTCAAAGCTACCAAACGGATCCTTTAGAGGTTTCTATTGGACACAAGAACCAAACAAATGAAAATATCGATCACATCTATTATAGTGTGATGGAAAGAGATCGTTATGGAGCAGTCAAAAGATTGATTGATTCCAATCCAGATATTTACGGTTTAATATTTTGTAGAACAAGACATGAAACGGCTTCCGTTGCTGAGAAATTAAGCCGCGAAGGTTACAATGCTGAACCGCTGCACGGAGATTTATCGCAAGCACAACGTGATCGTGTAATGGATCGTTTCCGTAACAAAGACTTACAATTATTGGTAGCGACAGATGTTGCCGCTCGTGGTTTAGATATCGATGATATTACACACGTTATCAACTATAACCTTCCTGATGACATGGAAAACTATACGCACCGAAGTGGTCGTACGGCCCGTGCAGGTAAGAAAGGTGAATCTTTGGTTTTAATCAATACACGTGAAAACGGTAAGATCAGAGCTATCGAGAAACAAATGCGAATGGAGTTCACAAAAGGAACCATTCCAAGTCCAGAAGATATTTGTGCCGTTCAATTGACAAAATTGATGAGCAAAATCATCGCTACGGAAGTAAATGAAAAAGAAATTGAGGCCTTTTTACCGCAGATTTATAGTTCATTCGAAGAATTGTCGAAAGAAGAATTGATCAAGAAATTCGTTTCTGCTGAATTCAACAGATTCTTAGAATACTATAGAAAAGCAGGTGATTTAAATGCATCATCACGAAGCAAAGAAGGTAAAGATTTGACCTTCGGAAGAGATAGAGGTGATAGAAAACCAC
>DGBF01000193.1:0-1290 GCA_002384725.1 Flavobacteriales bacterium UBA4011
ACCGTTAGCGGTCATGCTAAAAATTAAGAACATTAATAAATGACATGAAAAAAGTATACAACATCTTTATATCTCTGTTGAGTTTGACAACTATTGTCAGCGCACAGAATTTGTCCAATGAATTCAACATTATCTCAACTAATAACGACATGATGGGGGGAACATTGGTTGTTTTTTGCGAGGATGGTATAATCGAAAACATTTCGATTGGAAAATCAGACTTTTCACGAAACATTAATTCTTCGATCAATACGAAATATCGTATTGCAAGTATCTCTAAAACAATAACGGCAATTGCGGTTATGCAACTCGTTGAACAAAATTTTCTGGATTTAGATGCTGATATAAGCTCAATTTTGGGGTATAGTGTTCAAAACCCAAATCATCCAACAATACCTATTACTACAAGAATGCTATTATCTCACACTTCTTCCATCATTGACGGTACAACTTACAGTAATTTCCTTAGCGCCACGGTTAACAATAATCCGATTCCCAATTTAAGTGAGATATTAACCCCGACTGGATCATTTTATACAGCTGGACAATTCAACAACTCCATTCCTGGGACTTACTTCAACTATTCTAACATCAACTACGTCATACTCGGAACAATCATCGAAAAGGTTTCAAATCTTCGTTTTGACGTCTATTGTAAGCAAAATATCTCAGTTCCTTTGGGAATAGATGCTTCATTCAATGTCAATGATTTAACAGATATCGACCAATTGGCAGTTCTGTACAGAAAGATTAATGGTGTTTGGACTCCGCAAGCTGACAATTATCAGGGTACACAACCAGTCTTTAGCAATCTAAACGGATACATCCCCGGAACAAACGGTGGTCGATTCGGTCCGCAAGGAGGTTTTAGATGCTCTGGACAAGATTTAGCTAAAATATTTCTCGTGTTAATGAATAAAGGAAATTTTAATGGTGACACTCTTCTTTCGGAATCATCATGTAACGCAATGTTTGCCAATGAGTGGACTTTTAATGGCAGCAATGGAAATAATTATTACGGACTTTTTAGAAGCTGGGGTCTCGGTATTCACAGGATTACTTCCACTCCAGGAAATGACGTTGCTCTACCCGGTAGTATTTCAATGCTTGGCCATACAGGAGAAGCATATGGGTTAGTAAGTGATGCGTATTTTGATACAATCAGAAAGGTTGGTTTTGTTTTTATGAATAATGGGGTTGGAATTAATTATCAAACGAACAATAATTCAATATTCTACACCATAGAGCAAGAAGTTTTTGCTGCTATTGAGAATTATGGTGACATAAGTA
>DGBF01000193.1:1468-1724 GCA_002384725.1 Flavobacteriales bacterium UBA4011
AACACGATTTACCCCAATCCAACAAATGGACTTGTTAATGTAGAAATACAAAATCAAACCATTCAGAATATAAAGCTTTATGACTTACAAGGAAGGTTAATAAAAGAAATATCCCAAAGCCAGTTGGACCTTTCCAACTACTCGAATGGAACGTATTTTTTAAGAGCCCAAACGGATAAAGGTTTCTACAGCTACAAACTCATTAAACATTAAACCAATGAACCGGATGAAATTAGAAGCACGAACCGCTAACATC
>DGBF01000193.1:1903-4019 GCA_002384725.1 Flavobacteriales bacterium UBA4011
AGCTGCAAACCGTTACCTGCAATACAAGAAATTGCTCCAATGAAAAACCTAAACTACAATGAATTGAATTTCAGAGAAGCAACAGCAGATGATATTGCACAAATTCAAATTGTTAGAAACTCAGTAAAAGAAAACATTTTGTTGAATCCTGATTTGGTTACGGATGAACTTTGTTTGGAGTTCATCACCAGCAGGGGAAAAGGTTGGGTGTGCGAATCTGATAATCAAATTGTGGGATTTTCCATTGTTGATTTGAAAGAACGAAATGTTTGGGCTCTTTTCTTAAACCCAAATTATGAGCGTATCGGAATCGGAAAGCAATTACAGAAAATCATGTTGGATTGGTATTTTAACCAAACCTCTGAAAATATTTGGTTAGGAACAGATCCGAATACAAGAGCTGAACATTTCTATAGAAAATCTGGATGGACCGAAATTGGAATACATGGAAATGGCGAAATAAAATTTGAAATGACTCAAGAAAACTGGAAAAGGTACTGCAGGTAACATCGGCTATAGCAAACGCGGATTGACTGCTTAAAAATGAAGATATTACAACTAAATAAATTTACGATAGGCGGACAAGAAAGCGGGCTTCAATATCGCAAAGCAAGGGCAGCATTTTGTGCTTTAATAATAGTTTGGGTTAGATTAAAGTGTGACGGTGATTATTTTTTATATTTTTATACGAGCTCCCCTCGAAAATTATAAATCATGAAAAATATTCATGTCAGTTTTGAGCGGCGAAATATTCGCGGAGTTGATTTTCTTTTCCTCAGTTTTCCTTACGACTTTCAAGTCAAAGAATATGTCAAACGGTTCCCCGGTATGAAATGGAGTCAATCCAATCGCAGTTTCTGCGTACCATTTAGTCATAATCTTCAAAATCAATTAGAGGCCTATCTTATGCGTAAAGATTACATAAAGGTTGTTTTTAATAATACTTTGAAGACTATTGATAATGCCAAAATTTCTAAAAACAATAAGATTTTACCCAGAGATAAAGAGGAATTGATGCGCAATTTTGAAAATTACCTGCTTGGAAAGCGATACAGCACCAGTACTCTCAAAGTTTACCTTATGTTTGTTCGGAATTTTCTACGTTTTCATAATAATGTAAACCCTGAATTATTGTCTGCTGAGAGCGTACGTCTGTTTGTCGAATGGGTTGTGCGACAAAAGTGTTACTCGATAAGCACTCATAGACAGTTGGTGAGTGCCTTAAGGCATTTTGCGTTTTTTTATCCGAACTGTGCTATTGATCCCGATGTTTTGGAGAGACCGCAAAAGCAGCGAAAGCTGCCCGTTGTATTGAGTATGGAGGAGGTAAAACATATTTTACAAGTCACCAAGAATCTAAAACATAAAGTGGCCTTTGCGTTATTGTATAGTTCCGGATTGCGGGTTGGGGAGCTTTTAAATTTGGAGTTGCGGTCATTCGATTTCGATCGACGAATGATCTATGTCCAAAGCGGTAAGGGTGGTAAGGATCGTTATGTACAATTGGCTGAAAGTTTGATTCCAATGCTAAAAACCTATTATCATTCTTATGGCCCAAGACAGTATTTTTTGGAGGGCCAAAAGGGAGGGCGTTATACCGCAAGTAGTATTCGTGCAGTTTTAAGACAAAGTTGTAAATTAGCATCTATAACGAAGCCGGTTACACCTCATACGCTAAGGCATAGTTATGCTACCCATTTAATGGAAAGTGGGACTGGGATACGTTATATCCAGGAACTGTTGGGACATAGTAAACCTGAAACTACGATGATATATACCCATGTTAGCAGCCATAACATTAGCGATGTGGTGAGTCCACTTGATTTGATGGTAAGTCGATTTCGGATTCCCGAAAAAAGCTTAGATGAACTTTCCTTTGGTAGGACACAGTTTCCGAATAACCGCAATAAAATGTAATTTATAACTAGTTGTGCATAATGCGGAAATCGTGCTAAACATCAACATTTGCACTAAAAAAGCCAACGCGCAAACAGCACATTTATTTTTTTTCCAACGCGAAAAGCCAACGCTAAAAAAATAAAAGAGCTGTTTCTTTGCCAACGCTAAATCCGTTCTTGACAATCGGAATAAAAAACTTTGCAACACCATTGCATTG
>DGBF01000155.1:0-595 GCA_002384725.1 Flavobacteriales bacterium UBA4011
CAACCGGTATGTGGTGTTTTCAATACGGAATCAAAGGAGATAAACATCCTAAAAAAGTTACAAATCAATCAGAAATGGATGAATTTGCTGCTATAAATGGATTACGATATTACAATTCAGAGGTACACTCTGGAAGTTTTGCAACACCGAACTTCGTTAAAGACTTGGTCAAATAATTATGGAAGACTTTGATCCTAATGGAATTGCCTTGCCGAATGGAAATATTTTTGGTTTTCCAATAACTGAAGATGAGGCGGACATTGTGATCATACCTGTACCTTGGGACGCTACGGCATCGTATGGGAAAGGAACAAGTGACGGCCCTAAAGCAATTTTAAAAGCTTCACTTCAATTGGATTTCTACCATCCGCACTTGGAAAACGCACATCAAACCAAGGTTTTTATGTCGCCTATTTCGGACGAATGGAAAACGATTAACGATAAATATTGTTTGGGATGTATTGAATACATTGACTTTCTTGAAAATGGCGGTGTGTTATCAGAGAGTTTGCATTTCCAAGAAGTAGTACTCGAAATTAACGCAGGACATCACGCATTAAAAGAGAATTTAAAAGCAAAATCCAAAAGTTTATTA
>DGBF01000155.1:631-6528 GCA_002384725.1 Flavobacteriales bacterium UBA4011
GTTTATTAGAAGATGGTAAAATTGTCGCTATTTTGGGTGGTGAGCACTCTACTCCGCTTGGCTTGATTGAAGCTTTGAATGAGAGGCACGAATCTTTCGGTATTCTTCAAATTGACGCGCATGCTGATTTACGAGAAGCCTACGAAGGATTTGATCAATCTCACGCGAGCATCATGTACAACGTTTTGGAGTCTTGCCCCAACATGAAAAGACTAGTTCAAGTTGGAATTCGTGATATTTCTCCATCTGAAGTGAATTTGATAAAAGAAAGTGAAGGAAGAATTCGAACCTTTTTAGACTGGGACATCAAACAAAGAGCATTTGAAGGAATGTCGTGGGGCGAACAAGTGAAAAATATAATCGATACTTTGCCTCAGAAAGTCTATATTTCCTTTGATATTGATGGTTTAAATCCTGGGCTTTGTCCAAATACTGGTACTCCAGTGCCAGGCGGATTCAGTTTGGAAGAAATAAATTATCTGTTTTTCACCTTGATGGATTCGGGAAGAGAAATCATTGGATTCGACCTCAACGAAGTATCTCCTGGAGAGAATGATGAATGGGATGCCAATGTTGGCGCTAGAGCTCTGTGGAACTTGGTTGTTCTAATGGAAAAACACCTTAGAAAATAATGAAATGGATCCTAAGAATATTGATGTTACTGCACATTGGATTCATTCTTTACGCGACATATTGTGTATTTTTTAATGATGAATACATCTCCTCCTTAAAATTCATTTTCGTTGGGATCACAGGCCTTTTATTATTCTTGAATGCCTTTCTTTTGATTCCAATGATTACCATTTGGAAGAAGATTTTAATGGTTTTGAGCATCAGTATTTACGGAATTATCGCGCTAGGATTTTGGCGCCCGAGCGTGTTTAAAAATTATTGGGAATTACTTTTCGCCATCGTTATATTCATCCTTTTGAATAGCCTTTTTGAACGAATTGTGAAGAGAAAGCAAAATTGGGAGAAATGGATTTTTCCGTTTATAAGCTTTGGAGTAATTCAGCCCTTCTTACTCGTAATTAATAGTACAGAGGCAATGTTAGTTTCCGCTCTATTACTTTGTGTTTTGACTGTGTATTTGCTGTTTAAAGCAGCAAGGTCTACTTAACAAAAGTTCCGAAGCTGTCTAATCTTTTCATCCAATACGTCGATTTTTCTAAGTTCGTAATTGTGATCCCTTGAGATGAACTAGCATGAATCATGGTCAGCGGTTTTCCTTTGTCTGAAGTGATAATTCCAACGTGACTTATTCCGCCACCATTGTTGAAAAACACCAGGTCGCCTTTTTGAGCATCTTTCTGTTTTATTTTGATGGAAGCTTTTTGTTGATCAACCGCACGTCGAGGCAGAGAAACTCTAAATTCCTTCATAACGTGGGTAGTGAATCCACTACAATCAAATCCAGAACTCGTCATTCCACCCCATTTGTAAGGAATTCCTATAGATTTTTCAGCAAAAGCAATAATTTTTGATCGTTCATCATTTCCTACGGGTTCAGTTTTCGCTGGTAGTTTAGGATCATTCTTTGTTGCACTTGGAATCTTGGAGAATAAACTCACAAGTATTTGTTCTAATTGCGCAGCTGTGTTTTTGTTGCCATCGCCTTCTACGGATTGGCCCCAAGCATATAAATCATCTTTCAGCTCAGATATTTCGTTCATATGTGCATCCATGACCTTTCCGCCCTCATTTGAAGACTTAACTTCGATAAATAGTTTTTCGGCTTCGGTTAGTGCATCGGGATTTCGTTTTAACCAATATTCGTTTTTAGCCAATTGAAACAAACTCATACACTTATAAAGTTTTGGAACTACAGTGAAATCATAATCTGGCGAATCAAGTAGTTTTTTGGATTTATTATAAACTAATTTATAATGTTGTTGCGCATACAATTGTTCCAATTGATCAAGCTTCCTATTTTGGGCAAAAAGTGCGCTAGAAAAAAAGAGAAAAACACTTAAAAGACATGTGGTTCGAAAAGAAATCATCGTTGTATAAAATTGGTGTTACTTAAGTTTCTACGGGAGACGAACCAAAATGTTCCTGAAATGAACTGTTTTTAAGATAAATTAAGGTATGATTTTTACCTTGCTATGATAGAAGAACTTTTCTTCTTAAATTTATCCAAAACTGAACAGATGATAAAGACTTTTTTCAAAACCTTTGTTTTGACGGTGATGGTTGCTTTTTCTAATCATGGAATTGCGCAAGAAACCACGCAAACCAACTCACAAAGATTTGCTGAAATATTAACGTACGTGGATCAAATTTACGTAGACAAAGTAGATGATCATAAACTTACAGACCACGCAATACGTTCATTGTTGGAAGAATTGGACCCTCACTCCTCTTATATTTCTAAAGAAGATGTGAACGATGCAAACGAAACAATTAATGGAAGTTTTGTCGGAATAGGTATACGATTTCAAATTTTCAAAGACACTTTGCAAGTGGTTCAAACCATAGCTGGAGGCCCATCTGAAAGGGTTGGTCTAATGGCGGGAGATAGAATCGTAACTATTGCAGATGTCAACGTTGCCGGTATAGGACTTAAAAACAATGAAGTTCGCGAGAAACTACTGGGTGAAAAAGGAACGAAAGTAAAAGTTGAAATCAAAAGAAATGGATCAAGCAAGAATATTTTCTTCACCATAACAAGAGATAAAATACCGGTTTATTCCGTAGATGCTTATTATATGGTTCGTCCTGAAATTGGTTATGTGAAACTAAACAGCTTTTCTCGAACTTCATTGGAAGAAATTCGAGAAGGCATTATCAGTCTTAGAGAGCAAGGAATGAAGTATTTAATCGTTGATTTGCAAGACAATGGAGGTGGATTGCTGTATACGGCTCAAAAAATTGCTGATGAATTCCTGTCTGGAGATAAACTGATCGTGTACTCTGAAGGAGAAAAACAACCGCGAAGTGAATTGACTGCTGTTAGAAAAGGCTTGTGGGAAGAAGGTAAATTGGTTATTCTGACGAATGAATCGACTGCCTCAGCAAGTGAAATTCTTTCAGGAGCGGTGCAAGATTGGGACAGAGGATTAATTGTAGGTCGCAGAACGTACGGAAAAGGATTGGTTCAACGTCCAATTGATTTGCAAGATGGTTCACAACTTCGATTGACCATTGCACGATACTATACGCCTTCAGGCCGTTTCATTCAAAAACCGTACGAAGATAGCAAGGAGGATTACCGAAATGATTTTACTAGAAGGTATGAACACGGAGAATATTTTGAAACAGATAGTATTAAGTTTCCCGATTCATTAAAACACAACACACTTGTTACCAAACGCACCGTTTATGGCGGTGGAGGTATAATGCCAGATGTCTTTGTTCCTTTAGATACGGCAGGAATTAATGACATGTATCGTGTGATTGCAAGAAGTGGTTATGTGAACACATTCGGTCTTGATTATTTGGACAAGAATCGAAAACAAATGGAAAAAAATTATCCAGATTTTGCAACATTTAAAAAGAACTTTGAATGTGACAAACGATTTATGGAAGACTTTTTTAAATATGTGAAGAAGGAAAACAAGGACTTCACGTATACAAGTGACGAGTACAAATACTGTAAAGATTTATTGCATTCAAGATTAAAAGCTAGTTTCGCCAGAGATTTATGGGGTTCATCTGAATTCTATCAAATCTACAACGATAACAATGAGATTCTTCAAAAAGCAATTGAGGTATTAGAGAAGAATATCTATGATAAAATGAACTTAGCAACAAATTAATTATAGCGAAATATGAAATTCAACCATTTTCTAATCATCGGAACAGTATTGATTTCGATTACAAATTGTAAAGAAAAACCAGAAGTAAAAACAGGAGAAATAGTTTCTACTATTGCCTCAGGCTCTCAAACAGATGAAGAAATCAAGGAGGAACAGAAACAAATTGCAATAGATGAAGCGAAACGCATCGAAGATAAGAAAAGGAATGTCACAACACTTTCTTTCAACAGACTGGAACATGACTTTGGGAAAGTAATTGAAGATACTGATAACTTTACTGAGTTCATGGTCACAAATACAGGCGATAAACCATTGATTATCTCCAATGTAAAGGCAAGTTGTGGTTGCACAACTCCTGAGAAGCCAGAAGGGCCAATTGCACCGGGGAAGAGTGATAAAATCAAAGTCAAGTTTCATCCAAATCCAGGGCAATTGAACGAGATTCAAAAAACGGTAACGATTACGGCCAATACAGATCCAGTTATTTCTACCGTTACGATAAAGGCTTTTGTAGTAAAGAAGTAATTATACTGTTCTTTTCACACCGATTTTCGCCAAAATCTTCTTGATATAATCCACGCTATTGGGTTCTATATTGAAAATGTACACCGGTAAAATGAAGGTTACGCAGAATAGAATTCCTTTTAGCCCTGCTCCTATCAAAGCATGAAATTGAAAATCGAAAACAGTTTCGAAGAGCATTACGTTCAATAGAAATAACGCGAGTAGAATCAATTGACTTCTTTCCAATGGATGCAGTCCGAAAGCGAAATAAACGTAAATCATCCTTGCTAAATTATAGACTACTAGGGCAACACTTGTCGAAATGGCAGCACCGGCAATTCCATAAAGAGGTATTAAGAAATAATTAAGCGTAGCGACATTTACAAGTAGAACTAAAGTAAAAATCACGTCATATTTATATTTCTTTGAGCTTAGAAAAATGTGTCCGTTTATACCTCCAAAAAAATCAAATAACTTGCCAATCATCAAGAAAAGAAAGACATAAATTCCAGGAGAAAAATCTTTTGGAAGCAGATCAAATAATTCAATACGATTTACCCAGACAAACATAAACAGAGTTATACCTATAAAAAGGGAAACTGAACTGACCTGCTTGTATAAAATTGATAATTTCCCCATGGTCCTGTCCTTCCATGATTCAGCAACAATAGGCATACTAATTCGTGTGATAGACATGTAAGGTATGGAAAGGGCGTTCGTTAAATAAATTATTGTGGTGTATACCCCTGTTGCTTGAAGTCCTATCATACTGCCGATCATCAGAGTGTCTATTGACATAACCAGAATTGCTCCAGCCGTATTCAAATAATTAAACCCCGAATAATTTAAGATTTGTCTCCTTAAACTTTTTTTAATAAAAACATGTTTTTTAGCGAGGTTCAATTCGCCTAACCGATGAGTGTAAAGTAAAATAGCCACAAACGGTAAAATATAAAGTGTGAAATATATTTTAAGGAAATCCTCAAACGTAACAATTTTTAAGCCTAATAACACTAATGAAACTAGGACAAGAAATCTATATAGAATGTCGTTTATAAAAACTGGAACAAAATTCTTGTATATACTTTTTAGGTAAGCTTCAAAAACAAAAAACAGGACCTGTGCTATCCCTATTGGTATTATCCAATAATAATATTCAACAAAATCAGCTGATTTCTCGATATAAAAGGACAAAATATCCGATTTAAAAAACAGGCTAATTACCGTTATCAATACTATCCCAATAAATATAATAGATAGGATATACCTTAAAAAGCCATGATTGTGTTTGTCTGGATTTTTAAAAAAAGGAAAAAACTTCCAGATTGCATTGATTGTACCAAGGTTTGATAGCTTAGCGAACAAAAGTCCGACTGCCACCACCAAGTTTATCAATCCAATTTGTTCAGTGGAAAGAAACCAAATAAAGAAAACACCCTTATTCAAATAGCCCAATACCAATCCTAAATAGGAAAGAATTGAAATTCGCAAAGCATCTTTTTGAACTATCCCCATCAATAATTATCGTTGAACGAAGGTAATGATTCAAACATCAAGTCGGTCTTCTAAACTCAAAATCCTTTCTTAGCGCAACAAATGAAAACCTATTAATTTGTTTAAATTTGACAAACATGA
>DGBF01000155.1:6670-13790 GCA_002384725.1 Flavobacteriales bacterium UBA4011
TATTATTGGCCGCCTGCTGGAGGTGCTGGTGTTCATAGATGGTTAAGAATGTCCAAATATTTTGCAGAAAATAATGTAGAGTTAACCGTTTACTGTCCTGAAAATCCCGCCTACCCTATTTTTGACGATGATTTGTTGGCTGAAGTTTCGTCAGATCTTAAGATTATTAAGCGTAAAATAATTGAACCCAACCAATTTTTAAAGTCTAAAAGTGGCGGTTCGGGATTCACGCACAAGAAAAAAAAATCATTCATTACAAAAGCATTGATTTGGGTTCGAGGAAATATATTCATTCCTGATGCGCGGATGTTATGGATTCGACCAAGTACTCGCTTTTTAAAAAAATATTTGAAAGCAAATCCTGAGATAACAACCATAATAACAACAGGACCACCGCATAGTCTGCACCTTATTGGTCGAAATTTGAAACGGAAATTAAATGTACATTGGATAGCAGATTTTCGTGACCCTTGGTCTGGAATAGACTTTGCAGAGGATTTGAGTTCGAATGAAAGAGCAATACGCAAAAATAAAGATTTAGAATACAGCGTTTTAAACGAGGCGGATCATGTGGTGACAATTTCCACTGGTGTAGCGGAAGAATTGGCTGAATTGAGCAAAAGAAAAATTGAAGTGGTTACCAATGGTTTTGAATTTGATTTAAATTTCGATTCCGAATTAACTGACCAGTTCACTATTTCTCATTTTGGTTCACTCCCCAACTCCAGAAATCCAGAATTACTCTGGGAAGTTCTAGCCGAATTAATAGATTTGAACAAAGAATTAAGAGATGCACTTCAGGTTGATTTATATGGATTCGTTGACAATTCGATTACGACTTCTATTGAGAAACATGGAATAAAGTCATTTGTACATCTCAAAGGTAATTTAACACACAAGGAGAGTCTATTAATGCAGCGTAGAACGCAGATGCTCTTGTTAATCGTTAATAATCAAGGTAATGTAGGTGGGACTTTAACGGGTAAGTTCTTTGAATACCTAAATTCTAAACGACCGATTTTGGCCATTGGGCCTTCCGACGGTGATTTAAATCAGGCTATATTTTCTACAGAATCTGGACGTTTGTTTAATTATACAGATTCTCTTGAGTTAAAAAAGTACATTTTGGCTTCTTTCGAACTCTATAAGACTGATTCACTTCATTCAGAGAGGAAAAACCTTCTTCAATTCGAAACAAAAAACCATGTTTCGAATTTCATTAAATTTATAGAATAACTATATGCTGAAATGAAGATTGTCATTTTTTCACTACTATTACTTTTCACCTTCACTTCACATGCCCAATTGCATAGATATGTATCCTTTTCAAATCACTTTAATATTGAAAAGTACATTGAGCAATACGAAAGAAAGTTTGACTCACTTGGCGTCTTAACTCAAAAAAAAGAATACCATGCACTTACCATTTCTTTTTATGGTATTATGGCATTTGATGCATTTAACGAAACTGGCGAAGAAAAATATTACAATCAAGTTATTAATCAGTTTAAATATTTTCAAGACACTAATAGAGTTGATATTAGCGATGACGAATCAGAAATGAAACTTTCCTATCATTTTAATTTTCATGATTTAAAAGCGCCTTGGTATTCAGGTATGACACAAGGTGCAGCCATATCATTCGCATTGCGGTATTACGACATGACCAACGACAAAGCTGGATTAAAAGTAGCGCAGCAATTGACAAAATTTATGATAAAGCCTTTAAAAGAAGGTGGCACTTTAGGCTTAACTCCAGAAGGATACCAGATAATTGAAGAGTACCCAAATTCGGAGTCTAATCCACAGGTTTTAAACGGTTTTATCAATGGATTAATTGGTTTAAAGGAATATTTAATTTATTTCCCTAGGGACACCATAGCGCAAAAGATCCACGATAGTTGTTACGAAGGGATGTTTGTGGCATTGGAGCATTATGATTCCCCAACATGGACAACTTATAATAGGAAGTCAAGAACAATTTCAAATCAATACATCCGTTATCAATTATCAGAATTCGAGCACCTATACTCTATTTATGAGGATGAAAGGTTGAAAAAGCAAATGATGATTTGGGCAAAGATGAATGAAGGTAAATATGATAAAATTCTTAAGTTTTATAAATTTCCTAAACTTCAGTATTCGATAAAATCTTTTCAAGAAATAGAAAATGGAGATACTTTAGAAATTTTTAAAGACTATAGATTTGATAAAAAGGAGATAAAGAAAGAATTCGCAAACATAAAGCGTTCTGATACGATTCAATTACATAAAAAGTGTTTTGTGCGAATTGAAGATACAGTTAAAATCACGGGTTTTATGGCGTTTACCAATTCTAGGATTCCGAAAAAAATGAAATTAGCAGGATTGAATGAAAAGAATTACTCGATAAGTTTAAAACATAATTTATTGAAAATTGAAATATTAGATACTGTTTTATACGAAATCAAAGTTGTTTCCAGAAATTCTCGCAAGAAGGCATTGTCCCTAACAAATGTCCACGGTATGAATTGTAGCTTATATGAAATCCCATTTTTTGGTCATCTCAAAAACACATTTAAAGAGGTATGTGATACAAGCAAGACGTATAGTATTTCCTACTTCACAAACGCAAAGCACATAACGATTCTATATAGAGAGGCAGCCGATACTGGCACGTTGAGTAAGACCAATTGGGTACATACCAACCATCTTCATGACAATAAATATAGTCCAAAAAAACCCTTTTCTGAATTTCAAATATTTGTCGAATTAGACGGCTCGGACATCTATTTTAAGGATATTAAGCTAGTAACAGAAGAGAATTAATATTAATTTTACGATATGAATAACACCCAAGAGTCAATCACGGATTTCTATGATAAATTCGTCGAAAAACAAGATAAACTCGGAGTATCCGTTCGGCATCAATTAATCTACAAAAAGCTAAAAAGTTTGGACATACAACCACATTCGAATGTTTTAGAAATTGGCTGTGGTATCGGGACTGCAAGCAGTCTGATTATCAAGAATTTGAAAGGCGGAAAGTTTGTTGGCTGCGATATATCACCAGAGAGTATTCGTTACGCCAATAACAAATATAAATCGCCTAACGTTCAGTTTATTGTCGACGACATGTCGAACTTTACGTCTGATATAAAATTTGATTTCGTTGTTTTTCCTGATGTATTGGAGCATATTCCAGTTGACCAGCATTCTCGTCTTTTTGAAAACGTAGCGAAGGTTTGTAAGATTGACGCCAAGGTTTTAATTAATATTCCCGAACCTAATGCTCTAAATTGGTTTAGAAAAAATAAACCAGAAGTATTGCAGATACTTGATCAATCTCTTTCCATGCAGGATTTATTAAACAACACCTACCCACACGGATTTCAAGTTGAAAGTATTATTCCGTATGGAATTCATTCCAAGACTAATAACTATTTGAGCATTGTATTAGTAAGAGATACTGAGGTGAAGAGTTTTAGTCTTACTGGCAAACTGTCTCAAGCTATTCAAAATTTCAAGGCGAAATATCTATAAGAATGAAAAAGCTTCTTTATTTCACTGTTGGTAGATCAACCTTTGTATTAAAAGACATTGAAATATTGAAAAGTGAATACGAGGTTATAATTTTTGACTTTAAAATTAAATCGAAAGTTTTGGTGCCATTTGAGTTCATTCGGCAAGTACTCTTTATTTTATTCAAAGGAAGAAAGGCTAAGATTTTATTGACTCAATTTGGTGGTTATCATTCATTTATTCCTGTTTTATTTTCAAAATTCAGCAAAAAGAAATCTGTAATTGTCCTTGGCGGTAATGATACCGTTAGTTTTCCATCTATTCAATATGGCAGTTTTAATAACTCATTAATGCGGCCTTTTTTAAAGTATAGTTTAAGAAAAGCAAATCTATTATTGCCTGTGTCCGAAACACTTATTGAGGTAGATTACACATATCAAGAAAACGATTTTCCAAAACAAGGCTATACTTATTTCGTGCCAGGAATTAAAACACCAGTTAAAACAATTTACAATGGGTTCGATCCTGATAGGTGGTTTATTGGGGACAAAGAACCAAATTCTTTTGTAACCGTGGCCGCTGATTTGAGAACTCGTTTTGGTCCTGTTTTGAAGGGAATGGACTTGATTCTAGGGATTGCAGCATTGTTTCCGGATTGCAAATTTTATATCGTTGGTGGTGAATTTTTAAACGAAAAAGCACCTAAAAACGTCATAAAATTGCCTTTGGTTTCCAGTCAAGAGTTACGTCAAATTTTGTCGACAAAACAATTCTATCTGCAGCTATCCATGTCTGAGGGATTTCCAAACGGGCTATGTGAAGGAATGATTTCTGGGTGCGTTCCTATTTGTTCTAATGTTGGTGCTATGCCACTAATTATGAAAGATTTTGGGTATGTCCTTCAGAAAAAATCACTCAATCAATTAAAAGGTTTAATCACTAAAGCAAAAGAAGAATATTCATCCGATAAGTCTGTTTTAACTCGAAAAAGGATTCTTACTGAATTCTCTTTGAATCGACGAAAGGCGGAATTTCTCGAAGCGCTTTCAGAAATCCAAGATTGATTTGCTAGTTTAATTTTATTCTTCCGATTTGCCTTTTTTTATTTCAAAATAAACCGTTAATCCAAGGAGCAATAGAAGTAATACTGAACCTCCAAATGCCATTTTATTGGCACTTGCATAGTTAGGATTTGCATATTCAAAAACAACCTCATACTTCCCTCCTTTTAACTCCAGTCCTCTCAACGCATAATTCACTTTTAAAATCTCCACTTCTTTTCCGTCAACTTTCGCAGACCATCCATCTGGATAGTACATTTCAGAAAAGACTGCAAATTGTTTTCCAGCAAGATCAGCAGAATACACCAGCTTATTCGGTGCATAAGACTTCATTTTAATCGCGCCTTTACCTGAATATTTCTTTTGACCGAGTTTGGCAGCGAAATCACTCAGCATCACTGCTTCTTTTCCTGCTTCGAATTTCTCAGAAAGCTTTATTGCCACTAGTTTTTTGAATGAGCTAGTGACATCCAATTGAATCGTTTGCTCAGGAACTAAATTCGTCACGCCATTTGTATCCATGACCATATATGCAGTTGCACCTTCAGATAGTCCATTGGTTAAATTCACATCGATAGTATCTGTTCCCGACACAACATATTTCATGACTTCCGAACCGTAAACCGTCTGGCTTGCTTTCTTTTCGCCATTAATCAATAACTCTCCTGATCCAGCATTCGAAACCTCGAATTTACCACCAAGTGCTCGAATTTCATCATTTGCACTTTTCACAACATTTACGCGTTCAACTAACCAAAATGGACCTAAAGCACCTGGATTTGCTCTCATTTGACCTTTTTGGATAAAGTATTTCACATTCAACATGTTCAATACTTCATTGTTGGAACGAGAAAGTTGGAACTCCATTAAATTTTGAATGGATCTCAATTTCGCCCCGTGATATCCACCGAGTGATTTGTGATAATACGAAGTTCTTGAACTACCAAAACCACCGTCAAAATCAAACACACGATAATTGGTGTTTTCATTTAATGCCGCAAATTTGTAATCATTGATTACTCGACTTTTATCCGTACCGCTGTAGTCTAATTCTTCGGCCTTCTCTTTACCAAGTTTCGCTCCTTCATCGATTTTGTTCTTTAATGAAGGATTATCACTTAGTTCAGTATCCATTATTGCAATGTCTGCATCGATTGGGCTCAACGGATACTCAACTTCTGGTTTTGGCACCCAGTGTATTAAATCGCCATTTTGAGCTTCTCTTTTGCCTAAGTAATTCGAGTCGACCATAGCTAAATCAGCCACAATCAATACGCCAATACCTATCAATATAGCTATTGAAGGTACAGCTGTATAAAAGAACAAAGCCAAAAGAACGATAGCCAATACGGCAAAAACGATAGATCTTGTATACGATTGGGAGGCTACTTCTTTTCTCACCTTTTGAATGTTTGTGAAACTAGATATTTGACTTTCAACTTGAGTGTCTACAACGCGTTTGAATTGAGTTGGGTCGTTCAAATCAATATTGTATTGCTGCTTAAATTGAGCTGGATCAGAATTCAGAAGTTGCTCAGTTACGGACTGAGCGATCCCCTCTTCAGAATAGGAATCTCTTTCTCTTTCTGAACCGTACGTTTTGTCGATTCCAACCACCTTTAATCCAACTAGGAATACAAAAAATACACCCGAAACGATCAAGAATTTCTTTGCTTCTGATTTTAATTCTTCTCTATTTTCATAAAACTTCTGAAGAAGTAAAATGGCAAGTAAAGGAGCGATCAACTCGAGCAAGACTAATATTATAGTTACCGTTCTAAATTTATTGTACCCAGGAATATTATCGATAAAGAAATCGGTTAGTCCCATAAAGTTTTTCCCCCATGAAAGCATTAAAGAAACTAAAACCCCTGTAAAAAGTACATATTTTATTTTTCGTTTTTCTACAAATAAAGATAAAATTGCTAGAAAGAAAACAATAATTCCAACATAANNCATGAAAGCATCAAAGCCAAAACAGCCACGATCAAGAATACCCACCTTATTCTGTCTTTCAAAAATACCATACCTAGCAAAGCCAGGAATACCACAATAATACCAAGGTAAACGGGTCCTGAGGTTATGGGTTGTTCTCCAAAATAAAGTCGATTGTTCATAATCGCATTCATTTCGTCTCTGTTGAAATCCATGTTTTCAACCGTTTCGGCGAAGTTGGTATTTCCAATTTCAATACTATTGTGTGATCCTTTTAAATAGGGTGAAATCAAGGTGAAAGACTCATCAATACCATAACTCCAGTTTGTGATATAGTCCTTGTCTAAGCCCGTTTGCACTTCGTCTAATGCCGTTCCGTCGGGTTTAATGGAAAGATCATTGGCGCCACGAATGGTGTGTTTCGCATAATCATTCGTCATGGAAATAATACCGTAATTGATAAACAGAGCAATAAGATATCCTGCCATTATACCTCCTGTGGCCAGGATAAAGTTTTTAAGTTCTTTCTTCTGAATTGCTTCGGTCAAAAAGAAAATTCCCAAACCAAGTAATAAGAATCCTAGGTAATACGTAACCTGAAAGTGGTTCATGGATATTTCAAT
>DGBF01000155.1:14033-14301 GCA_002384725.1 Flavobacteriales bacterium UBA4011
CACATGAAAATAGCGGAAAACAGCGCTCCTAACTTCCAATTGGTCCTAAACGCATAAATAAAAGCGCCTAACACTGCGGGAATGAAAGCGACAGCCATTGCTTTGGAATTGTGACCAGCTTGCATAATTACGATTTCGTAGGACGAAAAAGCAAAAGCGAAGGCGCCAATAATACCGATTATCGGCTTAATACGAAGCAACAAGGCCATAATGTAGAACCCAATCAGGTGCAGAATGAATATTCCAGCAGGTGCCGAAAACATCTTAA
>DGBF01000139.1:0-3586 GCA_002384725.1 Flavobacteriales bacterium UBA4011
TGGGAATTAACGTCTTACCAATTTTTTGGCCGATCAATTCTATTACTCCTTGCTCTGGTTGGCATCACTAATCTTTTCCTCTGGAAGAAAATGAGTTTAACCGCCTATTTGTCAACACCAATTATCTTAATCGGATGTTGCGTTTACTTTTATTTATGGGCGCCTTTGCTTGGTGTGCACGATTATTACTGGATAGCCTTACTCATCATTACGCTGGCTATTTTGATTCCGTTCATCAATGTTTTAAACGTTCATCATAACAAGATTTTCAGACATTGGATACTAAAAAGTGTATTTGCCCTTTTCTTGGTATACAATCTTATCGATTCTTATCACATCACGAAGTTCAGAACACTAGCCAGAAATGGAGATGAAGTCAAAGCAATTAACGAAATCCTATTTATAAAAATGGAAGCGTTGAATGGTGCTTACGCTCATATTATTCATTTCGAAGACCTACAACCGATGATGCGGGCAAAAGGGATTTCACCGAATGACAAAGTTATTTCAATTCCTGATCCTTCTTTCAGTATTTCTCTGTATTTGATGAATCAAAAAGGATGGACGGCTAGTCGCGGATTTGAAGACGAAGGGTATCTCGCTCACTTAATTAAGGAGAAAGGCGCGAAATATTTCGTCATCAACAATTCAGAAGTAATTAAAAATGAATTTATTGCATCCTTATTGGGAGAACGAATTTTAAAACATCACGAAGTTGAAGTCTTCAAGACTAAAGTTCCTTTGGATTAATACTCCAATTTTTGTGAGTCGTTGAACCAATCTACTTCTGTTGGCATTTGCCCTTGGCTAGGGTCATATGCTGCTGACAACTGAATTTTAAATGCGTTTACTTTCACCTAGTATATAATCCATAGAATAAAAGCGACAATAACAACAAATACTCCAAGCAAAGGAATGATTCCACAAACTGAACAAATACAATACGCAATCCCAAGATCATAAGTTGGACGACTCTGGTTGACGCTTATATTTCTCATTTTGAATTCAGCTGCAAGCGAATCAGCGATTCTATTTACAACAATGAATTGCCAAACAATATTGAACAAAGGAATCAATAAAATCTAAGTTTCTAAAGGCTTCATTTTTCGATTTTCAGCACTGACTTTAAGCAAAGTATTTTATAATGTCAAAATAAAGAAAATGTAAGGAATCATCGCAATGGGTTAGGCTATAGCAAAAATCATGATAAATGCTACCGCTTCTCGAGGGCCCATAAGTATTAATTTATTGTCAGATTAATAAAAGAATAAAATATGAACCTTTTACATTCCAAACTTAGAATTCTGTTTTTAACTACCGCTTTTCCAGAGGAGAAGATGCCTAAACACCAATTGTTTCGCCCATTTTCACATACGTTTCCATGCCATCTTTGGTGTTGCGAAGGATATCCGACGACCACGACACTTTTCCTTTTTCCAACAATAAAACAACTGTAGAACCGCCAAAGGCAAAATATCCTTTTTCGGCTCCTTTATTGTGAAACTCGCCTTGTTGAAAGGTGTTTAGGATACTTCCTGTTAGCGTCGCTCCAACGTCACAGTATAAAACTTTGCCAAATTGTTCAGAATCTTGAATGCAATATGCACGTTGATTCTCAAGAAATATCTGTAAACTTTTCCGCAAAGCAAAAGGTGAAACAGAATAATAATTTGCTGTAATCACTCTGTTGTTACTTACTGTTCCATCACACGGAAAATGGTAACGATGGTAATCGACAGGTGCCAGACGAACAATCAACATGGATCCACCTTCAAAATTGTGTGCCAAGGAATCGTTTTGTAAGAAACTGTGTAAGTTGAATTTCTTTCCTTTGACGAAAAAATCTTGTGCATTATCAATATTTTGAAAGGCCAAAACTCTCCCATCTGCCGGACAAACCAAGCCATCTCCAATTGGACGATATTCAGGTAAAATCTTTCTATAAAAGAAGTCATTGAAACTTTTGAATCCACCATAGGGAATAACATAGGGTGACATATTGATTTCGTACTTTTCAATAAAAGGTTGGACCTTGCTTTTTGAAAGAGTCGAAGACATGTATTTTCCAAAAATAACCGAGAAGAATTTTCGTTTAACGAGCAACCAGAGACTCAGCTTCCCCAATATGTTTCCGCCATATAGAAAACTCAAAAAACCACTACCAGGCGTTGCTTCAGTAAGAATATTCCCCTGGCGGTCTTTGAATTGAATAGGTTGATCTGACATGAATTAGACGAAAAGTTTTTTATCCAAATTGAGCCATTCCAAAGTTGAAGAAGAGAAAATATTGGCCTTCGTTTCAGCCGACAAATCACTGTCTTCGATAAACTTACCAATTTCCAAATCACCCAAAGGGAAAGGGTAATCACTTCCTAAACAGACTCTTTTGCTGCCTTGTAAATTCAAAATATACTTTAATGCGTCGATGTCGTGCGTAATGCAATCCACCCAAAATTTTCCTAAATATTCTCGAGGATTGATTGGGTTATCAATTGCCACTAAATCGGGACGACAGTTGAATCCATGTTCTATTCGCCCCAAAGTAGGCAAAAACGAACCGCCTGCATGAGAAAAACAAACCCGAAGATTTGGAAGTCTTTCAAGCACACCTCCAAAAATCAATGAACATGCTGCTCTCGATGTTTCAGCCGGCATTCCAACCAACCATGGCAACCAATATTTTTCCATGGAATCAAATCCCATCATTTGCCAAGGATGAATCATAACGGCCATTCCCAAACGTTCACACGCTTCAAAAATGGGGAAAAACTCATCTTCAGAAAGGTTTTTATCGTTGATGTTTGAACCAATTTGAATACCGACCATTCCAATTTCCTTTGCACGTTCCAATTCTCTAATTGCAGCATACTGGTCTTGCATTGGTATAGTCGCCAATCCAATATAATTTTTCGGATAACGATGAACTAAGTCGGCGATATGATCATTCAAATATCTGGACAACTCAACGCAATCTTCCGTTTTCGCCCAATAACTGAACATTACGGGAATCGTACAAACCACTTGAGTTTGCGTTTCGAAATTTTGATAATCGGTGATTCGCACATCTTCATCCCAACAATTTTCTTCGATACGACGAAAGAATTTACCTCCTTGCATCATATCTGCGGTGCCATTGTCGTTGTGCTCTAAAAAAATGAATTTCCCATAGCCGAATTTTTCTGTCCAATTGGGCAAATGTTTCGGGATAATGTGGGTGTGCATGTCTATTTTGAGCATCTATCTGGGTTTTGCACCAAAGATAATATTTTATAATTCGAGTCATACTTTCGAACCATAACTTTACAGGAAATCAGGGTGAAAAACTAGAAATCTAGTTCATCCATTTCAAATTCCGGGCATACAATGCAATAAACAGAGCCGAAAAGATTATTCCAAACCAAGTCAGAATACTCGGGATTTCGCTGGCTGAAAAGAACAGATAAATTTGACCGATGGTGAAAATGGAGTAAATGATATAAATGTGAAAACCTAATTTTCGTCCTAAGAACATCAAGCTCACGCCAGCAAATCCTATCAACAAACCTAGTAAGGTCAATGGAAGAGCTACATAATGTTGTTCATTCAG
>DGBF01000139.1:3718-4240 GCA_002384725.1 Flavobacteriales bacterium UBA4011
TGTTCATTCAGGATTTCTTGCATGTTTTGAATTTTATCAAAAATATCGGCGAAGCTTTCTTGACCTCCATTTCTTAATTCAACGGCTGCACCTTTCAAGTCGGCTTGATTTGCCCGAATTTGTTCCTTTGTAACAGGTCCAGTAATTAACCGAAACAAGGAAATAATAAAGCTAAATCCAATGTTCACCCAACTCAAAATACAAATAACGAGTAGCATGACCGGGCGGTCTTCATTGCTCTTTAAATTCACTTTAAAATCCATACTATTTCCAATCTTTTACAAATCTAATACTTTCTGACATTAGCTCATGAAGATATACATCCGATTTAACAAAAGATACCTTTTTGCGATAAGCTTTGTGAACGGTCTCGATAAATGGACTACTTAAAAGTGGCCGTCGAAAATCCAATGCCTGAGCAGCATTTAATAATTCAATACCTTGTATTGAATAACAATTCTCAATCACACGATACAATTTCGTCGCAGCATTTGCACCCATACTCACATGATCTTCTTGACC
>DGBF01000139.1:4347-7016 GCA_002384725.1 Flavobacteriales bacterium UBA4011
TCACATGATCTTCTTGACCGTTTGAGGAATCTATGGTGTCTATTGATGCAGGCGAACACAACTGTTTGTTCTGTGAAACAACAGATGCGGCCGTATACTGGGGGATCATGAATCCTGAATTGATACCTGGATCAGCAACTAAGAATGCAGGCAAACCTCTTGTGCCAGAGATTAGTTTATACGTTCTTCGTTCAGAAATACTTCCCATTTCCGCCATAGCAATCGCCAAGAAATCCATTGCTAAAGCCAAAGGTTGACCGTGAAAATTTCCAGCTGAAACGACATCATCATCATCTGGGAAAATAGTTGGATTGTCAGTAACGGCATTGATTTCTCGTTCAAAAATTGTAGCGCAATAATTTATCGTATCTCTACTGGCCCCATGAACCTGAGGAATACAACGGAGAGAATACGGATCTTGCACATGCTCTTTCTTGCGCGAAATAATCGTGCTTCCGGTTAAAAGTTGACGAAAAATGGCCGCCGTTTCTTTCTGACCTTCTTGGTGACGAATGTCATGTACATTTGCCTGAAAAGCGTTCAATCGACCGTCGTATCCTTCTAAAGACATAGCACCCACAATATTGAATTGATTCCATAATTTTCGACTGTGTGCCACGGAATAACTTCCAAATGCACTCATGAATTGAGTACCATTCAACAAAGCAAGCCCTTCTTTCGATTGCAAAACGATAGGTTTCATTTTAAATTTCTTGCACATTTCTTTTCCAGACATGCGCTTATCACCCACCCAAACTTCGCCTTCGCCAATCAAAGCCAAACTCATGTGTGCCAGCGGAGCTAAATCGCCAGATGCACCTAGACTTCCTTGTGAATATATAATTGGTGTAATGTCGTTGTTGTAAAAGAAAATCAGCCGTTCAACTGTATCGACTTGAACTCCAGAATGTCCTTTTGACAAACCTAGTATCTTAAGTAGAATAATGCGTTTGACGATTTCTCTTGAAATTTCTTCACCCGTCCCACATGCATGAGAGCGAACCAAGTTGACTTGCAAAGTTTCCAATTCATCATTGGAAATAACGGTATTGCAAAGCGATCCGAAACCGGTGTTGATACCATAAATAATGTCTTTTCCTTTGGCCATTTTTTTGTCCAAATAATCGCGACATTTTTGAATACTGGTCGTTGCTTTGGCTCCTAATTTCAGCTTTACACCACTTGCAATAATTACTTCTAATTGATCTAAAGTCAGCCAATCATGACCAATTTCAACCGTTTTTATTTCGCCCATTTTGCCAATAATTCGTTTTGAGATAAACCAGTTTGTTCACCCGATTCCATATTTTTCAATTGAATGTTTCCACTCGTCATTTCATTGTCACCAACTATAGCTACAAAAGGAATGTTTTTATCATTCGCATACTTCATTTGCTTTTGCATTTTCGCTGAACTAGGATATATTTCGCAAGCGACTCCATTATCACGCAGTTTCTTTAGAATGGGAAGACAGAAATCTTGTTCTTTCTCGCCGAAATTCACGAACATCACATCCAAGGTTTGACCAATATTTTTAGGGAATAGATCGAGTTCGTTCAACACGTCATAGATACGATCAGCGCCAAACGAAATTCCAACGCCTGACATTCCTTTCATTCCGAAAAGTCCTGTCAAATCATCATAACGTCCACCGCCACATATACTTCCCATTTTTATTCCATTGGCAACAACTTCAAAAATTGCACCTGTGTAATAGTTTAATCCTCGGGCAAGTGTCACATCAAATTCTAATTTCGCTTCTGACAATCCAAGCATTTCGACTTTATCAAGCACATAGCGTAGTTCTTCGATTCCTTTCAAACCAATTTCACTTTTGGCGAGCATGATTTCCATTTTCTTCAAACAGTCTTCGTTAGTTCCGTTTAAAGTAAACAAAGGTTTAATGATTTCAATGGCCAGACCAGAAACTCCTTTTTCAGTCAATTCTTTGATCACTCCTTCTTCGCCGACTTTGTCGAGTTTATCAATTGCGACAGTAATATCAATAATTTTTTCAGCTTCACCACTTATTTCAGCGATACCAGATAATATTTTTCGGTTATTGATTTTAACTGAGAAATTTGGAATTTTCAATTTAGAAAGTACCTCATCAAAAATGAAAATTAAATCTACTTCGTGCAACAAAGAATCACTTCCAACGACATCTGCATCGCACTGAAAAAACTCTTGGTAACGACCATGTTGCGGACGATCGGCTCTCCATACCGGTTGAATTTGATACCGTTTAAATGGAAAAGTTAAATCGTTCTGATTCTGTACAACAAATCGTGCAAATGGGACTGTTAAGTCATAACGCAAGGCTTTTTCAGCCAATGAATTGGCAAATCTTGGAAGGTTTTTACTCGCCAATGCCTCAGTATCTGCTTTCAGCATTTTATCGCCTAAATTCAAAATCCGAAATATCAACCGATCTCCTTCTTCGCCATATTTCCCCATTAAGGTAGACGAAAGCTCAAAACTAGGTGTTTCGATTGGACCAAATCCATACTTTTTGAAAACCGTTTTTATTGTTTCAAATAGATAATTTCTACGTTCAACTTGTTCTGGTAAAAAATCCCGTGTTCCCTTTGGAATAGATGGTTTTTGCGCCATTTTTTAATTTTTGGATAAAGATAATAAAATTGACAATGGTCAATGGTCAATGGTCA
>DGBF01000139.1:7088-18262 GCA_002384725.1 Flavobacteriales bacterium UBA4011
TGGTCAATGGTCAATGGTCAAAAAAAATTACCATTCCTCCTCTGTTCCTGAAAACTTATTGTCGTCGTCGAGTAAAGATTTCCAATCGTATGTTGGGTCTTCAGAATCGAAAACGATTGCTTTGTAATCGCTTTTGTCTATTTCGTGACGTGTGATTTGTTCGCCTGTATATTCTTCAATCAGCGTCAAGAATTCAATTTCTCCTTCGGAACAAAATGACATGGCTTGTCCACGATTTGTTCCTCGTCCGCATCGCCCGCAACGGTGAACATATAACTCTGGATCTTCCGGTAAATCGTAATTGATAACATATTTTACCGATGGGATATCGATTCCTCTTGCGGCAACATCTGTGGTCACCAGCACGCGAAAATCTTCTTTACGAAAACTATCCAAAAGCTTGAAACGATCAGCTTGCTCCATTCCACCGTGAAAAAATTGCGTTTTCACACCTACTCGTTCCATGGCAGCAACAACTCTTTCGGCTCTAACCTTAGTTCGAACAAAAACGATAAACATATCTTCTTCATATTCTCGAAGAATATTTTCAAGAAAGAATCGCTTGTCGTCCATTTCGATGAAAGTCACAGCATGGTCTACATTTCGAGCCACGGGATTTTTAGGAGAAATTTGAATACGAATCGCATCTCGAACCACTGAATATGCCAAAGACTTGATTTTTTTGTCGATTGTCGCTGTGAAAAATAAAGTTTGTCTGTGCTTCGGAATTTTTTTTACGATGTCTTGAATGTCTTTCAAAAATCCCATGTCCAGCATCAAATCTGCTTCGTCCAGAATTAAGACTTCCACTCCGCTCACATCAATAAATCCTTGAGAAATAAGATCGAACATTCGTCCTGGCGTAGCCACGAGAACATCCACTCTTTTTTCAAGTCGTTTAATTTGTTGTTCTTGCTCAACACCGCCGTACAAGCCCATTGTTTTGACACTTGTGTCTTTCCCAATTTCTTTGAAAACAGTCGTGATTTGTTGCGCTAACTCTCTCGTTGGCACCATGACCAATGCTCGAATTCCAGTATAGTTTTTTCGTCCAAACTTTTCAAGCTTGTCCAATACTGGAATCACAAAAGCGCCTGTTTTTCCCGTTCCGGTTTGAGCAATCGCCATCACATCTTCTCCCTTCATGATATGAGGAATAGATTTGAATTGGATATCCGTCGGTTTGTTGAAATCCATGCGTTTCAACTGAGACTTGATCAAGGGCGATATGGAATAATCTTGGAATTTCACAGGAACTATTATAGCTAAAAAAATCCGTACCAGCTCAGCCGACACGGATTCTCTAAATTTATATCAAATTAATTTTTTGCTTTCGCTCTCGTCTTTTTCGGTTTTTCCACCACTACTTCATCTTTCGGCTCACCTGGAACCAAAATACGACCACAGTGCTCACAAACGATTACTTTACGTTTCGTTGCGATATCCAGTTGACGTTGAGGTGGAATTTTATTGAAACAACCTCCACAAGCATCGCGCTCAACAGAAACTACTGCTAGTCCGTTTTTGGAGTTTCCTCTCAAACGATCATACGCTTTAATCAAACGATCATCGATCAATTTTTT
Source organism: Flavobacteriales bacterium UBA4011 (assembly GCA_002384725.1). GTDB lineage: Bacteria > Bacteroidota > Bacteroidia > Flavobacteriales_D > Crocinitomicaceae > UBA2040. Next base: position 8,672 of record DGBF01000139.1, read on the forward strand.
CGCTGTATCTGATTTCTTTTGTAATTTCTCTTCCTCTTTTTGTGTTTCAGCAACGATTTCGTCTAATTCTGCTGTTTTCGTTTTCAAATCAACTGCACGAAAATCCATTCTTTCGGTCGCTTCTTCTAAAACCTCTTTCTTTCCAGAGATTTTCGCTTTCGCTTCTTTTGATTTTTTGTCGTGTAATTTGATTTCCAATTCTTGGTACTCAATTTCCTTCGCCAAAGACTCAAATTCACGGTTATTTCTAACCTTATCTTGTTGTTCTTTGTACTTTGATATCGCCAATTCAGAATCTTTCACCGCATTTTTACGGTCAGTGATCTCTGTTTCAATTTCTTTGATTTCGTCTTTCAAATTAGTAACACGGCTTTCAAGACCTGCCATCTCATCTTCTAAATCCTGCACTTCCAAAGGCAATTCACCACGGATAGTTCTGATTCTATCGATTTCAGAATCAATTAATTGCAATTGATGCAAGGCATCCATCTTTGCCTCAATGCTCGTTTCTTTTTTCTTTGTTGCTGTTGCAGCCATTGTCAAAAATATTTGATTGGATTCGTAATAATACCAGTTAAATTGACCGCAAAGTTAGGGAATTTTTTTGTCAATATCTCCCCTAATAAATTTGTTGTGTATTGTTCGCTTTCAAAATGACCGATATCGGCAATAATAATTTGATTTTCTGCATCGAAAAACTCATGATATTTATAATCCCCTGTGATAAAAATATCCGCTTTTTCTCGTTTGGCTTGATGCAATAAAAACCCACCCGCTCCGCCACAAAAGGCAACGCGTTTTATTGATTTATTCCTGAATTCTGTATGACGAATAACTCCACATTGAAAAGTGTCTTTTAAAAACGCCATGAAATCATTTTCAGACATTTCAGTGGCGAGATCTCCGACCATTCCAGATCCTTCATCTTGATTTACATTTTCAACTGGTATCCATTGGTGAGCAACTTCTTCGTAGGGATGAGAATCCAGCAATGCACCAAAAACTTGATTCTTAATGTGCGAATTCACCAAAACCTCCACTTTAAATTCTTTATCACGACTCAAATGCCCTTTTTCTCCTGAACTCGGATTGGCTTTTTCATTCGGAAGAAAAGTTCCTTCGCCCTCCGCACTAAATGAACATTCAGAATAATTGCCAATGTGCCCTGCACCAGCATTGAAAAGTGACAGGAGAACATTTTCTTTTGCCTCTAATGGAACGTACGTCACCAACTTGAGCAGATTGTTCTTTTTTGGGGCTAAAATCTTCGTCTTTTGTAATTTTAATCTTTTCGAAATTTCGAAGTTTACTCCGAATTTATAATTGTCGAGATTGGTGTGAATAGCGTAAACTGCAATATCATTCTTAATCGCTTTGATCACGGTACGTTCTACATAATTTTTTCCATTCAATTTCTTCAAACCATAAAAAACGATAGGGTGATGCGAAATAATCATCTGACAATTTTTGTCGATCGCTTCTTGAACAATTTCTTCAGTGCAATCCAAAGAAATTAAAACTGAACTCACCTCATCGTTATGATTTCCGACAATTAAACCAGCATTATCATAACTTTCCTGACTGGAAAGTGGTGCTAAACTTTCAAGATAATTCGTAATCTCTTTTATTTTCATCTTTTACAATTGATATGTCAAGCCTAGATTGAATCCGAAAGCATTAGCTTTATGAATATAATCGCTGGTTTTGCTATAGGTGTTACTCAGTTGAATGCGATATTCAGGAATAAAATATAGGGACCAAAACCGACTATACATTAATTCTACACCGATTCTAAACAAGGCACTGGAAACAGCTGTCGCATGAGCTTGGCTTCCACCTTTCGTTTTTATTTCTTTTTTTCCAGGTGCATTTTTGGTGGTTAACCATTCTTGATTTTGAACTTCGGACATAAATAAACCAGGCATGATACCCGCACCCGCCACAAATCGAATTTCTTCCCCATAGGTGTAATAAGCAATAATGGGCATAGTGATGTAATTGTACTTAGTGGTGTAACTAAAATTGGTGTCTTGCCCTTCAAAATTGTATTTCTCGCCATTGCGTGAAACCCCAAGACCTACTTCGAGTTCAAAATGTTTCGATAATTTATTTCTTAAGCCAAAACCAAAAGACCAAAAATTGGCCCTTGTTTCATCAGCTCTTGTCCCTAACTCTTCGCCAAATAAATCGCCATTCGGTTTCAACTCACGAAAAGTCGATGACCAATTGGAATTAAAATAAAGACGCGTGACACTATCTACATCTCTATCGGATGCACGGTTGGCCTTATCAATGATTTTTGGTTCCGGTTTATCTTCAATTGGCTTTTCCTCAATAATGATTTGACCTACAGCATTTGAAAGCGTTAAGAATGTTAAAATGATGGATAAGAATAATCTTTTTTGCATTACTTTTAGGCTTGAATTTTGATGTCTAAAACAAATATCGACATATTAATTCGAACTGAAAATTGCAAAAGATGCAAAAAAAGAAAAAAAGTCTACTTAAAAAGATCCTAATCGGATCAGGTATCACGCTATTGTGGTTGATTCTAGCTATGATTCTAATTCCTTATTTTTTTAAAGATGAATTGAAGGAAATGGTCATCGCTGAAGCGAACAAATCGTTGAATGCCGAAGTAGAATTAGGAGATTTCGACCTAACTTGGTTTAGTACTTTTCCGAATTTAACGGTGCAATTAATCGACACAAAAATTACAGGCAAAGGTGACTTTGGCGGCGTAGAATTAATTTACGCCAAAAAGATAAAGGCACAAGTCAAACTTTGGGATGTTATCTCGGGAGACCAGATTGCGATACGAAACATTGAACTTGTTGAGCCACGCATTGATGTGAGAATACTAAAGGATGGTCGCGCAAATTATGATATAGTTAAACTCGATTCGTTGCTAACACCGGATGAGGTGGAAGAATCGTCGAGCTTTAAAATGAGTTTGCAAGGATACTCTGTCACGGATGGATACATTCGTTATGATGACAGAGCTGGAGATATGTTTGCTGAAATTGTGAAATTGAATCACAATGGTAAAGGGGACATGACGGCTGACATCATTGATTTTGAGACGAGTACACAAATGGACGAGTTGACGTATTCCATGAGCGGAATTCCTTATTTGACAAAAGTGAAGACCGATGCAGATATAGATTTTTTGATGGTATTCACCGAGAAAACTTCCAAATACACGCTGAAAGACAACACTTTCAACCTCAATAATCTCAAATTTGCGTTGAACGGATTCTATGAAATGTTGGATGGATATGACAACATGGATTTGAAATTGGATGCATCAAAAGCGACTTTCAAGGACTTTCTTTCTTTGATTCCTACTTTTTATCAATCTGGTTATGAAAGCATTGTAACCAAAGGAAATTTGGCGATGAATGGTTTTGTGAAAGGAAAAATGGATGATGACAATATGCCAGGTTGGGATTTTAATTTATCCGTTGACAATGCGCAAATTAAATATCCTGATGTTCCTGGTTCTATAAACAATATTTTCCTGAAAGCAAGTTCGAAATTTGTCGGTGGAACAAATATGAATCTTATGACCGCTGATGTACCGAAATTTCATGCAGATTTTGTTGGGAATGTCATTGACGCTAATTTGAAATTATCCAACATTGAGAAAGACCCTTTAATGGACACACGAATTATGGCAAAAGTAGATTTGGCCACCTTAAAACAAGTGATACCCATGGCAGAAGGCGAAAGTTATAAAGGTAAACTGGATGCCGATGTAAGTTTGAAAGGATATTTAAGCGCCATTGATAATGAAGATTATGACGCTTTCAATGCAACTGGATCTATCGAATTATCGAATATGAATTATACGTCAGCTGATTTGACTGCTGCAGTAGATATAAAAACAATGATGCTGCGTTTTAATCCCAAAAATTTGACATTGGAAAATCTGGAAGCCAAAATGGGTAAATCTGATTTCAAGATGATGGGTACCATCGATAATTATCTTGCCTACATGTTGCGAGATGAACTGTTAAAAGGTGATTTCGATTTCAGTTCTTCTAATTTAGATCTAGATGAATTTATGGGAACGACGCCAGCTTCAGACGGAATGGGTGCCGGAGAGGAAGCGCAAAGCGAACCCATTTTGATCCCTGATAATTTAGATTTCAACATAAACACCAACATTGCCAATATGAGTTATGATGGCATGACCTACAAGAATGTTTCCGGTGGTGTCCGTATGAAAGACGAAGAAGCCATTTTAGACAATATCACCTTAAATACTTTAGGTGGAACGGTTGGGTTAAAAGGAAATTATAATTCAGCGAATCCGAATCAGCCCAAACTTGATTTTGGATTCAGTTTAAAAGAAATAGATATTCAACAATTAGCTGCTAATTTTATTACAATAGACAAGTTGGCTCCGATCGCTAAATACACCCAGGGCAAAATTTCAACCAATTTCAACATGAACACTTTGTTGCAGCCATCTTTAGAACCAATTTATAGTTCACTGACTGGCGGAGGAGATTTGTTTACAAGTACTGTGAAAATTACGGGATTCAAACCTTTGGAGAAATTAGGCGAGTCATTGAAGATGGACAATATCGCAACCCAAACAATCAAGGATTTAAAAACATTCTTCCAATTTAAAGATGGGAAAGTGAATTTATCGAAACCATTCGTTACAAAACTTGGGAAAATAGAATCAGAAATTTCAGGCTATAGTTCTTTTGAACAAGACATCAACTACGATATCAAAATGATGGTTCCGAAGAGTGAACTGCCAAAATCTTTACTGGCTAAAGCTGAACAAGGAATTGCGAAACTGAATTCACTTACTCCAAAATTGAATGTTGCTGCCTTGCCCGATTTCATTCCAGTAACTGTAAAAGTGCTAGGAAAAGTGAACGATCCAAAAATTACGACAGATTTCAAAGAAGCGATTATGAAAGCGACTGGAAGTGTGAAGGATAAACTAATTAAAATAGGAACAGACTTACTGAATACGGCCAAAGATTCCGTTAAAACTGTCATAAAAGACAAAGTAATCGAAGTTCGAGAAGATTTGAATGCGAAGAAACAGGCCATCATGGATGATGCAAAAGTTCAAGCAGACAAAATAAGAGCGGAAGGTAAGAAACAAGCAGATGCGGCTAGAGCTGCTGCCAATTCTAAGATTGATAAATTAGTTGCTGAAGCAGGCAACAATCCAATCAAGAAAAAAGCCGCTGAGTTGGCTGGAAACAAATTGAAAAAAGACGCTGACGAGAAAGCTTCCAAAATTGAATCTGCCGCCAATAATAAGGCTGATGATTTGATGGATGCTGCGCAGAAAAAAGCGGATGCGATTAAATAACATTGACCATTAACGTTGACCATTGACCAATTTGCGCTTCGGTCAACAGTCAATATGTAAGTTTAAACATCCCAACTCGACTAAATAAAAATGGTTTTTGGCATTCCTTTTCCTTTAGCGCTTGTCGCACCAGCTTTTGTCCTTGCCGCCATTAATTATTGGTATTGGAGCAAAAAAGGATATAAGTCTTTGGGGACATTCATTATTGGTATTTTTGCGATGTACGGTTTGCTCTATTATTTGACGAAGGCTTTTGTGTAATTTATTCGGTAAAACGCATATCCCTTCGATGAATGGCATCTTTTAACTTCTCAAAATTTGTATTTTCGTTAAAATTATCAATTGATGAAAACCATAGGACATCATTTCACCGCATTTCAATGGGCTTTACAACAGTTTTCTAAGGGCAAATTCTTACTGTATTTTATCCCAGGACTTTTAATTGCGTTAGGTTTTTGGTACTTAGAAACATGGGCACATGGTTTTATTGGCGAAGGTGAGAGCAATGGTTGGTGGAACAGTATTGTTTCAGGTACAGGAACTGTACTCGAATTTATTTTCAAACAAATTGCTATATTTTTCATTCTGACCGTGCTTTCTCCAGTGAATACTTTTCTATCCGAAGCAGTAGACACCGAACTTACAGGAAAGGCTGTAGGATTTGACTTTATTCGCTTTTTTAACGACTTTATTCGAATGATTTTTGTGGTTATTATCGCGGTTTTTTTTGAATTCCTGTTTATGGGTGTTTGGGCAATTTTCGCGTGGATATTCAGCCTTCAAGTCCTGAACCCAAAGGTTTTCTTTTTAAGCGCCTCCTTCTTCTATGGTTTTGCCTTTTATGATTACAGTTTGGAAAGGTATGAAATAGGTTTGGGCGGAAGTTTTCGCTTTTGCAAAAAATATTTTTTACCTACCTTAGTAACGGGAATCATTTTCATGGGATTGTACTATATTCCCATCGTCGGATTAGCAATTGCCCCTGTTTTAGCAACTGTCATTTCCACTCATGTATTTCTAAAATCAACTGGAAGACTTGATCAGATTAAACAACAAAAAGTAAACGAAGCGAATGAAACTGTTTGATGAATTTTCTCCCCAATCCATTGAAGAATGGAAATCCAAAGTAGAACACGAACTGAAAGGTTTGTCGTTTACCAATAAATTGATTCAAAAAGATGAAATTGAAGGTTTATCGTATTCAAAATACGCCAATAAACCAAGTGCAGATTCTGCTAGAGTCAATTATACACGAGCCGCTCGCTCTAGAAATAACGATTGGCAAATTGGAAAACGGATAGAAGTCAAGGACGAAAAAATCGCGAATAAAATGGCGCTAGAAGCATTAGAACAAGGTGCGACTTCTCTAACATTCGTGCTTCAGAAAAAAGCAATTTTGTGGTCGGCACTTTTCGAAAACATAGAACTCGATTTCATCGAATCGCAATTTGAAACCTTGGATGCAGATCAAGTCAAAAGATTAACTCTGGCATTTCCAGAATTTTCGATAAAGCCATTGATATTCTTGAATGATCCAATTGGCAGTAACACAGAAATATATGTTCCTCAACCCCATCAGGCCGGACAGGTGTTTTTCAAAGTAAATGCTTACGGAATACATCAATGTGGAGGAAATGCAACGGAAGAAATCGCCTTTGCACTTTCCATGGGACACGAATATATTCATCGATTGATGGAATCTGGTTTTTCAATTGATGAAGCATCAGCCATGATTCGTTTTTACTTCGGAATTGGTGCCAAATACTTCGTCGAAACTACAAAATTCAGAGTATTTAGAAAACTGTGGGCAAATGTTATTGAAGCCTATTCTCCAAAAGAAAATTTTAGTTACGCTTGTTATATCTATGCACAAACTGGATTCGTAAACAAATCAGTGAAAGATCCATACACCAATTTATTACGACAAACGACGGAAGCAATGTCGGCTGTTTTGGGTGGAGTAAATGAACTTATCGTCCGCTCCTATGACGAATTCGCTCAAACCAAGGAATCGGAATTGAGCAATAGAATGGCATTGAATATTTCGAACATCTTGAAAGAAGAAAGCTACATGGACAAAGTAATTGATCCTCTTGGCGGCAGTTTTAGCATAGAAGATTTAACGATCAAAATGGAAGAGAACGCCTGGAAATTGTTTCAGAGAGTTGAAAACATTGGCAGCTTTACAACTTCCGATAAAAATGAAACCTTGATTAAAAGTGTAGTTGAAACAGCAAAAAAACGCATCGAAGCATTTCATTCATCCGAAAGAATTCTAATTGGCGTGAACAAATACCCGAACCCGGGTGAAAAGGAAAATCATTGGCTTGAGCTTCCCCAATATTTAGGCCTAGAAGCATTAATTCTTGAAAAACACTTGGCATGAAAAGAATAGACTTTCAATATATTAGTCCCAAAACAATAGAGAGTAATTCTTCGAAGCAAGAAGTTATTTTCGACACGGCTGAAAAAATTTCCCTGAAAAATTATTATACATCAAAAGATATTGAGAATACGGAGCACCGTAAATTTGGCGCAGGTGTTTCGCCCTTTTTACGCGGACCGTATGCAAGTATGTACGCTATTCGGCCGTGGACTATTCGTCAATATGCTGGTTTTTCAACTGCAGAAGATTCCAATGCTTTTTACAGAAGAAATTTAGCAGCGGGACAAAAAGGGCTTTCTGTCGCTTTTGATTTAGCTACGCACCGTGGATATGATTCCGATCATGAACGTGTACAGGGCGACGTCGGAAAAGCCGGAGTTGCTATCGACAGCATTGCCGACATGAAGATCTTATTCGATCAAATTCCGTTGGATGAAATGTCTGTTTCTATGACAATGAATGGTGCTGTAGTTCCAATTATGGCCTTTTATATCATTGCTGCTGAAGAACAAGGAGTTGATATTAGTAAATTGTCTGGTACGATTCAAAATGACATACTCAAGGAGTTTATGGTGCGAAACACCTACATCTATCCTCCTGCTCCATCCATGCGGATTATTGCGGATATATTCGAATACACTTCGAAACACATGCCCAAGTTTAACTCGATTTCTATTTCGGGTTATCATATGCAAGAAGCCGGAGCGACCGCTGCAATTGAGTTGGCTTACACTTTGGCCGATGGCTTGGAATATTTAAGAGCAGGAATCAAAGCAGAAATACCGATTGATACTTTCGCTCCACGCTTGAGTTTCTTCTGGGCCATAGGGATGAATCATCACATGGAAATTGCCAAATTGCGCGCCGGACGTTTGCTTTGGGCAAAATTGGTGAATCAATTCAAACCAGAAAGCGAAAAATCATTGGCTTTGCGGACGCATTGTCAAACTTCTGGCTGGTCACTCACCGAGCAAGATCCATTCAACAATGTAGCACGAACATGCATTGAAGCATTAGCAGCAGCTCTTGGTGGAACACAATCTTTGCACACGAATGCCTTAGACGAAGCGATAGCTTTACCGACTGATTTTTCTGCTCGAATTGCACGAAATACGCAGATTTATTTGCAACAAGAAACAGGTATCACAGATTTTATCGATCCATACGGCGGTAGTTATTATGTCGAGAAATTAACCGAAGAATTGGTGACTGAAGCTTGGAAACTAATTGAAGAAGTCGAAGAACTGGGGGGCATGGCAAAAGCGATTGAATCAGGTGTTCCGAAAATGAGAATCGAAGAAGCAGCTGCAAGAAAACAAGCTAAAATTGATTCGAATAAGGATATAATCGTGGGGGTGAATCGCTTCCAATTGGAGAAAGAAAGCGATATGGAAATCTTGGAGGTAGATAATTCTGCCGTTCGAGATTCACAAATCGAACGATTGAATGTTTTGCGCGCCAATCGTGATGAGACAAAAACACAAGCATCACTAAAACGATTAGAAAACTCGGCGAAAGATGGCTCAGGAAATCTTTTGGAATTGGCGGTGGATTGTGCAAGAGAGCGAGCGACACTAGGCGAAATAACGCAAGCTATGGAAAAAACGTTCGGTCGATACCAAGCCACCATTCGCTCAATAAGTGGTATTTATTCAACAGAAGCTATGAAGGACAAAGATTTTGAAAAGGCTCGAGAATTGGCAAACGAATTCAGTACTTTGGAGGGAAGAAGACCACGCATCATGGTGGCAAAAATGGGACAAGATGGACACGACAGAGGTGCCAAGGTAATTGCTACTTCATTCGCCGACATTGGTTTTGACGTTGATATAGGTCCGTTATTTCAAACACCAAAAGAAGC
>DGBF01000071.1 GCA_002384725.1 Flavobacteriales bacterium UBA4011
ATAAGATAAGCTGTCCTTATCTGTTTTAAGTTCAATAATTTCTTGAGCATCACCTTTATCACCACAACTTGTCATCGCTATCGCGATTAAAGCAACTAATCCTAATTTTATCATTCTACTATTTCTAATAATTCAACATCAAATATTAAAGCCATAAAGGGCTGAATTGGTCCTCCTGGATGTGGACTTTCGCCGTATGCCAACTCCTGAGGAATGTATAAACGGTATTTCGACCCTTCGTTCATCAATTGCAAAGCCTCGGTCCATCCTGGAATAACTTGATTCACACCAAAGGTAGCTGGAGAATTTCTTTCTACCGAGCTATCGAAAACTGTTCCGTCAATCAAGGTACCGTGATAATGCACTTTCACCTGACTTGTTGCAGCTGGTTTTTTACCTTTTCCTTCTTTTACCACTTCATATTGCAAACCCGAAACTGTTGTTTTAACACCTTCTTTCTTGAAGTTTTCAGCTAAAAACTTTTCACCAAGCTCTTTGTTCGCTTTGAATTGCTCTTGCACGGCAACCGATAAATATTTTTGAATGATCTCATTCGCTTGTTCTGGCGAATAAGGAGCTGGTTTCCCTTCGAAAACATCAGCAATCGCTTGTGCCATTACTCCCGGTTCAATAGATTGTAAATTCTGTTGCATTAAACTGCCTGCAACACTCATTCCAACGCAGTAACTCACTGCTTTCATTTCTTCGTTCATCAATAATAATTTTTGGCAAAGATAATCTAAATGCTTTGGTCTTAAAGTTAAGATTAATTAAATCCGATTATTTTACAATTTTAAATACGGTTGAACTTTCCTCATTCGACAACTCTAGGAAATATAGACCAGTATTTAAACTGTTTGTTTTCAATGAGATAAATGTATTCTTATGAAGCGAATTGATATTCATTTTCAATACCGTTTTTCCTTGGATATCACGAATAAAAATTGTGTTAACATGAAGACTTTCCTCGCCAGCATTCTCTATTCTCAGTTCATCCAAAAAAGGATTCGGTGATACTAAAATCTTCCCATCTAGTTTCGATTGCTCTAATAAGCTGACTAAAGCGATAGTCGTTGAAACCTGAATTTCACACCCACCCTGATCAGAAACTGCACACATGTAGGTTCCAGGACAAAGCGCTGCCGCTGTTTGCGCAGTTTGACCCATTGGGTCGTCCCATAAAAATACATACGGAGGCGCACCACCATTCACCAAAACCGAAGCTTGACCATCACATAAGAAAGTAGAGCCCGATGGGAAAATATTTGCTGTAACACCAGGTATAGACTCTATTTCGAAGCAAACCTGATCGCTTAGTCCATTTACATCGGTAACTGTAACGCAATACGGACCAGGCAAGAGATTGGATGCAGTTGCCGTCGTTTGATTATTCGCGTTCGCATCCCATTGAATACTGTAAGGTGCAACACCATACAGTAGCGTAACCGTCGCTGTCCCGTTGGCATTCCCTTCACAAAGCGGCCCATTCGTTGAATACGTCAAGCCTAAGCCATTATTAGTCGGCAAAACTGGAACAAGCTTCAAAGCCACAGGTAAATGATCAGAAAGATAAAAAATTGCATTAATGATACTGTCTGGATACTGGGTATTGACTGGAGCACTTAGCAAACTTGAGTTATAATGCAGACCATCATTGCCGACCGCATCATAAGAATTCGTGACATAATTGAGGTTATCTTGTCCTGACAATACATTTTGCGTCACGAGAATTTGATCAAAGCGATCATCCATTCCCCCCGCAGCGCCGCATGCCCATCCTCCACTTGTTCGCGGAGATTGGGTATGAATTGCCGCAAAAGAAGCGTTACTCGTCCAGCTTCCTGGAGAAAAAATCGGATCAAAGAACGGATTAACACCACCTGTCGTTAAGTTTTGGTAGCACGTTTCAGAACTTGTATAGACATTGTAATCTCCACAAAAGAAATGGTTTCTCATGAGTGGCTTTGAATCTACGTACGTTCGGAAAGTTTGAGTCTGGCTGGCTCTTTGAGCAGCATTTGAAGTGCCATTTCCTGCTTTGAGATGTGCCATGTGAACTTCGATAAAAATAGTGTCTCGGTGCTGTGAAATGTTCGGATCTTTCACCATTAAAGTATAATGATTCATATCGCGACCATCTGTTAAAATTGGTTTTTGACGAAGGAAGATTAATTTGTCTGAATTGTAATACATAGCATTGTTCAAACCTCCGCCTCCACCAGAAGAATACATAAATGGCGCCATTTGATAGTTTGTCGCACCAAAAACGTTTAGCGATCGAGTAAGCACACTATCCGCACCATCTTTATGTTGAATTTCACAAGCCACCAAGATATCTGGCTTCAGGTATTGCATGATCTTACGCAAGCTATCACTCCTATTCGGAAGGTTTACATTACCGGATCCGCAATCATTTCTACCATCTGGGAAGTTCAATAAATTATACGAAACCAATGTTATTGTGTCATTCTGTGCGAATAATATCATTGAAAACGATACTAAGAATAAGGTAAGCCAATTTTTCATTCGCCAAAAGTACTCCGACTTATTTCAAAATCGGAATAAAATCTACATTATTTTTTGTGCGGATCTAAGGCCAAAGTCCAGTCGTAATCTAAGCATTTCAAATCCTTTTTCTTGTCGGCTTTTGTAATGATTTCATATTTCATGAGAAACTTTTTGACGCCTCTTTTCTTCCGTAATTAACTCTAATACAAGAGAATAGAACAGAATACTTCAAGTCGTTTTTAGTTACAACACAGTACTTTTCTAAATAATCTTTTGCACTCTTACCCAAACTCAGCAATTCTAGGCTATCGTGCCTTTTTTTACTCTGAAGAACGCTCCTCTATCATGGAACTCTGGGAAAACTGATATTAAATTGTTCTATTTTATCTTCGAAATTTCCGACAGTATTCCCTTGTCCGAAATAAAAATAGACAGACTCATAAAACCCAAGTTCTCCATTCAATCGAAAACTATCATTCTTCAGAAACAAATTAAAAGGCAAATAAAACAAGATTTAATTTCGAGAAATGCAGGAAAAACTCAATGCAGTGCTTGCACTTTTAGCATTGATCGAATCGTTTTTCCAATTCCAATTTAACAGGCCAAGTGCCCCTCCTGCAAATCCAGTTTCAGGCGTGTAATAAAAAGCAGAGAAACCCGACAACTCGATTTTATTTTTTTAATGAATCAGATTCTTGACTAAAACCCCTGAAGAGAATCCAATAAGAAAAAAGAACATGAAATAGAACTTCTGTTTAGTCATTTGTTTAAATGTACTTAGAATTGACCATCATGGATGAGAGAATTCTACAATATATATGACTTA
>DGBF01000066.1:0-2843 GCA_002384725.1 Flavobacteriales bacterium UBA4011
CAAGATTTACTCATCCGCCCTAAAACGTGGCCGATAGATTTGTCTATGCGCTACGCTTTCTTCGATACAGATAGTTACGATACCCGTTTATATGCTTTTGAATCGAATGCCTTGTACGTTTTCTCTGTTCCAGCTTATTTCTACAAGGGAACAAGAGCGTATTTGATGGTTCGTTGGACTTTCCTTCGCAAATTTGACCTCTGGGCGAGATATGCTGTTAATCTATACACCGACCGAGATTCTTTAGGGTCTGGTGCTGAAATGATTAAAACAAATCGTAAATCGGAAGTGACTCTGCAGTTGAGAGTGAAGCTATAGTGCCGTTATGCATAAGGCTTTAAGCCTATGTCTTCTCAATAATCGAAATCCAAATTAAACGAACTCTTAAATGTGTGCAAATTAGGGTACTTTCTTGCTAAAGTGTTGAATTGATCTTTTGGAGGTTGAAACTGTTGTTCCGAATCTTCATTTTCGGTTACGAAGCAATCCAATTGAATGTCGAAGTTCTTTAAATGCTCTCTGAAAAAATTGGTCATTTTTTGTCTTGAAGCATCGATCATGTTCATTTGAACAGCGTTATCTACTTCAATACGAATTAAGTTACCTTCCGCAATGATAGGTTCACGTTTCACCATTGCATTGTACAAAGTCTCTTGCGCTTGTTCTTTCGCTTGATAGGCATATTGTCGCCAATACATGCGGAGTTGGTCGCTCGAAAAGGATTCGCGAGGCAAATCTTCGTTCGGAATTACCTTGCTGTTTTCTTCCTCGTCTTTAAGAATTTGTTTGATGCTGGGATTCTGCGTTTTCAATTGCCCAGTTGGCGTTACCAGTGTTTTTAATTTCGTAATGGGCGGATCGTAAACTGGTCTTTCCGTAACATTGGGTTTGGCAATGGGCTTGGGTGCTGCATCTCGCAGGCTTTGACCTTTGAAAGCAATAATCTTGACAGGATCAGTTAGGGATTTTTTTTTTCGAGCTCACTTTTTAGCGAACACAATTGCATCAATCCTACTTCGACGAGCAGCCTCGAGTTCTTGGCGGTTTTATATTCAATGTCGACTTTACTTAATACTGCTATTGCGCGCAACAAGTAGTTCGGATCGATTTCTTTGGATTGTTCTAAATATTTCTGTTCTACGTTCTCAGCTACTTCCAGTAATTTAGAAGTTCGAGGATCTTTACAAACTAACAAATCACGGTAATGATTCGCCAAGCCTGTCGCAAAATGATGCGGGTCAAATCCTTTTTCTACAACGTCATTCAATAGGAGCAAAGCGGCTGGAATATCTTCTTTAGACGCCACATCTACAATACGGAAATAATAATCATAATCGAGAATATTCAGATTCTCAAGAACTTGCTTATAAGTAATATTGTTGCCTGCGAAAGTGACTATCTGATCAAAAATCGAAAGAGCATCTCGAAGTGCTCCGTCTGCTTTCTGCGAAATTAGGTGCAATGCTTCTGGGTCGGCCGTAATGTTTTCTTTTGCCGCGATATTGGCCAAATGATTTGCCATATCAGAAACTTTGATACGGTTGAAATCAAAAATCTGGCAACGAGATAAAATCGTGGGTATAATTTTATGTTTTTCGGTCGTCGCTAAAATGAAAATGGCATGTTTCGGTGGCTCTTCCAACGTTTTTAAAAAAGCATTGAAGGCTTGAGTAGATAGCATGTGGACCTCATCAATGATATACACTTTGTGTGTGCCCAATTGAGGTGGTACCCGGACTTGATTGATCAACTCACGAATATCATCCACAGAGTTATTCGAAGCGGCATCCAATTCGTAAATGTTCAATGAAGCATTTTCGTTAAAAGAAACACAAGAGTCGCATTTGTCGCACGCTTCTACATTCTCACCACGATCCATACAGTTGATGGTCTTGGCTAATATTCGCGCAGTGGTTGTTTTACCAACACCACGAGTTCCACAAAACAAAAACGCCTGCGCCAAATGATCAGTAGTAATTGCGCTACGCAAAGTAGTCGTAATGGACTTTTGTCCAACAACAGTATCAAAGGTTTGGGGTCTATATTTTCTTGCGGAAACAACGTAATCACTCATGCTATACAAATATAACCAAAAGCTTTTTTGTGATGGCAGAGTAGTGGAGAAAGTAGGGTAATTTGTTGATAAGATTTGAATCTTAGAAAAAAAAGGTTAGTTTTTTTCAAAATCGGAATCCAGTTTTTTGTAATAGTAAAGAATAAAATTTCTAATCGCTAAACATTAACTCAATAAGGAAAATCGAGACGCAAAGACCCTAGGTGTCAATGATAAATTTGAGTACAAAGATCAACGTTTTGCTGCGTCGGTTGTGCTTTAGCTTCACCAATAAACATCCTTCATTACTAGCACACCATCCATTCGTGAAAATTAGTGCAAATCGTGGCCAAAACTCCCTATTATTTTCCCTAACTTTACCACATGCATCTCAAGTCCATACAACTCCTCAACTTCAAGAATTACGAAGAAGCGGAACTGCAACTTTCACCATCTGTGAATTGCTTTACAGGCGACAATGGATCCGGCAAAACTAATATCCTTGATGCTGTGCATTACCTGTCCGTTTGTAAATCGTACTTGAATGGCGTCGACAGACAAAACATCCGTTTCGAACAACCTTTTTTCGTTATACAAGGTACGTTTGACTCGCCCGAACGAGATGTCGATATTCAATGTTCCGTAAAACTCGGTTCCAAAAAAATCTTCAAACGCAACAAGAAAGAATACGAAAAACTGGCAGAACATATCGGTCAATTCCCGTGTGTGATGATTTCGCCATACGACCGCAACTTAATCGGCGACGGAAGTGAAGTGCGTCGCAGGTGGA
>DGBF01000066.1:2954-3326 GCA_002384725.1 Flavobacteriales bacterium UBA4011
GATTTGCAACGCTACAAGAAAGTACTCGACCAGCGAAATGCATTGTTGAAGAACATGTACGAAAGTCGGCTTTTCGATCGAGAATCCATTGAAGTGTGGAACGAACAATTGATCCGCTACGGAATGAAAATTCATGAAGCGAGAAAAGAGTTTTTAACTGAATTCATTCCCGTTTTTCAAAAATCCTACAATTTCATTGGAGAAGAAGATGAGAAAATCGATTTGGAATACCGTTCTCAATTGAATGATTTGACTTTTGCTGAATTGCTCGAAATCAACGAAAAGAAAGACGCTTTTACTCAATACACGCAAGGTGGAATTCACAAAGACGATTTACTTTTCACCATCAAGGAGCATCCTGTTAAGAAATTT
>DGBF01000066.1:3504-4079 GCA_002384725.1 Flavobacteriales bacterium UBA4011
GGAGCATCCTGTTAAGAAATTTGGGTCGCAAGGTCAACAAAAAAGCTATTTGATCGCACTTCGATTGGCGCAATTCGAATGGTTGAAAGAACACCTCAAAGCCATTCCAATTCTACTTCTCGATGATATTTTCGATAAATTGGACGACAAAAGGGTAGAACGTCTCCTTCAACTGGTTTCCGATCATTCCTTTGGACAAGTTTTGGTAACGGATACCAACCGTGATCGACTGGAGAACATCTTCGGTCAAAGTGAAATTCCAATCCAATATTTCAGTGTCAGTAAAGGTGTTGTAACTCCAGAACAAACCCTCAAAATCGTTTCCTTATGAGTAAAGATAGAGACCCAAAACCCTTATCGGGACTAGTCGACCGATTCATGAAAGCCTACGGACTAGAAGGCAAGATGGAGGAAATGAACATCATCAACAATTGGGAGGAAATCATGGGCAAAGCCATTGCCAACCGAACCAAAAGTGTTCGTATTCATGAAAAAGTGCTTTACATTGACCTCCATTCTTCCGTTATGCGCGACGAATTACAAAGCGCTAAATCTTTGATTATTCAGAAAGTAAA
>DGBF01000105.1 GCA_002384725.1 Flavobacteriales bacterium UBA4011
AAGAGCGAAAGGTGAACTCAAAGTAGAATTCTCTGACATTTCAGCGGAAGAAAAAACGGGAAAAGCAAAATGGATTTCGACGTACAATTACGGGCAAAAAAAACGAAAAGTAATCAATCCTGTTTCGGCTTCTTTTAAATTTAAAGATGGCAAAATCATTGAGCATCTTGACGATTTTGATGCGTGGAAGTGTTCAAAACAGGCCTTTGGCCTGCCAGGGTATTTGTTCTGTTGGTCTGGTTTTATGAAGAAGAAAAATCAGAAGACGACGAATGGGTTGTTGGTTAAGTATATGACGCAATGAAGTGGTGGAACTATATCCCTTACGTCAACTTCATATTGGCCTGTGCCTTTGATTATTTGGACTTCTATTAATGTGTTTTTTGCAAAATCAGACAGCATGTTAATTGGACTGTTTCTTATTTTACAAGCCATTATTTCAGCTTACTATTTAGCGATGTTTATTTATAGTTTAGTCCTATTTCAGAAAAGAAATTCAATGACTGAACGAAACATGCCGGAAGGAATCTTATTGTTGTTTTTACTCATCGTTCCTTTCGTTTTTCTATTGTAGTTTCTGCAGGTCCGACCAAAATTCAGGATAACTTTTCGCCACCGCTTCCGGATTTTCGACTTCAATCTCTGATTCTGAAAACAAACCTAAAATACCCAAACACATTGCAATTCGGTGATCGTTGCAAGAAGATGTTTTCCCACCTTTTATGGATTTAGAACCATGAACAATCAGCACATCATTTTTATTATCCAAGTCAACTTTTACACCAATTTTCTCAAATTCAGATTGTATCGTTATTCCTCTATCACTTTCTTTATGCACCAGGCGATGCAAGCCAAACAACTTCGATTCGCCCTCCGTCAAAGCAGAAAAAGCGGAAAGAGCTGGAAATAAATCGGGGGCATCGGTCAAATCACATTCCAATGAAGTTCGGTTTACCCCGTCGATTTGAATCATTCCCGTTTCGAAATGAACCTTGCAATTGGCAGCGAGAAAAACATCCAAAATAAACTTATCGGCTTGTAAACTACTCATTGTTAAATCCTTCAACCAAATATCTTTTCCTAAGGCAGACGCAACTAACCAAAAAGCAGCCGAACTCCAATCTCGTTCAATAGTATACTCTTTCGCTTTGTATGTTTGATTTCCAGGAATGACGAATTTTTTAATTCCCTGCTTTTCAATTATTATCCCAAAATGGCGGAGAGTTTTCAAAGTCATTTCGACATAAGGAGCACTGTTCAATTCTTCAACGTGCAATACAGAATCATTTTTCGCAAGTGGCAAAGCCATTAACAAACCAGAAATGTATTGTGAACTTTGCTTGCCACTCACTGTCAATTCTCCACCATCAAAACCTCCTTGAATCTTCATTGGAAGCCTTCCCTCATTGTCCTCAATAAATGGGATCCTATTCTCGAAATTATCTTTAAAAAATCCAAAAGGACGATCCAATAAAGACCCTTCTCCATTGATCCGAAATTCGCCAGAATGAATAATGCACAAGCTTGTCATCAGGCGAGAACCTAAACCACTTTCACCACAATTCAAAGTCAAAGCTTCAGGAAATTGGTGTGTTCCTTCAATGCACAATTCACCTTTTTTTTCTGTGATTTTAGCTCCAATAGACAGTATGTTTTCAAGCATTGATAACTCATCTTTACTATCACCAATGCCTTTAATAGCAACTCTGCTTTCAACCAAGCTTGCCGCAAGTAAGGCTCTTTGGCTATCACTTTTGGAAGCAGGAACTCGTATTGTTTTTCGATTAAATTCGGTTGGCACTTTCATTTTTAATCCTTTTTGGGATTCATCACCTTGGTTTGGCGACGAATCGATTCCTGATGAATGGCATCCATGGTTTGACGGATAAAAAGAGGTGTCAATTGATATTTCACGCTTCTTGAAAGTCGGGAATTTTTAACTCGTGCCCAATGTTCTTGTTGCAGAATAGTTATGTTGTGGTTTCGTTTCAGTTCTCCTGCGGCCTCACTAATTTGCATTCTTTCCGAGAGTAAGTCAAAAATTCGATCGTCCAAAACACCAATTTTCTGGCGAATATCTTCCAAGTTCTTTTCCGCATCTTCTCCAACTGACGTTTCACGTAAAATCAAATTATTGATTATTTTTTCTAATCCATCGGCGGTCACTTGCTGTTTCGCATCCGACCATGCTTCGTCCGGATTAGGATGTGTTTCAATCATCAATCCTTCAAAATTCAAATCCATCGCTTTTTGACTTACTTCCATCAACAAGTCTCTTCTTCCAGAAATATGGCTTGGGTCACAAATTAATGGGACATGTGGCATTCTTTCACGGAAAGCAATCGGAATTTCCCAGTTGGGTACGTTTCTGTATTTGGGATGATTGTAGAAAGAAAAACCACGATGAATTCCCGTTAAATCTTTTAATCCTGCTTTCTCTAATCGCTCAAAGGCCCCTATCCACAGCTCTAAATCTGGATTGATGGGGTTTTTAACCATAACTGGAACAGAAACTCCATTGAGCGCATCTGCAATTTCTTGAACAGCGAAAGGGTTTA
The DNA here is from genome assembly GCA_002384725.1 of Flavobacteriales bacterium UBA4011. GTDB lineage: Bacteria > Bacteroidota > Bacteroidia > Flavobacteriales_D > Crocinitomicaceae > UBA2040. Next base: position 2,559 of record DGBF01000105.1, read on the forward strand.
CTGAAGTCCGCGCGCCAATCCATAATACATCGACACCCGCTTTTAAGGCTTGTTCGGCATGATTCGCATTCGCAATTTCGGTGCACGTAGGCAATTTAGCCAATTCCCCAGCTTCGATCAACCACGGCAAACCAACTGCTCCCACACCTTCAAAAGAATCAGGTCGTGTACGTGGTTTCCAAATACCACCACGGAGCAATCTGATTTCACTTTTTTGAGCTATTTCTATCGCAATTTGGGTGACTTGATCGCGCGATTCGACACTACATGGACCAGCAATTAAATACGGTTTTTCGCTTTCAAAAATTTCTTTGGATAAGTTCACGAATTGGTTTTAATCAAATAACAAGCAAAGGTAAGGAATAGTTTTGCTTTGCTTCAGGAGAAACAAGCTGTTAACTTTTTATTTTTTCTTGGGAGGAACGGTGTAAAATTCTTTCAAGTAAAAAGGTTCGAAATACGCCAGGTCTTCAAATTCTTGGTTGATGTATTTGTAATATATTTTCTCAACCTGACCACTAGCACTGCAAAGTACCTCGTCTTCAAATTGAATATTTCTTTCTGACCAAAATTCCTTCATCTTCGGCATACCGTCGCCAACGAGAACGAAAGGCTCAAAATTCAAGTAAGTCGACTCGTCTAAAATATCTGCAGAAATTGGTTTCAAAACGTTCGAATCTGACGAATAAATACCACAATACACTTCCATTCGCCTTGCATCTATCATTGCACAAATAGTGGAATCGGGATGCATTTTTCGCGCTTCGTAAGCCAAACTTTCTATTGAAGAAATGGACAACAAAGGAATATTCAAGGCATAACATAATCCTTTTGCAGTAGAGGTTCCGATTCTCAATCCTGTATAGGAACCTGGACCCGAAGAAACCGAAACACCTGAGAGCTGATCGATCTGTAATTCAGCCGTGTACATGACATCTTGAATATAGAGGGTCAATTTTTCGCCATGGGCAAAAGCATCATCGTTTGATTCTTTTTTGGCAATTTCGTTTCCATTTTTGGATAAAACCACCGAACAAACTTTGGTGCTCGTTTCCAAATGAAGGAGATAAATATCAGACATTATTCAGGGCATTCCAATTTAAATCCAACACCATGAATGTTCAAGATTTGTACTTTTTCGTCTCCCGCTAAATACTTCCGAAGTTTGGTGATAAACACATCCAAACTTCTTCCTACAAAATAATCATCTTGACCCCAAACGGCTGTCAAAAGAATTTCACGTGCTATAACTTTATTTTTATTTTTGGCGAGTATCGCTAAAATTTGATTTTCTTTTTTCGTTAAGTTTTTCGTCTCTTTATCTAGCTTTACCTCATGTTGCTCGCTATCAAAGTGAAACTTACCAATTTGAAAGCCAGTCATTTGATCCTCAACTAGATCTAAGTTCACTCTTTTTAAAAGAGAATGAATTCTCAATTCAAATTCGTCGAAATTGAATGGTTTTGTCAAATAATCATCACCCCCAGCTTTGAAACCAGCTACTTTATCCTCAGTCATGGATTTTGCAGTCAAAAATAAAATCGGAACTTCCTTATCTACTTTTCGAATTTCTTGGGCAAGAGTAAATCCGTCTTTCTTTGGCATCATGACATCAAAGATTCCCAAGTGAAATTTTTCTTGATTAAATCTTTGTATTGCTTCAACACCATCACAACATAAAGTAACCTCGTAACCAAGATTTTTTAAATGATCACTAATTACAAAACCTAAGCTTGTGTCGTCTTCAACTAATAAAATTTTCGCATTCATGCACTCGAGAATTTAGCCGAAAGTTAGTTATTTTTTGGGGATGGGATATAAGTAAATTGTTATAAAATTGATCCGAAATCTACTTGGGAAAATTTGAAACTTAAAGTCACTTGGTTTTATGTATCGCAATGACTAAATAATATTGAGTAGGTGTTTTTTTAAACGTAAAAAAAATATCAAAAAAATAAGAGCTTTAAACTGGTGTTTAAAGCTCTTATTACACTAATCAACCTAACTAACTACTCATCACAAATATACATTTTAAATCTTACCCTCCAAATTTTCAATAATGTTTTTTTTTAAAAACGTTTTTTTTTCACAAGTAGCTTATTAAAAGCCTAATTCTAATTAACTTGGCCTAGTAAAACGCAAATTAACATGAACAAATCCGTTCTCATAGTAGATGACGATGAAGATATCAGAACGCTTCTAGAATACAATCTCTCCAAGGAAGGTTTTCAAACATTTTGTGCCGAGAACGGAGTTGAGGCTATAAAAATCGCCAAGGAAGTTCATCCAGATTTGATTTTATTAGATATAATGATGCCCGAAATGGATGGCATGGAGGTATGTGAAACATTGCGATCGACTCCTGGATTCGAAAATACGTACATCTGTTTTTTAACTGCGCGAGGCGAAGATTACAGTCAAGTAGCAGGCCTAGATGCCGGAGCCGATGACTACGTAACGAAACCAATAAAAATGCGCGTATTAATTTCCCGTATCAAAGCCGTGTTTCGCCGCAATCTTCAGAATGGCTCGACAAACTCGTCCAACGAACTAAGAATAAATAGAAATAAATACGTCGTCGAAAAAGGGAATGATGAAATTCAACTTCCGAGAAAAGAATTTGAATTGATTGCTTTATTGATGTCCAAGCCGGATAATGTCTTTCAACGATCAGAAATATTGGATACTGTATGGGGAACTGACATTGTAGTTGGAGATAGAACAATAGATGTGCACATTCGAAAACTACGTGAAAAGTTAGGTGATGAATTAATAGTAACGGTAAAAGGTGTGGGATACAAATATTCTACAAACGAAAAAAAGTCCTAACCGAGGTTAAGACTTTAATTAGTAAGTAAATAGGTTTGTTTTTATAAATTCTTAAACCATGTTCCTGAAATCCAAGTTGATGCTGAGACTCCCGAACCATCGACAATGACATTCCCAGAATTCTGTGCGTCTGTTTCCAAAGAAGCTCCTGAAGTATTTGCGGTAAACTTTAATGGAGTTGTAACGTCTACATTAGCAGTTCCTCCTGTTAATTTAAATGATCCATTTACGACGTTTGTTAAGGTTTGATCATGTTGAATGTCGAACCCTTTGGAAAATCCTTCTATTACGATATTCGAAACTGTCGCTTTTGTTCCTTCACGGAATTTCGCGCCTGATGTTGCTGCTGCGGAACCTCGCCCAATTAATTCAATATTGGACAAAGTTGGATTTGAAAAAGGAGTCGCTGCATTGTTTGAGGAATTATTATCTCCTTCAATACCACGATCACCTTCAGTTGCCGATTGCACTGCTCTCCAGTAATTACCTGTTCCACTCCATCCAAAGGTAAAGTCAAACGAATCATCACCTGAACCATAAGACAAAGCATACGACATATTCACGGTTCCTCCAAAAAACTCGAATCCATCATCGGCACATTTAAAAGCTTGTAAATGATCCAAAGTCGTTCCGTTTCCAACTCCATTGAAAGAAAAGCCGTTCAGTTCGGTATCAGCTGTGATTTGTTTACCGGCATATTCAACGCGGATATATTGCATAACGCCGGAATTGTCGGATGGATTTGTTCCACCATACGTTCCTGTTTGACCTTCACCAATTGGATCAACTCCATTATTTATAGGTGCGTATCCATTTACAATAATTCCACCCCAATCACCCGGTTGAGGATTTGACTTGATCGTTGTGAACACTATAGGACAAGATTCACTCCCCATTGCCATTATTCTCGATCCTCGTAATATAGATAGGAATGGAATGGTGTTGTCATCAGCAGCGTAAATCATTGTACCACAAGGAATAGTCAAGACCGCTCCAGCATCTACAAAAACACCACCTGAAAGCATGTAATTTTTAGTAGCATCTAATGCAATATTCTCTTTGATTGTTCCGGTAATCTTTTCGTATGAAACTCCATTAATCGTGGTCGTTTCTATCTTATATGTCGACGCATCCGCAAACTCACATGTTCCATCATCCTTTTTTGCTTTGTCATTGTAGTTTGTTGCTGTTGGATCAGTACATCCTTTTTTCTTACAAGATGTAAATGTTAAGGCAAATGCCGCGGCAAGTACCATTGTTCCTAATTTCAATTTTCCTGTTTTCATATTTTTTTTCTAATTATTTGATGAGACAAATTTCGAGTTTCTTTACCGAGAGGAAGTTTCCTAATCTTTATATATGTATCAACTATTTGTTAAGTAAAATTCATATCTGAATCAGATTAGGTGTATATTCCCTTGTTTTTACTTAACAAATAGTTGAT
>DGBF01000021.1:0-224 GCA_002384725.1 Flavobacteriales bacterium UBA4011
TGAATTGTAGAATGGTCAACTTTAACTCCTCTAATTTCCTGCAATTCTTCTACATCTCGATAACTTAAAGTGAATCTTAGTTTAAAATAAACTGCTTAGAGGATTATTGCTTTTGGATACTTGTGATACTTGAACATAAAGAGTCATTTTTGATTCTAAATGTATTCTTTTCTATCTTAAACACGACTAACGTGACAGAACCGAATAATAACCATTTCGGCAAT
>DGBF01000021.1:415-632 GCA_002384725.1 Flavobacteriales bacterium UBA4011
GAATAATAACCATTTCGGCAATATTTACAAAAGGGAATTCGGTATTCGATTCTCTATATTTCAAAGTATTCGCGCAAACGATCACGCTTGGCTTTGAGACTAAGAACGACTTCTTTTTGGCGAATCATGAGGAAAATGTATTTCCATTTGTAGCCAATGTGTCGTAAATAGCGGTGGAAGAAATAGGCGAATAGTCCACCAAGCGGCATCATCACGA
>DGBF01000021.1:800-11986 GCA_002384725.1 Flavobacteriales bacterium UBA4011
TGATGATTTCATTTTAGCTAGGTATGCCACTGTAAAGGAAATAGGCGCTATTACCCACCAAGCGGCATCATCACGAAATAAATTACTTTTTGCCAAAACGATAAATCGAAGGCGTTTCCAATAAAATGAGCAAATAATCCAAAGAAAAGCGGATAAAGAACCAAGCCTAGAAGTACAGCTAAAGGAGCATAATATTCGATGTCTTTGGTCAATTTAGGAATGAGAAAATCGATCAAATAAAACTGAATTGCATTGTGAATCATTCCAAAAATAAAGAAGGGAACAGCGATCAAAACGAAAATAATGGAGAAGAACAATTGTCTAAAAAACATGGTGGAACGAAAACGTCTGTCCAAAAAATCCGTTTGGATATTGAGCTTTTCATTTTCCCATTTTACGGTCTCTACTAGCTTGCGAACTTCTTCTGTTTTCCATGCTTCTGTGACTTTGAAATCGTCCATTCGATTCCGAATTCGTTTCAACAAATCGATCTCACTGATCGCATTCTCTGACCCTTCTTTGGTATATCTCGATTGCAAAATATTGGCTACTTGGTCGATCAAATCTTGTTCTTCTTTGGTGTTCGAATTCACGAGCAATTGTTCCAAACGGACACGGAATTGTTCTGTCATTTTTCGAGCACCTTTACCTGAGTTTTCGATATAATCGGCCAGATAATCCTTCGTTGACATGGGCTCACCAATATCCACCAAAACCCGACTTCGAAACTTTTCAGCTTGGGTATAATTCAATCCCATTGGTAGTATTTTCACATCGAGTTGTCCTTCTTTTCGCTTTACTGCTTCTAGCGCAATACGGGCGGTTCCTGACTTTAAATCACGTAAATGTCGTTCTTGATAACTCGATCCTTCAGGGAAAATAACCAAAGTTTTTCCCGCCTCAAGAATATCATAGCAAGCTTGAAAACTGTTTTGATTAGAAACTCCATCTGTCTTCCCTTCTCCCACTCTATTGATTGGAATCATATTTAAAGAACTCAATAATTTCAGTTTAAACTTGCTATTAAAAAGCGTGCCCTTTGCCATAAAGTGTATTGGCCTTGGACAAATATGCCCTATCATCCAGGCATCCATTAAGGTATTCGGGTGATTCGCGATTATAATCAGCGGTTCATCGAGTGGAATATTTTTTCTGTTCTTCACACGGATTTCACGATAATACAAGCGTATCCCAATTCCAACCAAGACTTTTATAAGGCGATATAGCATATTTGTAGCGAAAATACAGATTTTCGAAGATTTTAGCTTCCATATTTTGGTGCGAGGTAAAGAAAGGATAAATTCGCAAGATGATTAAATTCCCTGTAGCTTATTTGAACAGCAACGATGGAAGCGGACTTCTCGCTTTTGGTGATGGAGAAAGTATTTCTGCGAATAGCGGAATGGCCCTTCACGATTTGGATTTGTTCATTGAATTCCACAAAAAGAAATTCATTTTTGGTTACTTGGGTTATGATCTGAAAAATGAATTGGAGAATTTAAGTTCCAAAAATACAGACAACAAAGAGTTCCCTGATATGTTTTTCTGGGCACCCAAGTATGTTGTGAAATTGCAAGGGAAACACTTTGAATTTGTTCAAGGAGATAAAACAAAAGAGAGTTTTGAGTTTTTAAATTACTTTTTAGAAGAAGAAACAGACCAAAATTTTCATGCCTACAAACTTGATTTTCAACCTACCACTTCGAAGGAAAAATACTTGGAAAACGTTGTAAAATTGAAAGAACATATTCAACAAGGTGACATTTATGAAATAAACTATTGTCAAGAATTTTTGGCGGAAAACGTGGATATCAACTTCAGTTTGGACGCTTATTTCAAGCTAAATAACATAACCAAAGCGCCTTTCTCCAGTTACGTTCAATTTGATGATTACACGATTTTTTGTGGTTCACCAGAACGATTTATCAAACGCGAAGGAGACAAATTATTATCGCAACCTATTAAAGGAACGGCAAAAAGAAATCCAGCTAAAGTGCAAGATGAATTATTGAAAGAACAGTTGAAATCAGATCCGAAGGAACGTGCCGAAAACGTTATGATTGTTGATTTGGTTCGAAATGACCTATCCAAAATAGCAACAAAAAACAGCGTATCAGTTGATGAGTTGTGTGGGATTTATAGTTTCGAAACGGTGCATCAAATGATGTCGACGGTGAGTTGTGAATTAAAGGAACGAACTAGTTTCACGGATGTTCTTCGTGCCACTTTCCCTATGGGATCGATGACTGGAGCGCCCAAAATGAGCGCCATGCAATTGATCGAAGAATACGAAGATTTCAAAAGAGGTATCTACTCAGGTTCTATTGGTTACATCGATCCAGAAGGCGATTTTGATTTCAATGTAGTTATTCGTTCTTTATTCTATAACAAGAAGAAGAAAATGATGACCTGTGACGTAGGAGGGGCGATTACGATTCAATCGGATCCAGAAAAGGAGTATGAAGAATGCCTAACGAAAGTCCAAAAAATTCTGGACGGAATGAATGAGTAATTCAGGAACCCATATTCCAAATAAGCTAAAACCATTATCGGTTAAAACGATTTTTATTGCCATTAGTGGCGGTGTCGACTCCGTTGTTTTATTGGATCTCTTATCGAAGAATCATTCAAACATTCATTTGCTGCACGTCAATTATCATCTGCGTGGCGAAGAATCCAACGCGGATGAACAATTGATTCGAAAATTAGCGACGAAATACACTGTCTCTATTTCAGTTCATAATTTCGACATGGGGAAACACCTATCTGAAAATGGTGGAAATCTTCAAAATGCAGCACGAAAAATCCGATACGATTTCTTTTCTCAGAATGTTTGTAAAGACGATGTTTTAATGACGGCGCATCATTTGGACGATCAAATGGAGACGTTTTTTATGCATTTGACGCGGAAGTCAGGTATCGCCGGAATGAGCTGCATGGCGGAAAAAAACGGGAATCACTGGCGACCATTGCTTGGATTTCGGAAATCTGAATTATATAAATACGCCAAGGAAAACCATCTGGAATTCAGAGAAGATCAAAGTAACTCAGAGAATAAATATTTGAGGAATCGTTGGCGGAATGAATGGATTCCGATGATGGAAAAAGCGAATATTCAATTAGCGGAGAGTGTTCGGGTTTTAGTCAAAGCGTTCCAAACGGAGCGTGGTTTCTTAGAAAAAGAGAATCAAAGCACATTAAATTCTATCCATGAATCTGGTGTTTGGTCTTTTAGTTCTTTTGATAAAACTAATGAAGAAGGAAGATACCTCATTGCGAAAAAGCTAGGGCTTCGGGCATCGGAGTTAGAAGAATTGACTGCCCTTCGCCAGGCTGAGAAATCGAAAAAACTGGAGGTAAAAAGGGAGAATTTAATGATTTGGAACGATGGAGATGCTTTTGTTTTCTCAGAAGAGAAAGAAACGAAGATTCCAGAATTGCTAATTGAAACTATTCAATATTTACCTAAAAACTTTAATAAAAAAAGTATTTTTCTCGATTCTAAGAAGATTAGTGCTGCACTGAGTGTCCGGAAATGGCGCGAAGGAGATCGAATTTCTCCAGTCGGAATGGAAGGTTCACAGTTGGTTTCTGATATTATTAAGGATGGGAAAATATCGGTTCAGGATAAAGCGGAAGTTTTGGTTGTTGAGGATGACGAGGAGATTGTTTGGGTTGTTGGGTTGAAGGTTGGGGGGCGTAAAATTGCTGATTCTTTGACTGAAGAAATCGTGAAAATCAGCATTAAAAATTTAAACATTTATATATAGATGTTTATCGATGGTGAATTTATTAACTGATTTAGATTCAATATTCTAACGCAAATTTATAAATAGCTTTTTATCGATGTCGATTTTGATAACTATTCCAAAATCCACACACCAACCTATTCATCTCCATCAAAATAATCCTCAAAAACTTCATACAAACGCGGATGCTGCTTCTTAAACAATTCCGGTCTCTCCTTAAAAGACTCTACGGTCACCGCAAAAAACTCCGCATAATTCGTCCCTCCATATGGATTAATCTTACTCTTCCCTTTTTTAATTTTCGCAATTTCGATTTCGGCTAACTGCATCCAGATTTTCTCGGCGTCATCATCCATATCGTGGGGCAATCCATCTATTTCACCATCATGCTTATCGATCAAATGCAGAAATTCATGCACGCCCACGTTCTTCTTATCGGTCTCGTTACTGAACCCATGTTCCAGCGCCCGTTGTGACAATATCATCGTCGTATTCATCAAACCGCCGTGATGCACTTGTCCTTGTTTATTTCCCGAACGATGAACCGTTCCATCTTCGTGATAATTCTCTGGATACACCAAAACTTCCGTCAAATCCCCATAATTCCAATAGGGCAATCCCCAATATGCAATCACTGCCGATGAAGCGACAAAAAAGCATGTTTCTTTCTCCGGTAACTCTTTGCCCGTTTCCGTTATCCGAATCTCCGAAAGGAAAAGTCCAACTCTATCTTCGAACGTTCTTCGGTCTTTTTTGGACAACTTCTTATAAAATGGAATATGTCGCTCGAACCAAAATCGATCATTTAAATTAAGAATGACCCGTGGTTTTTTGTCAGACATATTCGAAGTCTGTTTCCGCCAGATCCACAATGCGATGGTAACACCAACAATGGTAACAAATCCAACAAATTTCGCAAGACTAATTTCGTCGTTAAGAATGAGCAATGGAATGCTACCCAACAAAAGAACAAACAGAATAATCCAAGGACCGAAGCGTTTTATCATGATACTATTTTATAAAAAAAAGTCCCGAACCGCTAGATTCGAGACTCTTTGTCAATCGTTTTATATTATTTCTTTTTTTCTTTGATCCACTTTTCGCTTCTCATTTCACCAAGTACATTTACGACTTTCGTTCTGGCGTAATCTTCCGCTGCCATTGTCATTTGCTCTTTGGTGTCCCGTCTAACTAAAACGCCAGAACTGCCCGGGTTTTTTACTTCTATATAAAATCCATCCTTAAGCTTCGCTGGTTTTGTTGCTGGTCTACCCATTTTTATTTATGTGTATTATCTAAATTATTAAAAAATCATATCTAATATAACACATAATACGCGATTTTAGTTCGGATTTAATAATTTTTGTGAGAATTACTTATTTTTAGTTATTTCACAGAACCACTTTTAATCATCTGCGACTGCAGTGTAAGTGGTTTTTGTCTCTGCAATATTCATAAATACTAAGTTCCAAGATACGAACAAAGACAACCAATGGTCTACTCGTTTCATCGGTAAATTCGACTTTCTATACAGTTGACTCAAAGTGATTTCATTCGCTTCATTAAACAAACGCAGCAACTCCAATTCCTCTTCGCCAAACGATTCTGGCCTGGCTGTTTTCCTTTCTTGATGCTGCCAAACACGAAAAAGAATTTTATTGACTAAAATGGTATGGTCGTCCTTTCTGAAATATGATTTCCATCGACCTTCTTCATCATAAGCTTTATACGGCCTTTTTGAATTTCCTTCCACAATAATTTCGAGTACCTGACGAAAACCTTCTTGATGCACTGTACTTTCAAACGCAATTTTCGGAGAGCAATACAACTCAGCTGCTCCCTCAATCATATGGTATTCTTCCTCTGGATTGCAACCTGTGATTTTACCATTGTCTTTCACGCCTATCAGCAATCTACCTCCATTCGTATTTCCAAAAGCAGCCAAGGTTCTGGCTATTTTTTTCTGATCATCAATTTCAAATTTGAAATCTTGCGTTTGATGTTCACCTTGTGAAATGTACTTTAATAGTACGGACATTTTAAACTGGCTTTACTTTGTAAGAACTGGTAGAATAGGAATTCCCATCGTGCAAGACGGATTTTGTAAATTCAAGATTTGGGAAAGTGTTGGGACAATATCGATAATCTCGATGCGTTCGTACACTTGTTTTTTACCAATGTTTTTTCCGTACCAAAGCAATGGAACGTGTGTGTCATAATTGTAAGCCGAACCGTGACTAGTACCTTTTCGCGAAGCTTCGGTATCCGCCGATTTGGACAAATAACCCGACTCCAAAACAAAAATAACGTTCCCACTTCTTTTCGGGTCAAAACCATTGCGTATCATTTCCGTCAAACCATCTGCTCCGCTGGAACGATGCATATCCTTTGTCGTGTAAACATATTTGACACCTCCCCATTCACTAATTTGATGTGCCGTAAACAATTCGATTTCATCTTTATCGACACCCATAAACTCCATCAATTCATCATCCAAATATATCTGATCATTCTCTTCTTTCACCAAAAAATCTGCTCCGAATTTGTTCACTATTTCTTCACTTAAGTCAATCAATTTTTGATCGAGAAAAGCATAACCACCCGGCAGTTTGTTGTCAATCAACCATTGTGGAACGGGAACAACTGCATGATCCGCCGTCAAGAAAATCACAAAATCGTTGCCGACTTGTTTCTTTAGTGCTTTCATCAATCGTTCAATCTCCAAATCCAGTCGCAAATACATATCCTCCATTTCAACAGCATATGGTCCAAATGCATGTCCTGCTATGTCAGGTGTGGAATAACTTATGGCTAAAAAATCTGTATGATCGGCCCTGCCTAAATTTTCATTTTTCATGCAAGAAAGTGCGAAATCCGTGAGAAAAGTATTCGCCATTGGCGTTGAGGTAAAATAACTATAAGGTCCCACAGAATCAGTAATCTGCGCAAAATTATAAGGAAAAGTAGGTGTCTTTTTACTTCTAAAAATCATTTCGTATGGAGAATCATCGGGTCCGCTAGCCGTATAGGTTTCAATCGGATACAGGGTGTTCCACGTTGTTTTCATGGCAACGGCCGGTTTCCCCAATTGATTAAAATTTTTCACATACTGCGGCAATTCATTCATGAAAAACTCGCTGGTGATCATCCGACCCGTCACATAGTCGTACCAATACGAACCGTCGCTCATGTGTCCTCCTGGAAGAATAGCACCGCGATCCTTTATCGAAATTGAAATCACTTTGGAATTGGTATACGTTGCCTTTAACTGATCTGTTATCGTCATACATTTCAAATAATGCGGCGAACGTATCCCAGAACTAGATTCTGTCCCAACGGAAAAGTAATTGGAATCCGTCACACAATTCACAGATGCACCCGCTTCTCTGTCGTACCACGAATTACTGATAATACCACTTTCGCTCGGCGTTGAACCGGTATAAATCGAAGCATGTCCAGGACCCGTGTATGTCGGTACATAATTATATTGTGTATTCCTGCAATTCGTTCCCTTGTTCATCAATTTTAGAAATCCACCTTTGGAAAAACGAGATTCGTAGCGGTATAAATAGTCGACCATCATCTGATCGACAACCACTCCAACGACCAATTTTGGCGCTGAATTCTTTTGAGAAAAAACCAAGCCAGTTGATAGGACAAAAGATAAAAAAAATAATGATTTTGACATCCTGTAAAGTTAGAAATATTCCTTGAGAATTACTTCCGTAATGACATTGACTTTTGACGTTGACTTTGACAAATTCTCGCGAAATTATCAACGTCATTGGTCAATAGTCAATAGTCAATAGTCAATTAAACTTTCTTAAGACCGACTCTCTTCCTCGCCACATCAATCTCTAGAACTTTGACCTCCACATGTTCATACAGCGAAACAACGGTCGACGGATCATCCACATAATTATCGGCCAATTGCGATTTATGGATCAATCCATTTTCTTTGATTCCAATATTGACAAAAGCGCCGAAAGCCGTTACATTGGTTACGATTCCGGGCAATAACATCCCTTCCACCAAATCCTCGATTTTCGAAATGCGGTTGTCAAATTCTAATACTTTGGCTTGTTTTCTTGGATCGCGACCTGGTTTCTTCAGTTCTGACACAATATCATCAAAGGTAAATCCATCAATTTCTGGAAAGTCTGCCTTTTTTAAGGAATTGAGCATTTTCTCATTTCCGATTAATTCACTCAATTCCACATTCATTTGTTTGGCGATTTTCTCCACCGATTTGTACGATTCTGGATGCACTGAACTATTGTCCAAGGGGTGCTCTCCTTTTCGAACACGAAGAAATCCTACTGCTTGTTCGTAAGCTTTTTCGCCCATTCGAGCCACTTCTTTCAAGCTTTTTCGGGAAGTAAACGGACCATTTTCTGATCGATGTTTGACCACGTTTTCTGCCAATCCAAGACCTAAGCCAGAAACATATGCCAATAAATAAGGGGAAGCCGTATTGACATCCACCCCAACGGAATTTACACAAGAAATAACCACATCATCCAAAGCCGTTTTAAGCAACGTTTGATTTACCTCATGCTGATACGAACCTACACCCAGCGATTTTGGGTCGATTTTCACCAATTCAGCCAAGGGGTCCATCAATCGTCGACCGATAGAAACGGCGCCGCGAACGGTAACATCATAATCGGGAAATTCTTTTCGAGCAATAGAACTGGCCGAATAAATCGATGCGCCATCTTCGCGAACGACAAATACATCCAAATCTCTATCGAAGCGAATCCGTTTGATCAAGCTTTCCGTTTCACGTCCAGCCGTTCCATCACCAATGGCAATCGCTTCGACTTTATAAGCCTGAACCAATTGCGCGATTTTGCTCTGTGCCGGCCCCGATTCTTTCTGAGGAGGATTTGGAAATATCGTAGTATTGGTCAATAATTTTCCGTATTCGTCGACAACAACAACTTTACAACCCGTTCTAAATCCTGGATCGATGGCCAAAATACGTTTCGACCCCAAAGGTGGAGCGAGCAACAATTGTCGTAAATTTCCTGCAAATATTTTCAAAGCTTCCTTGTCTGCTTTTTCTTTCGCTTCGTTTAATACTTCGTTCTCAATCGACGAACTCAACATCCGCTGAAAAGATTCTTTACAAGCAAGCGCAACCTGATCGGCGCTTTCATCTTGACCTTTCACAAAAAATCGTTCAATAGTTTGGATAACATCGTCCGAAGAAACAGCAATCTTCATCTTCAACATACCTTCTTTATCGGCACGAGAAATCGCCAAAAAACGATGTGACGCACAACGGTAAAGCGGTTCAGAAAAGTCGAAATAATCTTTATAGGTCTGTGCTTCCTCCGATTTTCCCTTGACCAATTTACTTTGCAATTGCCCTTTTCGACGGTAAAAATCGCGTAATCGATCGCGCAAACTTGCATTTTCATTTATCCACTCAGCAATAATATGACGAGCACCGGCCAAAGCCATGTCTTCATCAATAATTTCACCGCGAACAAATCGTTCGGCCATTTGGTAAGGATCTCCACCTCGTTGCGACATAATCATTTTCGCCAAAGGTTCCAATCCAGCTTTGATCGCTTTATCCCCTTTCGTCTGACGTTTCTGCTTATAGGGCAAATACAAATCCTCCAATTTCTGAACATCAAAACAGGTCTCAATTTTCTGTTTCAACTGATCATCGAGTTTTCCTTGTTCCTCAATCGCATTCAAAATCGTTTTTTGACGCGACAAAAGATCATCATACTGTTTCGCCAAGTCTCGGATATCACCAATTTCGACCTCATCCAATCCACTGGTCATTTCTTTACGATACCTCGCTATAAAAGGAACAGTTGCTTTTTCACCGAGCAACTTCAAGGTATTTATAAGAGATTTATCTTGAACGGAAAGTTGGTTTTTTATGTATTCGAGTTGGGTCATTTTCTATTTGAAATTTGAGGAGTAAAAATAGTTATTCGTTTGGAATTGACGCTTCGCTTTTGGAAGGAAGGACTGTTAGCAAGCTCACTTAAAAACTAAAGGACTAATTTCTCACAGTCTTGAGTCTTTAAGCGAAGCGGGGCCTTACGCCTTGAATCCTCCGTCTGAGAGCGAAGTGGTCCTCCGTCCAAAATCGGTCCGGAATTTGAATGTAACGATATCCAAATCAAATCGTTTAAATAAGTATGATGAAAAAAAATTCAATATCGATAGTTGCTTTGGTGTTTGGAATGGCTTTGTTTTTCGCCCAAGGATTTAAGGAAACAGGAACAGCCTCTTATTACCACAATAAATTTCACGGCAAGAAAACCTATTCTGGTGAAGTATACGACAAAAACAAAATGACCGGCGCCCACACTACTCTTCCAATGGGAACAATGGTGAAAGTCACGAATTTGAAAAATGATTCAACTGTTATTCTTAAAATCAACGATCGACTTCCTTCCAAAAAGCGAATAATTGATGTTTCGCGCGCGGGTGCTGAACAACTGAATTTCGTGAGAGATGGCTTGGCAAAAGTGCAATTGGAGGTAATTGGAGGTAATTGAAGATAATTCGCCACCCGCGGAAGATGTGAAAAAAGAATAATTTCACCGAATCAAAACTTAGTTGCTTCTACCTTGTTACCTTTGTTCGCAATAGAGCAAAATGCAAACAGCCGACGAGCAAACACTTAAAGATTTAGAATTTCCCGCTCTCAGAGAATGGTTGGAGGCATATGCCAACGGTCCGACTGCTCAAAAATTGCTTTTGGAATTGGAACCGATGTCGGATGAATCTTTGATTTTACCGGCTCTACATCGCGTTGCGGAATGGCTGTCCATCAAGGAACAAGGCGAAACTTTTCCTGCACTTCAATTTGAAGAATTGCATGTCGAATTGAAACTACTACCCATTAAAAATGCCGTTTTACCGCAAGAAGGTTTTGTTCGCATTTCCGATGCGTCCTATATAGTTAATCGATTGATACATTTTTTCGATAAGCGAGAAATGGAATTTCCTGAACTTGCTGGACTTTTACATTCCGTGCATTATACAGAAGAAATCATCGAAGCCATCGATAAAGTTTTTGACCGAAAAGGTGAAATAAAAGATGACGCTTCACAAAACTTGATGCGCATTCGGTCGGGTTTGAAATCGCTAAAAACTAAAATCAACCGAAATTTTGACAAAGAGGTTCGGAAATTGTTAAAAGAGAATATTCTCGGTGATACAAAGGAAGCGTATATCAACGACCGAAGAGTGTTAACTGTATCGTCGACACATAAACGAAGCATTGAAGGAAACGTGATGGGTTCGAGTAAATCGGGTTCGATGACCTTTATAGAACCGCAAGTCAATCTGGAACTAAATCGCGAATATGACATTCAACTCGACGAAGAACGAAAAGAAATTCTCGTCATTCTAAAAGCTTTGACTAGGGAAATTGCCGAACACAAAGAATTGATTCAAGCT
>DGBF01000021.1:12081-13879 GCA_002384725.1 Flavobacteriales bacterium UBA4011
TGATTCAAGCTTACCAAGATTTATTGACCCGTTTGGATTTTATTCACGCCAAAACAAAACTGGCAATGGATTTGGATTGTGTAATGCCGAATATCAATTCCGATTTTGAAATGGAATTAATCGATGCCTATCACCCCATTTTGCGAAAAACGAATACCAATCACGGCAAAAAGACCTTTCCGCAACAACTGAAAATGGACAAATTCAGTCGAATGTTGGTGATTTCGGGTCCAAATGCAGGTGGAAAATCGATAACACTGAAAACGGTCGGTTTGCTTCAGGTGATGCTGCAATCTGGATTGATGGTTCCTGTAGACCCAAACAGCAAAATGTTTTTCTACAAAAAAATTCTCACCGACATTGGCGACAATCAGTCGATTGAAAATGAATTGAGCACCTATTCGTATCGCTTGAAAAGGATGAATTACTTTTTGAACATTACGAACAAACGTACCTTATTATTACTCGATGAATTTGGAACGGGTTCTGATCCAGACTTAGGTGGTGCTTTGGCAGAAGTTTTCTTCGAAGAATTGTACAATAAAAAAGCATTTGGAGTCATCACTACGCACTACGCCAATATCAAATTGAAAGCCGACCAATTGAGAAACGCCATAAACGGTTGCATGCTTTTCGACATGGAGACTTTGGCGCCTTTGTATAAATTCTCGATCGGTCAGCCCGGCAGTAGTTTTACTTTCGAAGTGGCTCAGATCAATGGAATTCCGCAAGAGATAATCGAAGAGGCAAAACTGAAAACAGACGAAAAGAAAATTCGGATGGATCGATTGCTGAGCGAATTACAAAAAGAAAAAACGCATCTCGAACGACTCAACAAAGAACATATTTCTGCCCAAGAATTAGCCGAAGAAGCGCGTTTGAAGTACGAACAGAAAAAAGGGTTGTTCGATCAAAAACTGCGTTCCCAGCAAGACAATATCGAAAAGAATAACAAATACTTGAACGCTGGTAAAAAGATGCTTGGTTTTCTAGCGCAATACAAATCCAATTCCCGAAAAAAGAACGTCAACCAAGAATTGATGAACGAAATCGGGAAATATCTCGCCGTAGAAAAAAGCAAAGAAGTCGAAACCCAAAAAAAGAAAGTCGCCCAAGCGAAAAAGGCAAAACCGAAGAAAATTGCTCCAGAAAAAGACAATCACGAGCGACATAAAATCGTCGTTGGTTCCATGGTGAAGTTAATCGCAACTCGTCAAACCGGAACAGTAGAAACCGTAGATGGTGATAATATAGCAGTGTTATTTGGATTTATGCGAATGAAGGTGGAGCGCTCTAAGCTGAGTTTTGTGAAGTAGTTTTTTTGGACCTTTTTGCTCTTGAACGCAGGACGGCAGGACCACTTCGCTCAAGGACTCAAGACTAAATTTATCGAAAATTAGTCTTTTATTCTTTCTTTGAGCTTGCGAACAGTCCAACGTCTTTCAGCGAAGCGGTCCAAGAGCCTAAAAGTCGATCCAACCTACTTAAACGTATACCCAAATCCCATCGCAGTCGCGTAAATCGTTTTGGGAACATCAGGTTGTGCTTTTTCGTCGTAGAAGAAATTGAGTTCGGTTTTTACGGAAAATTGTAATCGCCCACAAGAAAAACGTTTTATTTTTTGGTTTTGTATTGCACCTTAGGACGAAAAATCGCACTCAACAATAAGTCCTTTTCTTCTGCGCCGAAAACATACCCGAAATTGTTCCGCTCCAACCTAAACTGTCGTTTTGGATTCGACTACTTTCAATGTTGACTATTTGTCCCAAGACTCTTAAGTCGCAAAGAGAACAAAGAA
>DGBF01000021.1:14068-24429 GCA_002384725.1 Flavobacteriales bacterium UBA4011
AGAGTTGTGAGTATAGAAAGAAGAGAGATGATAGATAATATCTCTGTTCTCTGTTCTAAATTACCGCACTGCATTTCGATAAAGAATAAAGGCGATTCCGGCGAACATGACATTGGGCACCCAAACAGCAATTACAGAGGGCAAACCTACATTCACAGCAGCGACTGCCATCACTTTCATTGCGAAAATATAGACGAAGGTAATTCCCAACCCGATGGCGATGTTGACACCAATTCCACCCCGTTTTTTACGACTGGCCACTGCCACACCGATTATAGTTAAAACATAAGTCGCAAAAGGCAAGGCTGTTCGCTGATAAAGCTCTATCTCGAAAGTTGGAATGTTCTTGGATCCTTTGCTTCGCTCGCGTTTAATATATTTCTTTAATTCACCATAGGTCAATGATTCTACCACATTATCTCGGGCTGCCATGTCTTCGAGGGTAAAATCGTACTGCACTTCTTTTCGTCGACCTTCAATTATTTCATCGCCGTCTTTGGTGAAGTGTTTTTCGTAATAATCGTTGAGAATCCACTTGTTGGTTCCAGGAACATTTTGTGCCGTACGCGCTTTTAAAAAGTACACAATCCGTTTGTTGTTGTTCCATTTTTCAACCACAAAATCATTAATTAAATTATCTGAACCGTTGTAAGAGGAATAATACACTACCCGATTTCCTGGATATTCCGCATGATAATCTTCAACATGGTGGGCATTTCTGTAATATCGTTCTTCAAAATCGAGACGAACCTTATTTGATCGTGGCAATATAAAGTGATTCATAATCAGGGAAATCAACATAATCAGAGTCGCTGCTATCATATAAGGACGCAAGAACCGATTGAAAGGACGACCACTATTTAATATCGGAATTATCTCTGTTTCCTGCGCCATTTTTGCCGTAAACCAAATCACGGCGATAAAGACAATCATGGACGAATACGTGTTTCCGTAATAGACCAAGAAATTCAAATAATACTCGGTAAAAATGGCACCAATCGTTGCTTGATTCTGGATAAACTCACTCATCCGCTCGGCAATATCAAACACCATCGCCAGCAACATAATGATCGCCAGCATAAAGAAATAGGTGGAAAGAAACTTCCGGATGATATATTTGTCGAGTATGCTGAGCATTATAATCTTCGTCTCAATTTTGGTAACATTTGGTCTTTCCAACTCGCGAATTCATCAGTTTTGATTTTCTCACGTGCCGTATTTACTAACCACAAATAGAATGCTAAATTGTGTATTGTTGCGATTTGTTGCCCCAAACTTTCTTTCGAAACAATCAAGTGACGCAAATAGGCTTTCGAATGAGATTGGTCTGTTCCCGCCATTCCATTCGGATCGATCGGACTAAAATCCAATTCCCATTTCTTGTTTTTTATATTGATGATTCCTTCGGAAGTAAACAACATCCCATGTCTCGCATTTCGGCTCGGCATAACGCAATCGAACATATCTACCCCGAGGGCGATGCATTCTAGTATGTTTGCTGGTGTTCCAACTCCCATCAAATAACGCGGCTTGTCTTTTGGCAAAATGCTGCACACCAAATCCGTCATTGCGTAAATTTCTTCTTCTGGTTCACCTACCGAAAGTCCCCCAATTGCGTTTCCAAAAGCGTTATGTTTCGCAATTTCTTCAGCCGATTCAACACGTAAATCATTGTAAACACTTCCTTGAACGATGGGCAATAATACTTGGTTGTGACCGTAAAGCGGTTGAGATTGCTCCATGTAATCTACACAGCGCTTCAACCAACGGTGAGTCATGTGCATTGAGTTTTTTGCGTAATCGTATTCGCAAGGATACGGCGTACACTCGTCAAATGCCATTATGATATCAGCACCAATCTGACGCTGAATTTCTATCGATTTCTCAGGCGTAAACAAATGAAAACTTCCATTGATATGCGATTGAAAACGAACGCCATCTTCTGTAATTTTATTCGAACCAGACAAAGAATATACTTGATATCCCCCACTATCGGTCAAAATCGGTTTGTCCCAGTTGATAAATTGATGCAATCCGCCCGCTGCTTCCATGATTTCCATTCCTGGACGCATATACAAATGGTACGTATTTCCAAGTATAATTTGGGCGTTTACCTCATCTTTCAACTCTTGTTGATGCACTCCCTTTACCGTTCCAGCTGTACCGACGGGCATAAAAATAGGTGTTTCGATCTTGCCATGATCCGTATGTAAAATACCAGCGCGTGCTTTGCTTTTGGAATCCGTATGTTCTAACTCGAAGTGCATAAAATGTTGAAAAATAAACGCTGCAAAGATATTTATATTTGCGGACAACCCCCATCTTTGCCGAAAGGATTGCAATCGATGTATTTTTCCCAAGAACAACTTTTTTGGTTCACGATAATTTTATTGACTTTGTTCGGTGTTTCCCTGCTGATTCAACTGTATTTTACGATTTGGATCCATGGGTCTTTATTGAAAAAAAACAAAAGTGAGGATTTGGTATCCTTGCCCCATGTTTCCATTATTATCGCGGCGAGAAACGAAGCATCGAATTTGACCAAAAACTTGGAAACGATTCTGACACAAGATTATCCCAATTTTGAAGTAGTCGTCATTAATCATCAGTCCATCGACGATTCGAAATACCTATTGCACGCGTACAAACAACGTTTTCCAAATTTAAAAGTGATCGAATTGGAAAGAAACCACCACCAAAAGGTTGGAAAAAAATTGCCTTTGTCAGTTGGAATCAAAGGAGCGAAGTACGAACATTTGATGTTCACCGATGCCGATTGCTTGCCTACTTCCAATCAATGGTTGAAAAACATGGCGGGCGCCTTCACCCAAAAAAGTGAAATCGTAATTGGTTACGGTCCTTATATAAAGACCAAAGGAATTTTGAATTCCATCATTCGTTTTGACACGACTTGGATAGCCATGAATTATTTAGGCTCGGCACTTCGCGGCAATCCATACATGGGTGTTGGACGAAATATGGGCTATACCAAAACAGTGTATAATCGCGTAGGTGGTTTCAAATCGCACTACGCCGTTCTTTCAGGCGACGATGATTTATTCATCCAAAGTGCGGCCAAAAAGAAGAACTATTCCGTCTCCATTGACCCAGAAACTTTTTGTTATTCAGAGGCAAAAGAGACATGGGAAGATTGGATTACTCAAAAACAAAGACATTACTCCGCGAGCAAGCATTACAAGGTTTTCAAAAAATGGATGTTAGGAATCTATCCTATGAGCCTGTTATTACTGCTCGTTTCTTTCGTTACTTTGATTTTCAACGGGCAATATCGTTGGTGGTGTGTTGGTGCATTCGCCTTCGTTTTTGTTCTGAAATGGATAGTTCAAAGTATGATATTCAAAAAGTTACACGAGAAAAAGTTCGTTCCTTTTCTTCCCTTTATGGAAATTGGATATTTTATGCTTTTGCCCTATCTATTTTACCGTACGGAAAGAAATAGAAAAGGATGATGGAAGTAAAGGGAAATTTTTCAAAGAAAGCGACAGAGGATTTGGTTTTGGTAGCCAAAGCACAAAAAGGGGACCAACATGCGTATTCAATGCTTTTGGAGCGTTACCGCGAATCGGTATATTATACCATGTTGAAAATGGTGAAGAATCCTGACGACGCCGACGACTTAACCATCGAAGCCTTTGGAAAAGCGTTTAATCGCATCGGGCAATACTCTCCCAACTTCGCATTTTCGACTTGGTTGTTCAAAATAGCTTCCAACAACTGTATCGATTTCATCCGCAAGAAAAGAATCAAAGTTACCTCAATGGACTCCGGAATTTCTACTTCCGACGGTTCAATAATGTACATCGACGCTGAATCCAATACGCTTGACCCATCGGAACACATGATGAAAAAGCAAAAGGTGAATGCGATGCGTGAGGTAGTCAGTAAATTGAAGCCGCGTTACCGTCAATTGATCGAATTACGTTATTTTCAAGAGTTGAGCTACGAAGAAATTGCCAACGAATTGGACCTACCATTGGGAACTGTGAAAGCACAATTGTTCCGCGCACGCGATTTTCTGTCGAACATGATGGAAGACAAGAAACATACCTTATAAATCATGAAGGAGAACGTTTCTCTTATCTACGCCCATTTTCCGGATCTCACCGATACCCAAAAACAGCAATTCGCCGATTTGTTCGATTTGTACCAATTGTGGAACAGTCAAATCAACGTGATTTCTAGAAAAGATACCGAGTATTTTTACGAGCGACATGTCTTGCATTCTCTAGGAATAGCGAAAGTTCAACCCTTCAAACCGGGTGCTATGGTTTTGGACGTCGGAACCGGCGGTGGATTTCCGGGCATTCCTTTGGCAATACTTTTTCCTGAAACGAAATTCACATTAGTCGACTCCATCGGTAAGAAAATAAAAGTGGTGAACGAGGTGGCCGAAGCTTTAGGTTTAGAAAATGTCAAAACGATAAACGACAGAGCCGAGAACATCTTGATCAGTTACGATTTCATTGTTTCCAGAGCGGTAACCAAGATGCCTGACTTTTTGAAATGGGTGAAAAATAAGAACAAAAAGAAGAATCAACACGAACTGAAAAACGGGATTCTCTATCTAAAAGGCGGCGATTTGAAAGAAGAAATGTCGCCCGTGAAACAAAGAAAGACCTACTACAATTTACACGATCACTTTCCGACGGATTTTTTTGAGACGAAGATGGTGGTGCATGTGGAGGCTTAATCGGAAATTATTCAGAATTCAACATTAAGAAATTTTTGGAGGTGGCTTGAAAGTCTATCCAAATCCAACACAGGGGAATCTGAAAATCGATTTGGGCACTAACTATTCACACATCAACGCGAAAGGGTTTGATGCGAAAGGGAAATTAGTGAGCTAAAAAGCCTTCAACGATGTTTAAATTTTCGACTTAGAAATCGAGGGTGTGAATGGAGTTTATTTTGTTCGATTGGAAATAGAAAATGGACTAAAAGCAGGAATTGAAATTTTGAAGAATTAAAAGCCTTATTTAGGTTTGTTTTCGATTGATGTTTTGATACAATAATTGTGTCATGTTCAATTAATCAAACAAAATCCTTAAAGATTTCCTCCACCGCTTCATGATACGCTTCAATCGATTTTGCCTTTTTGATTTTCTTAAACACCTTATGCGAATCAGAAAAACTTACTGAAAAGTACTCCCAAAACGAGGTCATTTTAGTTAATACGTGACTTTTTCCAGAAAGTGCTCCTGCATATCCGTCAAATAATTCGTATTGAAACTTTCGGAAAAGTTTCCAGCGATTATCAGGAAATACTTCCGTATCTGCTTTGATCATCTGCGCTAGAAATGGATCCGCAATCAATCCGCGGCCTATCATCCAATTTTCGATGGAAGGAAAAAGGTCCTGCATTCGTCTGAAATCTGCAACCGAACAAATATCGCCATTGTAATAAATCGTGTGCTTCGTTTTGTCTAAACAGTTTTGAAACGATTCGAGGTCCACTCCGCCTTTGTACAATTGTTGCCCAATACGGGCGTGAATGCCAATATTTTTAATCGGATACTTGTCTAAGATAGGAAAAGTATCCAAAATCTCTGTCGGGTTTTCGTACCCCATTCGCATCTTCATGGAAACGACGATATCCGATTCTTCGTGCGCTTTTTTGAGCACTTCGTCTATGCGTTGCGGATCGTTTATCAATCCCGAACCCATACAACGCTTAGTCACCATAGGGTATGGACATCCCAAATTCCAATTGAGTTCATTGTACCCTAAACTTTGAACGTATTTTACAACGAAAAGAAACTCATCTGGATCATTCGTCATGACTTGCGGAACGAGTTCTTGGACGATATTGTTTTCGGGAAACAGGTCGCGTTCATAATTCGCTTTAATCTCCATTTTAACATTCAATCGGATATAAGGAGCGTAATACGTATCTATTCCACCAAAATGATTATCCAAGGCATTTCGAAATCGGAATTCCGTAAAACTTTGTAAGGGACTAGAGATTAATTTGAACGACATTTCGGCGACAAAGGTAAGTTGAATTATGGTTTTATCTCCAGTATAATGTTTGCTCTTTCAGACAATTATTCGCAAATTCGCAAAGTAATTTCTATACCAACTTCAATCCTATGAAAAAATTTCTCTTCGCACTCCTATGTTTAATTTGTGTTTCTGATCTAAGTGCTCAAGACGATACTACGAAATTGGTGTACGATGTAATTTACATGAAAGACGGACGTGTTTTCAAAGGTGAAATCCTTTCGTTCAACGAGAACAATGGAACTATCATATTCAAGAACAACGATGGAAGTAAATACACCTTTAAAGCCGAGGAATACGACCGATACAAAGAAAACGTCGCCTACGATGCAAAGAAAGATTTTGAATTGCGCCCACGAAAAGAATCAGGACTTGAATTTCAAGTTGGATTTAGTGCTGCACATGTGGGCATGAATCCAAATTTGGTGGTAGACGATTATTATTTAAGCGGTGGTTACCTGATTAGCAGTCTTGTAGCTGGCGTAAAGATTGGAGTGGGAACTTATTTGAATCGTCAAAATTTTATTGGAGGCTCAGTAGAATTAGGATTTACGTCTTCCCCAAAAAACTATTTGAGCGCCGGTTTTCGCTATTTGTATCAATACGATGGCTACAAAAAGAACGTCGCATTTTACCTTCCAATAGAAGCACATTTTACCAGCATGAAGGGTAAAAGTCAATATCAAGTGGCCGATACGAGTTATTTCTCTGATGGATCTATTGCATTTGATTTTGCTTACCGCGATGTAGACGTTAAATTTTCAATGGCGAGTGTAAGTTTAGGACAAGGCTTTTCTTTTATTCTGAACAACAAAAAAGCCGTTGGTGTTGAGATATCTTTCATCAAATATTTTGTGTTGATTAGCGATGTATTGGCTGTTCCAAAACAACCAAAGACGGATTTCACATTGAACGGATTCAAATTAGCTCTGCTTTACAGCATCTAAAAATAGTGCTCACTACCATTATTTATTTTTGCCCTTTTTAAAAAGGTAAGAATATTGCAGGAAATGGTTTTGAAGAATTTAACAACTTACCCTTGCTCCACCACGCGAAAGCTAAACTTGCTTTGCAAAATATAACTGTAGACGACAGAAATAAGCGTTGTAATTATTTTTGAAATGGTGGGATAAAATCCAAATCCATCCACAAAGATTTTCATGAGGATATAACTCAGAATAATAGCACCCAATGCCACCATAAAATAGCGGCTAAACTGTGTTCGCCATGGTAAATTGGAATCGTCAAAGGTGATAAAACGATTGAGTAAAAACCCCGTGATAAACGTAATTGGGAAAACCACAAATAAAGAAGCAATATGCGAACTGATGGTCAAGAAACTCAAATCCAGGTCTTGTTTCGCAAAGACGAAATGGTAAAAAACGAAATAAAGTAGAATATCCAACATCAAGTTACTGCCACCGCAAACAGCATAGCGATATGTTTTCAGCGGCATGAACGACCGAAAAATAAAATAGAAAGTATCGATAAAACGGATAATCAGATTTCGCATAACTCGGATGCAAAAGTAATGAAGTCGAACGAAATACTCAATTTTTCTTTTTTGTCAAGAAAAAAGGACACAAATATGTTGATTATCTAAAGCTTGGCAACATGGTACTATCAAATATTCGTCCCCAAGGATTGGCGGTTACGATGTCCTTCAACACCGATGAAATCAATTAAAACTTAACGAATTTGCTTTGCAGAACTTTTCCATTCAAAATAAATCGAACGATATAATTTCCAGTCGAAAGATTTGAAATAGTTATTCCACCTGAATTCATTTCCAAAGTAGAGACTTTTCCTGGCGCATCAATTATCGAAACTTCGTGCACATTTTCTATGCCTTCCACTCCTTCAATTTGTATTAAATCAGCTGCCGGATTCGGGTAGACCAGCCACTTCGTTTCGATTTTAGGTTCTTCGATTCCAACTGTCTGCAAAGCCAATTGAATTGCCGCATACGCATTGATTTTTCCATGTCCCCATTCGGTATCGCCGTTCGGACCGATGTTGCCCGTATTGTTGTCCAATCGTCGGGTTTGAATGATAATATCTTTCACTTGCTCTGCCGACAAATACGGATTCGCTTCCAAAAGCAAAGCACAAATTCCGGCCACCGCTGGAGACGACATTGACGTTCCAGAAAAGGCAGCGAATGGATAGGTTCTACCATTGAAAAAGACAGTCGTTGTTGGACTATAATTGTTGTCCGTATAGGAACTAATCGACGAACGAACACCAACTCCAGGTGCTGAAATATCTGGTTTTAGTACCTCATCGTAGCGTGGACCAATAC
This sequence comes from Flavobacteriales bacterium UBA4011, assembly GCA_002384725.1. Taxonomy (GTDB): domain Bacteria; phylum Bacteroidota; class Bacteroidia; order Flavobacteriales_D; family Crocinitomicaceae; genus UBA2040. The sequence goes on from DGBF01000021.1 coordinate 22,392, forward strand.
TAGAAAAATTCGCTCTTGCACCGCCGTACGTTTGACCATTCGCCAAAACATAACTCGACGTGTGCGCCGCCACCGAAATACATGATCCCGAAGCAGCTGGTTCTCCAATTCCGTAAAAATGATCGCCACCAACAGTTCCAGCTCCAGCCGTCAAAAACGACATGCCCCAGTTGCCCACATCGGTTACCAATTCAGTCACGTTCCAAAAATGAACACGACCTGTTGCTGCCTTAGCATTCATAATTATTTTCAGTTGTGTATTCGTCTTTTTGACCCGAAAACGAATAGTAGGTCGGTTGTTTTGCGGATGCGCCGTTTGCGCCGTTACATTGTACCAAACTGTATCGATTCCAGAAATCATAAACGTGTCGATGTAGCCATTGAACGAAGCCGGAATGTACGGACACGCTATCAGCAATTGATTAGAAGAGTTTACCAATTCAATCTTCATTTCGAAATCTTGTCCGACCTCGCCCCAAGCGTGCAAACTTTGTCCCCACATGTTCGGATTCGAATTGTAATTGTAAAACGCCACAGCACTGCGAATAGAATCGTTGTTGAAGTCTTTTTTTAGGTGAAAATTCACGTCGCCATTGTTTCCTGCCGAAGTCGCAAACACAACTCCGTCATTCGACATCGCAGTAATAGCCTGACTGAGGAGCGAAGTTCCATCATTGGTTCCAAAGTGGTACAAGCCCCAACTCATGTTCATCACCAATCGTTTTCCTTCCGCATCGGCTATGCTTTTCATCCATTGCCACGCATCGAGTACGGCTGCTTCGTCGACCAAAAAAGTCGTAAACAAAAACTGTGATTCAAACGCCATTCCGCGGTATTGCAATCCTGCTCCACTTCCGCCTGCGATGCCCGCCACATGGGATCCGTGCGTTGCGAACGAATAAATATTAGCCGTATCGGCACCTTGCGCCACAAATTGAGCTGGCGTATTGTACACCGTTCCGTAATTGTATCCTACTGGAGCTGGTCCGCTCAATTTGAACTGATCCCAAGCCGAATGAATTCGCGTATAGGTCAATGAAGTATCGTAAAACATGGGCGACGAATAATCAAATCCCCAATCGGTGATGCCGATGAAAACATCTTTTCCCGAATAACCTTCGGGCAATCCATAACCTGCGTGCACACTGTCGACACGTGTGTCCCACAAAACTTTATCAAGCGATTTTTTAATTTTTCCTGCCAATTCCAAAAAGGCCAATCCTTCGATGTTTTGAATGGAATTGAGCTTATCCAAACGAACACGAACGCTCAAAATATCACCAACTTCTTTCCCGTAAAAAATGCCCTCTTGATTGTCCAAGCTAGCACCCGAAACTTTCTTCCCAACGAAGGAAACGAAGTATTCGTCATTCAATTTCATGATGGGATACAAGTCGATTACCTGTTCGTCACCCTTCAATATTTTCGCCGAAAGTTGCTCTATTTTGTAGGTATCGAATTGTGTTTTCACAGAGATTTGCGGCCCTTGAGCAAAGGTGAAACCACTGATAAAAACGAGAGAGAATAAGAATATTTTCATGTTGAATTTGTTACAGTAAAAAATAAACCAAAAATACTCCAGCTATTTTTAATAGTTCGTTGAAAGGTACGAAATTTATGGGGTTTTTGGATTTGAATAAGGACACAACTAGGATAACAGCAACTGCTCCAAAGAAGGTGTAATACATGCTCAAGTTATTCGGCCAACGCATTATTCTGAAGAGCGAAGCTATCATGCCAATCGCTGCGGTCATAACTGCTCCTTTTAGAACAAATCGTTCCATTCCATCCAATTCTATATACACCATATAGCTCTTGTAAACCGAAGCTGTTGCTACCGAACCAAAGCCAATGATAAGTAAAATTTGACCAAACTGATTGGACGAGTATTTTAAAAAGAAGCCGAGCAATACGGCACCTGCACCTAACATGTCGGCTTTTTCTACGAATTTGCTGAGAAGTTCTTGTTTTTTGTTTTGAGTCATGGTGGGGAAGTTAGGAGTTTTACATTAGCCAATCGAAAGTTTCTCCGCATTTT
>DGBF01000021.1:24476-32994 GCA_002384725.1 Flavobacteriales bacterium UBA4011
TTCTCCGCATTTTTACGCCGATTAACAAATTTATTCACCGTATGGAAATTCGCAAAAAAAATGTTTAGGCATTAAAAAAGCCAGATTTCAATTGAAACCTGGCTTAAAATATAGTTGGAGAAAAATCTCTATTTCATATTCTTTTTGTCGTCTACTTCAACAGCCGCCATTTCGTCTGATTTGTATTCGCCGGCGTCTAGTTTTGTTTTGATTTTCTTGAATGTTTCTACTGTGTAGTTCACATCTTCTAAGGTATGAACAGCAGTTGGAATCAAACGCAACATGATCACATCTTTCGGTACAACTGGATAAATTACAATTGAACAGAAGATATTGTGATTTTCACGCAAATCGTAGGTCAAGTTTGTAGCTTCAGCCAAATCACCTTTCATGAATACTGGAGTAACAACTGAATTCGCTTCGCCTAAATCGAAACCTGCTTCGCCTAATCCTTTTTTCAAAGCAGTAGCAATCGTCCACAATTGAGCTTTAATCTCAGGACGTGTTCTAAGCATTTCAAGACGTTTACGTGCTCCAACGGTAATGGTCATCGGTAAAGACTTCGCATACATTTGAGAACGCATGTTGTAACGGAAATACTCAACGATATCTTCGTTAGCACAAAGGAAACCTCCTACAGAAGCCATTGCTTTGGCAAAAGTTCCGAACAATACATCGATTTCTCCTTGCACACCTTGCTCTTCTCCAGCACCTTGTCCTGTTTTACCAAGTGTTCCGAATCCGTGCGCGTCATCAACGAACAAACGGAAATCATATTTACCTGATTTACGGAAATCAACAATTTCTTTCAACTTTCCTTGGTCACCTGCCATTCCGAAAACTCCTTCGGTAATCACTAAGATTCCACCTCCTGTTGTTTCTGCCAAACGAGTAGCATTCGTCATTTGTTTGTCGAAGCTATCCATGTCGTTGTGTTTGAACACGAAACGCTTACCATTGTGCAAACGCATTCCATCCAAAATACAAGCGTGAGATTCGCTATCGTAAACGATGATATCATTTCTATCTACCAAACAGTCGATAGCTGAAACCATTCCTTGGTAACCAAAGTTCAACAAGATTGAATCTGGAAAACCCATGAATTCAGCGATTTCGTTTTCCAACATCTCGTGTTCGCTCGTCTGTCCCGTCATCATACGCGCACCCATTGGGTAGGCCAATCCGTATTGTTCAGCTGCTTCCTTATCCGCTTTACGAATTTCAGGATGATTTGCTAAACCGAGGTAGTTATTCAAAGACCATACAAGACATTCTTTGCCGCGGAAAACCATTTTGTTTCCCAATTCGCCTTCCAATTTTGGGAAGGTAAAATAACCGTGAACACCTTTTGAGTACTGTCCAATTGGACCTCTGTTTTTCTTGATTTTTTCAAAAATATCTGCCATGCAAGCTTTTTTTTGGTTTTTAGCAGGAAGCGATAAACATCACAATCCTATTTATGATTGCAAAGATAATTGAAATAATCGTTACAATACTATGCTGTTAAACGAATATATAAAGGAATTTGTTCACAAATCGAATGACTATCCAGATTAATAATAAATTATCAATCTGGATAGTCAAGAGTTATCTTCAACAGTAAAAGTCATTCAATCAGTCCCAATCAGATATCTCTCTTCAATCACATGCATATGATGAATAGCGTGTCCAACCATCAGCCAACCACCGCTTCGGGCAGAAAAAGGTTGATTATTTCCCATTCCGATGAAATCCAAGTTACTTTCATTCATTCCTTCAAATAAGGCGATACTGCTGTTTCGAGTTGCCGCAAATTGATTGATAATTTGTTCGGGTGAACGCTCGTCCAAATTAGCCGCCAAATCGTACGCATTTTCATCGAAACCTTCCATGTTGGTTGCATCATATCGTGAAGCACGAAGAGAGCGGTATTGGAAAATCAATTCTGTATCGATAACATGCGAAACCACGCCTTTGATCGACCATTTTCCTTCTTCGTATCGATGGTCCCATTTGTCTGCCGGAATGCTTTTAAGAAAAGTCAAAAAGACCTCGCGCTGTCCTTGCATGGATTGTAGTAAACTTTCTTCCTCTTCAATGTATTTGAAGTAGTTCTTCGACCAGGGTGGAGCATGTTCTGGAATGGGTTGTGTTATTATCATGTTTTTGAGTGTTTAATTTCGCTTGTCTTCGACACTGCTATGTAGGCGTTAAGTTTGTTTTTTATGCGCAGGCTGAGCGGAGTCGAAGCCTACTTTATAATTTCTGATCGAGTAAATAAATCAAAGCCCCAATCGAAGCCGCGCCCAATTCCAATTCTCGTTTGTTTACATTTTCGAATACGTCACTTTCGGCGTGATGAAAATCGAAATATCGTTGCGAATCGACTGCGAAGCCAAAAAGTGGTATTCCATCAAATTCATCTTTCAGCGGTCCGATGTCGACGCCACCATATCCTTTTTCAAATTGGTTGACAAAGTACGGAGCAAATAAGGGCGCAAAGCTTTTTAATAAATCGAGATGTTTGTCTTGTCCGTCCACATCAAATCCTCTTGGAGAAAATCCACCTCTATCACTTTCAATAGCTGCAATTTGTTTTTCGCCCTTTGCTTTGGTCCAAGTTGCATAGGTTTTTCCGCCCATGTTCCCATTCTCTTCATTCATAAAAAAGACCAAACGAAGCGTATGATTCGGCTTGTAATTCAAAGTTTTCAGAACCCGTAAAGCTTCCAAGTTATGAATTACCCCTGCGCCATCATCGTGCGCCCCTTCGCCAGTATCCCAAGAATCGATATGCCCACCGAAGGTGATTATCTCATTGGGAAACTTCGTTCCAGTCATTTCAGCAATAATGTTGTAAGAGGTTTCATCCGGGAAATTCTGACAATTCATTTCCAGAATGAATTTGCATTTTCCTTTTTTTAACTGGGCGGAAAGTAATTCACAATCTTTGGTAGAAAGCGCCGCAGCAGGAATTTTAGCAACAGAATCGACATAATACATAGAACCTGTGTGCGGATGATCATCGATAGGCATGGCGAGCGAACGAATTACAACTGCTTTTGCTCCTAGATTGCTGCCTTCGATGGCACCTAAGCCGCGAACGGGCCAGCATGCGCCATATGCTCTGAAAGTTGAAATTTGCGCAGCGTCCATCAGTTGATTTATAAATACTATTTTGCCTTCAACTTGGCTTCTTGTTGCTTTTTTAAGAGCATCCAAAGAAGTAAATTCGACAACTTCTGCCTCGATTGCCCCTTCCGTAGCGATTGAACCACCAAGTGCGAGCACTTTTACTTTGTGCAAAATACCTTTGTCATCTTTGAAATAAGCGTTTTCTTTTGTTCCTCTTTCCCAATGGGGAACTTGAATTTCCTGTAAGTACACTTTATCGAAACCATACGATTTCATCTTTGCTTCGCTCCAATAAACCGCCATCTCTGCTGCTGCGGAACCTGAAATTCTGGCTCCTACGTCTTTGCAAAGTGAACGCAAATCTTCGTGGGCTTTTCCACGTAGGAGTGTTTCATCGTATATCTTTCGAATAAAGGCCGAATCTTTTTGAGCGTGCGTTCCGCAAGAAACGAATAGGAGAATGAGTAAGTATTTGTGCATACAAGTTGGGGATATTCTGTTTCTTCCAAAAATAACCAAAAAAAGTTTCATAGATTTTCCGTTTTATTAACAGAAACAAGAAACAAGGATTATTTTGGTTGGTAGAATAGCGGTATTTTTACCGAACCAAAAATGGAAACAAAAAAGATTTTGTCGAGCACAAGTAGGAGTAAATGGAGCATACTGAATCGCTATTACAAGATAACTAATTTCTACGCTTTTTTAAAACAAACGGCGTTCAAAGGGGGCATCATTTTGGCGATTCTTTTGATCGCATTTTTTATTTTGGACTATTATTTTCTGGACACACATGCCATCCTCGACAGTTTGGTGGCCAATTATTCACCTTTTAGCATATTAAGCATATTTTATGCTTCAGAGACAATCGTTGGAATTTTACCGCCAGAGATGTTCATTGCCTGGAGTTCTAAAATGCCCAATCCAGTTTTGTATTTGTTCATTTTGGCTTCGCTTTCCTATTTGGGTGGCGCTGCGGCCTATTGGCTTGGGAAATTGGTTGGAAAGATTCCTTCCATTCAAAATCGCTTGGAAAATCGAATTGCCAAACACATTACAAATTTAAGAAAATGGGGCGGCTTTTTTGTTGTAATTGGCGCCTTGCTTCCACTCCCTCATGCCATTGTTTCTTTCGCTTGTGGGTTAATCAAATACGATTTCAAAAACTACCTGCTTTGGGCATTATTCCGCTTTGTGCGCTTTGCCTTTTATGGCTGGTTGATCTTTGGGGCGTTGGGGTAAATTCCTATTTACTTTATTGACGAAAAGAATTAATTCATGGCTTAATTTCTTTTATCGGTTTCGAGAATCCCAAAAGTATGCCCATCCGACCAACCACTTTCCAGGATCAAAGATTCTCGATGCGTGCCTTCATGTTTCATACCTACTTTCTCCAGTACGCGCATCGAACCAAGATTATCTATGGCGCAACCAGCTTCCACTCGATGTAATTTCAACTCGTCAAAACAATAATCGAGAGCACAACTTACAGCCTCAGTAGCAATACCTTTGTTCCAATAATCCGGGTGAAATTTGTACCAAATCTCCGCACTGCTGTATCGAGAATGTTTGAATGAAAAGCCAAACATTCCGATGAATTTATCGGTGCCTTTTTCTTCAATAGCGAAGGTAAGAATGCGTGCGTTTTTAATCTTATTGTCATTGATTCTATCCTTCAAGATTGCTTTGGTGATTGAAATATCTGCCGGAATTCCCAAAGTATTGTATTTTTCAACTTCAGGATTTGAATTCAAGTCATGCATCTCTTTCAAATCTGATTTATGTAAAAATCTAAAAACAAGTCGAGAAGAAATAAGCTGCATGTATATTAAGTTGAGTTTAGAAAATTACAACCTTTTTCGAAGACCAGTAGTTATCTGATCGGATTTTTAATAAATAAACACCCGATTTCAGATTATTGATTGACCATTCATTGTTCGTTTTTTGACTTATAGTGGCGTAACAAATTTCGGACCCGCGAGCATCAAATAACTGAATTTCATCAAGAGTAGATTGATTATTCGTGATATGAATTTCACCATTGGATGGATTCGGGAACACAAGTAAAAGGTCGTCTATTAAGTTGTCGTCCAAAGACAAACCAGCCAAAGGTTGATTGACAATTATATATCCATTTTCACCAACAGCAAAAACGACTGAATCGGAATAAGAATCAAAATCTCGGATACTTCTATCGACATTTTCGTAAGTCCAAAAAGTAATCTGATCATCACTTCCGTAAATCATTCCAGAATAAACACCATTAGTTGGTATTTGAACTTGTCCACCAACATACACATGCCCATTTCCTGATTTGTGCGTTGCATGCATGCTTGGGTAGAAAAACGTTGCTGAATTCATGTGGTCTTGCCAAGTGAGTCCTCCATCCATTGAAAGCAACACACCAAAACCACCATTCTGGCCGTGCAAATACGTCGCTAAAACACGAGAACTATCGACAAACAATACCGAGGTCATTTCATCATTCACGGTCAAAGTATTGGGAATAGTGTCCCAAGTTGTGCCGCCATTTGTGGTCCTGAAAAAATAGGCTCCACCCCCACCGCTGGTGCCAAGACCTAAACTATCGTCCCAAAAATCGAAATTATTGATCATACCATAACCTTGAATAAATTGAGGGGTTATGTTTGTTTCCTCCCACGTTCCATTGGCTAGTTTATTAATTATATCTCCTGAAAAGCACCCTGAACCACCTAGGAAACCATTGTTTTCGTCGAAAAAGTATAGACCATGATTGAAACATGCGTAAATCGTATTTTCAATGGTCCAATTGACACCACCGTCTATTGTTTTATACAACCCATAATACGGTCCAACAGTAACGTATCCGATATCGTCTGTCAAAAATTGAACACTTAAAAAATTGTTAGTGGTTCCAGCGAAATTAAAGTTCGACAAATCCAGCGGGTTCCAGGACAAACCTCCATCCACGGTTTTCAATATCAAACTGTCATTTCCAACAATATAGCCGACAGACGCAGAAGGAAAACTAACTGAATTCAAGGTTTTATTTGTGCCAGAGGGAATCTCATTCCACGTTTGGGCGTCGCTTTGCGAAGCGAAGAAAAAAATAGCGAGAAGAGTAGAGATTGATTTTTTCATGATGTTTTAATTTCTATTTCTACAAAGCTCGACCTTAAAGCTACCTCGTTCAATGTACAATTGCGACTTATTCATGTACTTTCCCAAATTGAGAGGGTGAAATGCCAGTTTGGGATTTGAAAAACTTGCTAAAATGACCTGGATCGTTAAAATTGAGGTCATACGCGATATTTTTAGAAGATGCACCGCCATTCAATTGTCGTTTTGCTTCAATGATGAGTTGTTTATAGATCAAACTACTGACCGATTCACCCGTTTTCGCATGAACAATTTCATTCAGCACTTTTTCCGTTACGTTGAGTAAAGAGGTGTAATCTTTGACCATTCTCAATTCGCGGAATCGATTTTTCAATTCTCTTCGAAATAAAATATACAGGTCGTTGTCGGCTTGGTTTAATTCTAATTTACCGTTCTTACCGTTCTGCATGCAATACAAAATCAATTCAGTAAGTTGGGTTTTAACCATTAACTCTTTCAAATCGTTTGAAGATTTAAATTCTTCCCACGCATTTTTCGAAATCAATTTGATTTTTTCGGCAATAACACTATGGAAAACATAATTGGGTGCATATTCGTGAACGCCCAGGCAAATGTGGTCGAAAAGAAAATTCTCAATTGATTTATCCGATTGGAACGAGCTGGTGCTAAACAGAAAGACGAATCCTTTTGATTTTAAGTCGCGGCTCACTTGATGCACTTGTCCTGGAGCTACAATATGAGCGGAATGAGGCTCTATTTTGAATTCCTCAAAATCAATCATATGCGTTCCTCCACCATTTTCAAAAACAAAAAACTCAAAATAAGCATGCCGGTGCGCTTTGGTAAAATCATAATCGGTAAGCTCTTCAAGTTGATGAATAACTATCGTATTGTCTTGTTTATCCGACCTGTTATGAATTGGAATCATTTATAAACGCTTCATTTGGCGGAACAAGTTAGTTCATTTCGAGCAACTAAAAAATCGAATTGTTTCATAGACTATTCAAAACGAAACTTTCCCTATCTTTGCACAAAATTTTTCACCATGGCTTTAAAATGCGGTATTGTTGGACTTCCGAATGTTGGTAAATCCACTCTTTTCAATTGTTTATCGAATGCAAAGGCACAGTCGGCAAACTTTCCATTTTGTACGATTGAACCTAATATTGGCGTAATTTCTGTTCCCGATGCACGTTTGACGAAATTGGAAAGCATAGTCAATCCTGAACGCGTTGTTCCTACGACTATGGAAATCGTTGATATTGCAGGTTTGGTGAAAGGCGCTTCCAAAGGTGAAGGATTGGGAAATAAATTCTTGGCCAATATTCGAGAAACAGACGCTATTATTCATGTAATTCGTTGTTTCGAAGATGACAATATCATACATGTGGACGGCAATGTAAATCCAGTTCGCGACAAAGAAGTAATTGATATTGAGCTTCAATTGAAAGATTTAGAATCCATTGAAAAGAAAATTGCTTCACTTGCTCGAGTTATCAAATCGGGCGACAAAGATTCGCTGAAAGAAAATGATTTAGCTTTACGTGTGAAAGCTCGATTGGAGCAAGGAATATCTGTTCGAGGAATGGAAATGGACGAAAAAGAGCCTGCTATTTTGAACAGTTTTCATCTGATTACTTCTAAACCTGTTTTGTATCTGTGCAACGTTAGCGAAGCGGATGTGAAAACAGGAAATGCACATGTAGATGCTTTGAAAGCCTCAGTTGCAGCTGAAAATGCTGAAGTGATGATCATTGGAGCGAAAATAGAAGAAGATATCAACGAATTAGAATCATACGAAGAACGTCAAATGTTCTTGGAGGAATTGGATTTGGACGAACCGGGCGTAAACCGTTTGATTCGTCAGGCATACACGCTATTGAATTTGCAAACCTACTTTACGGCAGGTGTAAAAGAAGTGCGTGCTTGGACAATCAACAAAGGAATGACGGCACCACAAGCGGCTGGCGTTATCCATACCGACTTCGAAAAAGGATTCATCCGTGCGGAAGTAATGAAATATGAAGACTTCACAACTCTTGGATCAGAAGCTGCCGTGAAAGATGCGGGTAAATTCAAGGTCGAAGGGAAAGAATACATTGTTACCGATGGAGATGTAATGCATTTCCGTTTCAATGTTTAAACTAATTAAGAATTACAAATTATTTATTCCAACTAGTTTTAGAGTATTTTCGTTCGAGTAAGTAACAAACAAGCTCGCTATGAAATCAGTAAATCTACTTTTGATATTTCTATTTTTTTCATTGTCCGTTTGTTCGTAATTGGTAAACATTAGGCTGACGTT
>DGBF01000097.1 GCA_002384725.1 Flavobacteriales bacterium UBA4011
AATAAGTAAACTTCATAAATAATTATAAATGAGAATGGTGTGTAAATTGCCGATATAGGATTTTTCAATAATTCTGATTCTGAAAAAAAATTAATGATGTTTAATTTTGATAGGTAAATTAAAATTAAGTGAAGGAAAAATCCTATTAGCGCAACATAGAGTATTGTTTTTTCAATTCGCTTTTTGGCATATTCAGACAGAAAAATTGTGTAAAGTTTATTCAGTAAATTCATATTTTATTCATTTTGGTTGTCAGGCACTTTAGTAAATTTATTAATTTATTTTTACCCAAACCCTATTTTCGAGTGTCGTTGATTCAATTTTGGTCAAATACACAAGTCCAAAAAGATATTTTTCAGCATAAACTATAGAATTACTTGCAGGTTTTGAGTCTACCGCTCCGCACCCAAAAGATCTTTCGAGAATTTGATTAGAACTATTTAATTTTGATTCGAATAAAACTTGATATGAATAGATAGAAGAGCACAACAGCCGACACTAAAATAGTTCCAAATACTCTAAAAACTACTATTCTTGATGAATTAATATTTAGGCGAATAAACCAGATATTGTCAGTAAAATAGAAAAAGAAGCTTACCAATAACCATCTGGAAAGCTCCTTTCATATAATTGATCTGTTATAGTTCAATCTAATACATCAAAACCAAAACACATTTCTTACTCAACAATCGCTGCCAATTCTTCTTTGCTCAGCTTGATCGTTGCAATACGGTTGAAGCTGCTCATCAGCGTTACGCGCGCAGCAATCATCAAACCTTCATCTGTTGTTTTGGCAAAATCACATGCTTTTAGGGGCGCGCTTTGACCTAAATACTTGGTTCCTTTCAGTACGTTACTTCCTTTTTGGTAAAAATTAAGGAGAAGTTGGTTACTTTTTGTTGTGGCCAAATAGGTGGTGTATTCCGTTCCTTCAATCGCTATGTTTTTAATTAAAACAGGGCTTTCAGCGTCCAATTCTGCTTTTCCTTCTGCTTGAATAGATTCGGCAATGTCAATCGCCGTTGGAGAGAGTGTTGCACTTGGGTTGTAATATAAATTGGAAAAAGAGAAACGCGCCAATGCAAATTTGTTTCCGCCTAAGGGGAGAATGGAATTCAAACCTCCGTCAAAAGCAGCACCGTTATATACGCCTGAGAAATCTAAATCGGAATCTAGAAAAACGGTGGAGAAACTATAGTTATTGAATCCGCTCATCACCACGTAATCGTTTTCCGGAGTAACGCTCACATGAAAAGGAAAACGCTTGCCTGTATAACTCAAGTCATCGACAATTTTGTCTTCTACGTCCGTAAAAATGTTGACGCTCCCAAACTCTTCAATTTGATCCATAGCAGCGTTCAACTTCGTTATTCCGGTCTTGTAGCTTGATCGTTCATAGTTTTGAATGTAAACCACGCTGCTGTTATCGGCCACATACAAAGGATATTTTAGTTGTTGAAATTCTTGAAATTCAACCGCGCTTCTGCTCGTTTCGTCAACTTGCATAACATACGTGTGTAAACCAACAGCATCCATACAAACGAAGTACAAGCCCGTATTTCGCTTCATCAAGGTCGGAACTGCGTTGATGTATTTAGAAGGTAGATCGTATTCCCAAAGCATGTCGCCTTCTTTGTCCGTTTTCAATAGGTGAATGTTCCAACCGTTGTAGGCACTCAAAATAAGGTAACCTTCGTCGCTTGTTTGTTGCATGCTCAAAGGGAAGTAATTTCTGCTTCCGTCATCGTCGTTGTAGACTTTAATGAAAGACTCTTCGGGTTTGTATTCCTTTTTTTTACATCCTGTAGATACAAGTCCAAATGCTACTAAAAACAAAAGTCTAAAGAAAAATTTAGGTGAAGTCATTTTTCGTATCATCGTTTTTTATTATATCTTTTTCTACGGAGAATATTCGTTGAAATGGAGTGATCGATAGGAACTGCCAACGAAAGTTGAACATTCAAATTACTCATTCTCATTTGGTCCATAACGTCCAAATATTGCAAGGCAAATCCATTCAAATCGGAATAACGTGTTTCGTCGTTCATGATTTTAAAAAAGCCATATCTGAAATTGCTTTCCAAACCAACGGTGAAATATTTGGTGTAATAATTAAGGCCAATTCCGCCGGTCAAGCCCATGTTGAACTTTCGGGTGTAGTCTGAAATGNNAAACGATGGAAGAGGAGGAAAGGTCATTTTCGGTTTCTTCGCCATCAATTGTATTGTCGTAATTAATTGATTTTTTGGCTTGGTGTCTGAAATTCATAAAAACGCCTCCTTGCACAAACGGAACCAATTGTCCACGTGTTACGATATCCCAACGCACCATAATGGGAACGGTGAAATAAGAAATCTTTTGAAGGTGATGCATTTCACGATTCAATTCGTGATTGTTCACAGTATCCACCCAAGAATAGTCGGTGAAATAATTGAATCCAACGGATTGATAACCGAATCCGCCAATGACAGAAATGGAATTCGTGAAATTGTAACTGTAATGAATACCAAATTGAGTGCCTCCGTTTTGGAAGAATTTATCGTACTTTTTATCGAATAATTCGCCATCTGCTGTTTCAATTGACGTCAAAATATAATACCGATCTGTAATCGAAGGTAGCGTGAAATTCACTCCACCGGTCAAACCCAAAAATGATTTATTTTTTTTGTGTACGGAATATTTCTGACCTAAAGAGAAGTATGAAATCAAACTCAGTAGGACAATAAAAGATAGTTTTTTCGTCAGTATCATTTTTGTAAAATTACCTTTTTCGTGATGGATACATTGTTTGTTTTCAAGGTAAAGATATAGGTTCCACTTTGAAAATTGGACAGATCAAAATCTACACTGTGTTTCCCTTGATTGGTATTTGCATCCACCAAAGTTGCAATCGATCGTCCGGTTAAATCCATTACTTGAATATCCACATGTCCACCCTGGTGCAAGTAATATTCAACCGTTATCGTCGATGTGACAGGATTTGGATAACAATTTATCCATAAATTCTCTTTGAATATCTCTGGAGCACTCAGTACTTTACATTGAATGTAGTCAATT
>DGBF01000020.1:0-260 GCA_002384725.1 Flavobacteriales bacterium UBA4011
CCAATTGGCGACATGTAATAAGTTGCCATCCATTTCCAAAATTTCAATTGATTGCCCGTAATTATAGGCTGATCGTCGAGAATGTGTTCTACATACTTCGCTTGATAGCTCTCTGGGGCTTTCTCATGAATGTTGACAATCAGTCCAGTTAGCAACTTTGCTTTTCCAAATGGAACGATTACACGAGCACCAATCTGAACAAATTCATTCATTTCAAAAGGCAAACGATACGTGAACGCCCGATGAATAGGAACGGGTAT
>DGBF01000020.1:477-685 GCA_002384725.1 Flavobacteriales bacterium UBA4011
AATGAATAGGAACGGGTATGATTACATTAACAAAAAGGGTAATCCTTTCATTCATGTTTTAAAAATACTACTATTTCTTTCTTAATAGGATTTGGAAATCAAGGACAAGCGTAATCTTTCGGATTAACTCCTCCAATATCGCCAGGATGTTGGCTGCAAAATAAATAAGTCGCTAAGATGTTTCCTTGACAAAGTTCTCTCGTAGAGT
>DGBF01000020.1:740-5589 GCA_002384725.1 Flavobacteriales bacterium UBA4011
TAAAGTTCCAAAAATAAACGGTTTGTATTGACGTACGGTATGTCTCGCCGAAAATAAACCAACTACCTTATACCCGTTTGAAACACTTAGATTAGTGAAAGTTGGTTTCGTCTGTGTTAAAGTACTGCTTGGTTTATTCACCAAAATATAATTGTAAAAATCCGTTGACCCACCAATAAATTCAGCCGTGAAGCCCATAAAGTTTCGACGTGTGATCGTGTTGTCATTTGTTAAACCAGCGCGAATTAGACTATAGAATGTTTCGCCTTGACCAGTTGCTGATACTTTGCCCGAAGCGACAGGACCTTCACCCATCTTCCATGGGATTTTCAAAAAGGTAGTATCGGTGCCTCTAATTTCTGCGATGTCGATGTTGATAGAAACACTTCCAAAAACAGCATTTCCAGAATTTGCCCATACGGTTGGAACAAGATATTGCCCAGGATCTTTCGCAACTTTCAAGGAAGCGGTTTGAACTTGTAAGCTATTTTGCGTGCCAAATCCAGCTACTAATTTCGTTTCTCCAATTACTTCAAGTTCACCTTCGTTAATGTCAACCGTTAATCTGTACGTTGCATTTTCATCCAAAGGAGTAGAACCATTGTCGAAAAAATAAACTTTTTGTTGCGGCCCGAAAAACACACCGTCCGTACTTTTCGTATTGATAAGCGTATCTTGTAATTGCCACGTTCGAACGATCACATTATTAATTAGCTCTTCTACTTTTCCTGAAACTTTATCAAAATAATTGGAATCTGGAATTTGTGCGAATGAAAAAGCATCACCCGGTCCTACAAATCCTCTGTTTATTTTAATCATATGGATATTTTCACTCTGATCAAGCAATCCAAAAATTACTGGTGTAGGCTCATAGTTCGCGTTGACTTGAACTTCTTCGTTACATCCAGAAAGCAATAAAGCGCTTAGAGCGAAAAGGGAGAAAAATGTTTTTTTCATTTGTAATTTATTCTGAATAGCAAATTTAGTGATAAACGAACAGATAAACGGACCGTTTACTCAATACTTTAAACGGTTTATATGAATCCTAGTCGCGAACTTTACTCAATCCCATTGCCTTGAGCATAAATTTGGGTAAATGTTTCTCTGGATTTCGTTTTTTTAGGTTGATATACCAGCCCCATTTTTTCATTACGGGAACTTTATGTGTTTCTACAAATTCTATCCACGTTCCATCTGGGGCTTCGATGTATGAAAAACGACCACCCGCTTCACCCATATCGAAAGTACTGCCGCTGTCTACGGTAAAAGGGAAACCTGCCTTTTCGCAATCTTTTTTCAATTGATCCATACCTTGAACGTCGAAGCAAAGGTGAATAAATCCCCAATCACCCCAAAATCTATTCTCAAATATTTTGCGCACATCTGACCGGTCTGTGGCCTGAATTAATTCAATTTCAGTGGGACCTAAAAGTTGAGCAAATGGACCTTTTCTATCTTCGGGATGCGCCAGTAAAAGTCGTCGAAAAGTCGATTTTCCACCGGGAATATTGTCAAAAGAAGAGAATCGTGACGTTTCGTCATATACAACTTCTGAGTAGCCAAGAACATCGCAATACAATTTTTTGGATGCTTCAATATCTGAAACGCCTATCATTGTTCCTGCCACAGCACCACATCTGCTTGGGTGCTTTGTGTCCGAAAACCAGCCTTTTCCTTCAACGATATCGAATAAATTCCCATTCGGATCTTCCACAATGAAATGTTGGCCACCATCGGGACGCGACATTAATTCGCTTTTTAGATTTGCGCCATTCTTTTTAAAATAAGTAAAACTTGCGGCGATGTCGTGTGATTTAATGCGACACATGTACAATCCTAAATCGCCCATTTTAATGTCGAAATCAGCTTTTTCCGTTCCACGAGAGGTGTATTGCCAGATTTCAAATCCACCACCACCGTCCATGGATAGGGCAAGGGTAGCGGTTCGTGATTGTACCTCACCACCTGTATATTTCGTCATAAGTGGTGCTTCCGCTGCATCTTCGAATAATCGAACATTAACTCCGAAAAACTTGCGATACCATCTCCAGATTTCTGGAACGTTTGGCACTCCAATTCCCATTTGTTGAATTCCGCTTATGATTTTTTCCATTTCTGATTTCAAATTTGTGTGATAAAGATAAAAACTACTTTCTTATCGTATGGCTCTTTCATTGAAAAGTACATATCCAAAACTGATTTGGAAGCTCAATGGCGCCGCTGTCTGCTTTGGAAAGTAGTTTAAAGTTGCTCGCAAAGGGCCGAGGATGGAGTGAAAAATTAAAGAAGTCGAGGTTAAATACGATTCTCCTTTGAAGGGTTTTGAATAACCAAATGTGTTATCATCGTTAATAATCAACTGTCTGAAAGGTTGGTAAATAAAGCCATCGAAGCGAAAGTCTATGTTTTTACGAATAGACCAAATGGCATTAAATCCGCCTCCAACATAAAGTGGAGATCGGTATTCGGGTAAAAAGAATGTCCCAGCATCGGGAATAATATTGAAGGCCGTCATGGATAGTATGGTGGCTGTATAATTGGAAAATAGACTCTGACTGTTAAATGTTGCCTTGGCTTGTAAACCTAAATGGAAATGTTTGAAATCAATAGGAAATGTTTGTCCTTCAAAATTTAAATTAATCCAAGAGTGATCGTTAATAAGGTCGTAAACTGTCGGTGACGTAGAACCACTGACTGATTCTTCTCTTCCAACAACGTATCTTCCTTTACAGGCAAATTGATGTCCAGAGTTGGCAAATTGTTTCTTATTCAAGGTGTTGTGTTCGAGTTTCCAGCTATAAGTTTGCCCTTTAAATTTCGTAAAATCTGCTGTATCGATAGCTGTGAATTGATCTGTTTGATAGTATTCATCCGTTAAGTCAACCATTCTAAAATCGAATGTTGACTTGCTGTTTCTAAGCACGGGATGGGTGAATTTCAGACCGTAGTAAATTTCATTTTGAACAAGAAAAGACGGTTTAACATCTTCAAAAAAGGTTGCGAAACTGCGAAAATAGTCCCATCGATTGATCGTGAAATAAGGTTCGATAGTTATAGGAAACAGGGAAGGCACTTCTATCTGTAAATCTGTTTTCAGGGAACCATAAAACTTACCGAAATAAGATTCACCATTGAGTTTCCACGCCAATTTCCCGAGGTGCATATAACTCAATCCCAAAAAGGTGGTATTAACCGGTCGTGATGAAAAGTGACCGCCAATGTCAAATTTAAATTTGTTTTTCTTTCGGACGACGAGATCCATTTTGTAAAAATTATTACTATCCAATTCAAGATTAGGGAAAATGAAATCGAGATGCTCTGTTTGAGATAATTGGAAATAACGTTTTTCAATTGTTTCTTCATCAATTAACACTTTTCGTTTCTTCCTAAGTAGAGAATTGTTTACAAAGCTCTTCCCGTTTATATTCAAATCACTTGAAATAGTGGAAACAATTAGAGGGGGTACCATAGATCGAAAAGCCTTCCTTCTTAAATTTAATTGAGCTGTATCGATCGTATGGTCAATGTTTTGGAGTATGCTATCGGCATATTTTAACCCGGTCTGATACCCATTTACTATCGCCAGTTCTACTTTGTCAAAATCAAAGGTTCCGATTTCTAATTCGGGCTCAATCAATATTCCAGATTCACAAGGCAAATCAAAATTGGAGTAGCGGACTAACATGTTTGTGACTTGACTAATCAGGTCGTTTTCCATGGGTTCATCGGCGTTGTACGAAACATTGGATCCAATTATAAAGTCAGGGCTAAACTCTTGATAAAGAATATCCCCAGGGAAATTATTGTACAATCCTCCGTCGAATAGTAGACGGCCATTTATTCGCAATGGTTGAAAATAAAAAGGGTAGGTCATTGACGCCCGAACGGCTTCGTTCAAATTTCCATTTTTAAAAATGATATTCTCCTTACTTACGATATCGGATGCCAAGCATCTAAAGGGGACAAAAAGCTGGTTGAAATCATTGTTGCAAGCTGCCCCAGTCGTTCCAAGAAGGCGCATCAATTCGTAATCTAAAAAGGTAGAGCTATTAAAATTAGTCGGCAAGGACTTATTCAAGATACTGTCTAAACTAAACCGTAAGGCAAACATACTTGAGTTCACATCATTTTCTTTACTGAAGTATTCTTGAGAAGTATTCAGTTGACCCGTGGCCATTAGTATAAAGTTCGGATCTAAACAATATGCTTTTATTTCGTTTGGCGAATAACCAGCTGCATACATAGACCCAATTAAAGCTCCTGCAGAAGTTCCTGTGATGTAATCGATTGGTATTCCTTTTTCTTCTAAAGCCTGTAAAACACCGATGTGCGCAAATCCAGTTACCCCGCCACCACTGAGAACCAAACCGACTTTTTGTTGACTAATAACGCTAAATGCAAAGGTGATTTGCAGGAATACTAGTAGAAATCTATAAAATAATGACTTCAAATGCGTTCTTTTGTACAAAATTACAAGGATTTGCGATTAATCAAAATATAGATGACGGCACCAAAACATAACGAAAAAGAAGAGGAACTTATTATCACGCTCAAAACATTTTACGGTTTAGAGCAAGTTTTGAAAGAAGAACTGGAAGAACTTGGGTTCTCTGATATAGTAATCTTGAACAGAGCTGTGCAGACAACAGGTTCATGGAGAGATGTTTACTTCATGAATTTACATGTGCGATGTGCGGTTTCGGTATTGGTGCAAATCGCGAAATTTAGGATCAAAGACGAACAGGATTTATACAAGAAGGCGTTTAAAATTGATTGGACGCAGTATTTTGACAACAACATGACTTTTGCGGTAAAAGGGGCGGTTTTTTCCAAACTTTTCCGCCATTCG
>DGBF01000020.1:5630-8433 GCA_002384725.1 Flavobacteriales bacterium UBA4011
TCGCAGTATCCTCACTTTTTGTTGAAAGATGCCATCGTTGATAAATTTAGAGACGAAGGTTGGGACAGACCAGATGTGAATGTTAAAACTCCGCAAGTGATGTTTGACTTGTATATTCAAGAAAACGAATGTATAATTTCACTTAATTCATCAGGGCTTCCTTTATTTCAGCGCGGTTATAGAGAGTCGATTGGCGAAGCACCTATCAACGAAGTGGTTGCAGCTGGCTTGATTCGAATGACCGGATGGGACAAGAAAACAGACTTGTACGATCCATTTTGTGGTTCCGGAACGATTTTGATCGAGGCTGGATTAATGGCAGCAAATATTCCATCTAATATTGAGCGACATCATTATGCATTCAAGAACTTTAAAAATTTCCAACCTGAAGTGTGGGATGAAATTTATGAGTCAGCGAATAAAAGATGCAGCGAGTTGCCTTGTAAAATAACAGGAAGTGATTTGTCATCAGAAATGATGTTGAAGGCAAAAAGAAATCTACGTGGTTTGCCTATCGGTCGATTTATCGAGGTAGGAAACGACGATTTCGTCGATACGAAGAAACCGTCAGAAAGTGGAATCATGATTTCGAATCCGCCATATGGTGAGCGAATGGGAACTGAAATTCCAGAAATGTACAGTGCACTTGGTGATTGGATGAAAACAGAAATGAAAGGTTATACCTGTTGGATAATTTCAGCAAGCGAAGAAGGATTTAAGAATGTTGGATTACGTCCGACTCGAAAATTACGTTTGTACAACGGAGATTTGGAATGTAGTTTCCGAAAATTTGAAATTTATGCAGGATCTAAAAAGGACCGGTACGATGATGACGGGAATTTGAAGGAGGAATTCAAGAAGAAATAGTTGACGAAAAATTAATGAAAATGACGGGGCGAAATCCGATAGCTATCGGGACGCCCCGTCATTTTTTATATCGAACAATTATTCGTTTTTATGATCCACTAACCTGAATAAATTCTCCACCCATTATCTTGAATTTTCTACCCATGATTTGAATGGTTTCCCCTTCCAACATGGAAGCAATTTTTACAATATCTTCCTCGATGGTATGAATACTCCCCTTGGTTTTCCATGCAATCTGTAAATAATCTGGGTGAATGAATCCACCTGATGCTCCACACAAAATAATATGAACTGGACTGGAAAAACTGGTTAATAATTCTAAATCTTTTACCGGGGCATGATTATCCGCTACCATTACTAATTCTTTATATGGATCGGCCATGCCCACACCTTTGATCAGTGCTTCCATATTATTTTCCGGACCATCGCCACCGCCGCCTTTTCCTTGAACGAAACTCACCTTGTTCACCAATTCCTCGATGCTTGGCTTGTTTTGGTAATAAATTCCTCCTGTCTCCCCAATTTTTTTCATACTGGTACTTTTGTTGTCACCATCATTAAAAAACACAAATTGAAGATTCTTTTCTTTTACGATATTGAGTTGATACCATGTCAAAAGCTGCTGAACATATGGATTCATGCTTCCGGTAACATCGCAAACGATTAATTTTTGAGACCAATTGTTTCGACTAAGAACTTTATCCACAACTAAATCGGTTGTCCCCACATTTCGCATCGAAGCTTCGAGTCTTCTTTTGTGACCTTCCTCAAACGAAATTTTTTCTTTTTTACACCAATCTTCGAATTCCTTTTTCTCTCTTGCCAGTTGCTCTTCGATGGCTTTAATTCTATCTTCTTCTATTTTTTTTCGGCGAAGAATTTCTTTGGTTCCGATATACTGAATATTTGATGAAGCCTGTGATGTTCCTTTGCTAAACGGAATGTCCTTCATGGCAAAGTTTTTATTGTACAAGAAATTGATACTATATTCGTCTCCTTTAGGAAGATAAACTATCAAAATTCCCCGATCGTTCGTTGTTCCCTTAAATGATTTATTTCTGTTTTTGCCTGTGAAAATAACTGTTTCGTCCACTAAAGATGTGTAATCTAAACTTTTCACTTCAAATTTAAAAGCGGTGTAATTAGTTATGTTTCGTGGTCGAGTCATTATCGAGTTTTTCACAAAGGTAGTATCAGGTAAAAGTTTTATTTCTACTTCTAACTCTACTTTTTGAATCTCTGACATAGCAAATCTCTTATCCGAAGCAACCATGTCATGATTATAGGTATAGGTAAACATTGCCGTCATTCCTGCTCGTTCCGGCGTTCTAATTTCCTGTTTTCGTGTGTGATTTTCGATGTTCACTTTGTATCGACTGCCGCAATCTAAACTAGCCGTAGCGATTCCTTTATAGTCACTTTTACTTGTTACATTATCCGTAGCACCTATTTTTGTAAACACAACTTCTTCGTTGCTGTAAACTCCTCCAGCGATGTTTTCCAATTGAATATTAATGTTTGTTTTGCAATCTTGACTCCACAAAAATGAGCTAGAAAAGAATAGCGAAGCGAATAAAAAGTAGCGAAATATTCGTTTTGCTAGAAGTAGATTTACCTTCATAATGGGTCGTTTTCGAAGTATAACGACTAAGACCAAAAAAGTAACAAATTATGTGAGATTTAGTAAGTTGAAATGTTTAAAAAAGTTTACTTTTTTTATCCTGCGTTGAAAGGATTGCCCAAACGGCCCATCCTACCAATAGAAGGTTCGCAATACCCAAAGTGCCAAAGAGTTTAATTTCTACAGCGATGTTTTTCGGCAGAAAAAGGTTCGCTTCTCCCAAATAGAAAATGATGAGCAAGATGTAAATGAACCAGGGCCATATTTTTCTTTTTTCGAACAAGTAAAGGCATAAATAAGAAATCAGACCAAATG
>DGBF01000020.1:8595-9220 GCA_002384725.1 Flavobacteriales bacterium UBA4011
GGGTAAAACGAAATACGGAAAATAGAATAACTGAAAACACAGCGTACATCGGAAGCCCAATTTGGTTGGGCGAATCAGTATGAAATATTCTATCAAAAATATGAAAAATAGTATTGTTACTGGACAAGAAATCCGAATGATCCTTCATCGATTTCACCCAATCCACATGTAAATAGAAACCTGTCGAAAACCCGAAAAACACGAGAGAAAATAAAACTAATCCAACAGTGAAAATAAATCCGTAACGCAAGACTTTAAATTGTTTGGCTAGGAAAAGAGGTAGAATCAGAACGGCCAAATACGGTTTGAAAAGCATCAATATGGCCAACAGTAACCCACTAATTACAAACTTGTTTTTAAGGGTAAAACGCAACAGTATGACGACAAAAAACAAGAGCAGTAAATTGGTGTTGCCCAGGTGAAGTTCGCGTAAGAAATGGCCTACAAAACTGTATTGAAGTAGGAGGAGGAAAACTAAATTGTGTTTTCGAGCCAACGAAAAATTCTCTTGGATTAATTTAAAATAATGATAAAAGAGAAAAGCAATTAAAACTAGGTTAAGACTATAGTAGATCGCTCCAGCCAATTCAAAAGGGAATAGGGTGAAAGGACTAAAAAGGAGCAA
>DGBF01000020.1:9384-9796 GCA_002384725.1 Flavobacteriales bacterium UBA4011
AGGACTAAAAAGGAGCAACACGACAGGAGAATATTTAAAATAACCCGTTTCTAAACCGAAGGGAACACCATAAACAGGCTCACTTTTCCAAAAATTATCTGCTGCCGAATAGTATACTCTAAAATCGTTGAGCTCAAATTTACCTATACTCAACTCGGTAATCATTTGAGCTGCAAAAAAGAGAAGAACAAGAAGCAAGAAATACCCGAACGGCGGATTCGATTTTAGGTAACCGAGAAAATTTTGTTTTTCCTTTCCTTCCATCGTCTTGATGATTGATTTTTTCATAAAAAAACCGAGTAACATAAAGAAACTCGGTTTTAAATTAGCTTTAATTTTTCTATAGGTGAATCACTTCGCCATACGCCGCTGCTGCCGCTTCCATAATAGCTTCAGACATTGTAGGGTGAGG
>DGBF01000020.1:9906-10091 GCA_002384725.1 Flavobacteriales bacterium UBA4011
GCAGAGAAAGGAAATTTACCAATTTTAATTTTCAATCCTTTTTCTTTTGCTTGATCTTCTGTCATTCCAACGGAAGAAATTTCAGGAGAACAGTACGTACATCCTGGGATGTTACCGTAATCCAAAGTATCTGGGTTTGTTCCAGCGATTTTTTCTACACAAATAATTCCTTCTGCAGAAGCAAC
>DGBF01000020.1:10134-10548 GCA_002384725.1 Flavobacteriales bacterium UBA4011
CTGCAGAAGCAACGTGTGCCAAAGCTGGTCCAGGAATAACATCACCAATAGCATAATATCCTGGGATATTCGTTTGGTAAAAATCATTCACTAAGATTCTTCCTTTATCTGTAACGATGCCAACATCTTCCAATCCGATGTTTGAAATATTTGCTTCAATTCCAACAGCAGAAAGTACGATGTCACATTCGATAGTTTCTTCACCTTTTGCCGTTTTCACTTTCACTTTACATCCTTTTCCTGATGTATCAACACTTTCAACTGATGAACTTGTCATGACAGAAATTCCTGATTTTTTGAACGATTTTTCCAATTGTTTTGAAACCTCTGTGTCTTCAACAGGAACGATTCGATCCATGTATTCAACAACAGTTACTTCTGTTCCGATTGAATTGTAGAAATAAGCAAACTCAA
>DGBF01000166.1:0-421 GCA_002384725.1 Flavobacteriales bacterium UBA4011
GATTTAAAGGTAGTATAAAAATTAGGCTTGAAGAAAAAATGAAGTCTTAGCTTACAAAAGAAATCATAAAAAAAGGTGGCTTGAGATCAAGCCACCTTTTTCAGTTTAAAACGCTAAACTATTTTTTCTTTTTCTTTTTAGAAGTCTTTTTATCGTCTCCTAGTTGAATGTCTACAATTCTTGCTTGTTTACCTTTCTTTCCTATAACAAGTAATCCGTTTTCAGAATATTTGAAGGCATATCTTGGCATAACTGGCATCTTGTAACCAGACTTTTTATCCTTCGATTTAAACAATACGTTTGATTCAATTGAACCATCGTCTTCGAAAATCACCAAAACTGTTTCAGAAGAATTCTCACGAACAGACTTTGGTTTTTTGTCTTCTTTCAAACGCAATTCATTTTTAGGATTTTCATTATA
>DGBF01000166.1:535-3237 GCA_002384725.1 Flavobacteriales bacterium UBA4011
TTGAGTAAGTCTTCATTTTACCTTCGGCATCAAGGAAGAAAACCAATACATTCCCGTAGGTCCAAATTTGTTTTACCACGTTTCCGTCTTGGTCTTTAACTTCTTGGTAAAGGTAGTACTCAGCGACAACAGTCATTCCACCGTCTGCACGTGCATATGTATTTCGTACAACGTATCCAGTTATACCTTTACCTTTTTCAGCACGTCTTTCGTTCATCAATTTTCCCAAGAACTTTTTATCAAAAGGAGAGATGTTTGAACTCTTTACTTGATGCGTTGTAGGGTCGATTCTTAAGAAATAGAATCCTTTCATTCCAGCATCAAAAAATTTCCCTTCAGCGTAAAATCCTGTACAAATAATTTCATTAGTAACGTTCAATTCAAGGTGAGCTGTAAGAATGATTTCATCTTTAAATCCAACTTCATATTCCTTTAATTTCTCTTCTTCCGGATAGTACGAGTAGATTGAAACATAATATCTTCCTTTCGATCCTTTTGCCTTTTTTTCCTTGTTTTCAAGACGATTCGAAACAGACATGTGCAGATTACCTTTTGAATCAATTAAATAATCTAAGACCGAGAAATCTCTGTTTTCTTGATCAAAAATGATGTCGTTTTTCCACAATTCATTCAAACTATTGTCTGTTACTTTGACAGCAATTCTTGCATTCTCTTTGTTTTTCGCAGGATAAGTGCAGATAAACATGATCTTAGTTGAATCCAAACTTCGAACCACTTGAAAAGGACGTGAGAACATTCCGAAATCTTTGTCCTTAACAACCATTGCTTCGTAGTGCTCATTAAATTTCCCTTTTTTGATATCTAGATCCGATGCATACAAAGTGACTTGGTCAGCTTTTCTATCGAAATATTGAGAGAAGAAATAAGTTATTTCACCGATTTGGCCAGCGTCAACGTATTTTACTTCTTTTTTACCGATTGATGGAAGTTCAAGCTCTTTCGAAACATCCATTTTCAATTTTTCATCTAAAGACACAACACGGAAAGTTTTTCTTCCACTTAAAGTAAGAAAGCTAAAATCATTTCTGTCTGTATTTAAAACGCGTTGGATACTTTCGCCGCGTTTGTTCATCTCAAAAGGAGTACCGTTAACAACGGCAACCTCTTGTGCGTTCGCTAAAGAACAAGCAGCGACAGCAAAAATGGGTAGGATTTTTTTCAATTGCATAATTTAGTAAGTTCAATTAAGTAAAATATTTATATTTGTGCGAAGATAGTAATTTAATAATCTACTTACCATTTAACCTCCATGAAAAAAATAGTCCTTCTCTTCGCCCTGCTTGTTAGTGTTTGTCAAATCGCGTATTCGCAGGACGAACCAAAAGTTGTTGTATTTAATCAATCCGAAAAAATGGAAGTAAATAATACGGCTAAAAACCTAGTAAAATTAAGCTTATTGGAGCCTTTTACTGGAGATATTAGTTTGTATTATGAAAGAGTACTTGGAAAGAACATTTCTGCAGAGTTTGGATTGGGAATGACTATTGATGATTATATGGGCTCTGTGCTTTTTGAAGATGAAGGTTTCTTTGTCGATGATACTAAAACTTCATTGTTGGGGTACAGTTTTGGTTTAGGATTTAGATATTACCCTTATGCTGCATCTGATGAGTTTTATTTTGCTCCAGAATTTAAATATAGATACTATCATTCAGAATTCGGAGGGTCACCATTTAGTGCTCCAATCGAAGAATCAAAATCACGTGCAAATTTCAGAATATCTGTCGGGTACGTGTACTTTTTTGACGATAAAATTTTCATCGATTACTTTGGTGGAGTGGGTGTAGCAGCAAATAAATACAGTCGATATACCGATGTTTACAACCCAAATACGGGTCAAACAGAATTTGCCATTGTTGATTCAAAAAGACTTCGTCCTTGGTTGACATTGGGTGTAAAGATTGGATTTGCCTTTTAATTGGGAGTTTCAGGAAATCACAAAGAATATATATTTTAATTTTATTTGGCAGTTCCGAAGCATTGTCATACATTAGCAATTCAAACAAAAAACAAAACGCGTATAGATACATTTTTACACTTGATTTAAATTATTGGTTATTAACAAGTTAAAAATGTATACTATGTCTTTGAAAGAACAAGATGACAGCGTTTTAGTATCTCAATATATTAACGGTAGTGAAAAAGCATTCGAAACGCTTATGCTTAGGCATAAAGATCGTGTTTACCGTTCTATCTATTTGAAAATTAAAAATCCAGCTTTGGCTGAAGATATTTTCCAGGAGGTGTTTATCAAAATCATCAACACGATGAAATTAGGGAATTATAAGGAGGAAGGTAAGTTTTTACCTTGGGCATTGCGTATCGCGCAAAACATGGTGATCGACCATTTCCGTCGAAACAAGAAAATCAAATTGATTTCAGAGAGCTCTTCCAAATCGGATGATTATAATATTTTTCATACTTTAAAGTTGGAAGATTCGAGTATCGAGGAAGTTATCACAAAAGAGGAAATGGAGAAACAAGCGGTTGAATTAATCGACCACCTTCCGGCAGCTCAAAAAGAGATTTTGGTGATGCGCTTGTTTCAAGATATGAGTTTCAAAGATATAGCCGAAGCGAAAGAAATTTCCATCAATACGGCACTTGGTCGTATGCGATATGCACTCATCAACATGCGTAAGATCATGAAAGAAAATAATATCGCATTAGATTTCGCCTAG
>DGBF01000011.1:0-126 GCA_002384725.1 Flavobacteriales bacterium UBA4011
CCTGAATTACACGCGTGGATTCAACGGGTCATGCAGGCAAATTCATTTAGCTACGAAATTATGTTCGTAGATGATGGAAGCAAGGATGGCTCTTGGAAAATCGTGGAAGATTTAAAAACCAAAGAT
>DGBF01000011.1:355-653 GCA_002384725.1 Flavobacteriales bacterium UBA4011
CTTCCGTGCGTGGAATTAAGTTTCAGCGCAATTACGGCAAATCAGCTGCTCTTCAAAAAGGATTCGAGGCGATTGAAGGAAACGTTGTGATTACGATGGATGCAGATCTTCAAGATTCTCCAGATGAAATACCCGAGTTGTATCGCATGATCATGGAAGATGATTTTGATGTGGTTTCAGGTTGGAAGAAAAAACGACATGATCCAATTTCCAAAACAATTCCAACGAAACTGTACAATTGGGCAGCTCGAAAAATCACTGGGATTTATTTACATGATTTTAATTGTGGATTGAAAGC
>DGBF01000011.1:879-10708 GCA_002384725.1 Flavobacteriales bacterium UBA4011
TTTAATTGTGGATTGAAAGCATACAAAAAGGCTGTTGTCAAAAGTATAGAGATTTACGGTGATATGCACCGATATATTCCACCCCTGGCTAAATACGCTGGGTTTTCAAAAATCGGTGAAAAAGTTGTGGAGCATCAAGCGCGTAAATATGGAACCACTAAGTTTGGTTTGAATAGATTTCTAAATGGCCCACTTGACTTATTGTCGGTGGCATTTATGGGGAAATTCGCAAAAAAGCCTATGCACTTTTTCGGTGCCCTAGGTTCGTTAATGTTTATCATTGGATTTGGAATCATCTTCTTTCTAGTTATTCAAAAATTATTCTTCGCTTCGGGTGGTAAGCTGATTGCGGATAGAACCGAGTTTTATATTTGCTTGACCGCTATGATCATGGGCGTTCAGTTTTTCTTAGCGGGATTTGTCGCTGAATTAATTGGGCGAACTTCTTCAAACCGAAATGTGTATCTAATCGAAAAAGAAATGTAATGGATTTTAAGATTGATAAATCTTGGACCCTTTTTATAGACCGAGATGGCGTTATCAATGAACGAATTTTTGGTGGGTATGTAAACTCGACGGAAGAATTCATTTTCCTCGATAAAGTCCCGGAAGCCATTCGAGTTTTCAGAACCATATTTGCAAGAATCATTGTAGTTACGAATCAACAAGGTGTAGCAAAAGGCATCCTGAGTAGGCACGGTTTACGGCTAGTTCACAAGCACATGCAAGATAGATTATTGGAAATCGGAACCCATGTAGATGCTGTTTATTTTGCGCCTGAATTTGCGGGCGATCCAAATAATACGCGAAAACCGAAACCAGACATGGCGCTGGAAGCAAAGATTGATTTTCCCGAAATTGATTTTTCTAAAAGCATTATGGTGGGGGATACCGATTCTGACATACTATTTGGTGAAAATCTTGGCATGAAAACTGCTCGTATTGTAACGAAAGAACCTATTGGCGTTGTAGCTGATATGAATTTCATTTCGCTTCAAGAAATGGCGATTGAATTAACAAAATAGAAGAATTAAAAGATGAAATACTTATCCTTTATCTTAGCATTAGTCCTGTCAGTAGGTTTGTTCGCGCAAAACACTACTGATGCAAAAGGCAGAAAGCAAGGTCCTTGGCAAAAAACATATCCGAAGAGTAAAGCGCTAGAATATAGTGGCACTTTCAAGGATGATAAACCCGTCGGAAAGTTCCTTTACTATTACCCAAGCACAAAGTTAAAGGCGGTTATAATTCATGGTGAATCGGATAATCGTTCCGAAGCATTTTTTTATCATGAGAATGGCGAAGTTCTATCGTACGGAATTTATAAAAACATGAAAAAGGATTCTGTTTGGTTGAATTTTGGTCCCTCAGGAAGAATTAGTTACAAAGAAACCTATTCTCAAGGTGTTCTAAACGGAATAAAAGTAATCTACTTCGTTCCAGAAGAATTGAGCGATAAGTCGATACGTATCATGGCACAAATGACCTATGTAGATGGAAAATTGGAGGGTGAGTATACTGAGTTATTTGATATTGGAATTGTTAAAGTAAAAGGAAATTATCTCAACAACAAAAGACATGGTGAATGGTCGGAATACCAACCAAATGGCAAGCTTCTTTCTTTTTCGCGTTACAAGAACGGCGTGAAGCATGGGTGGTGCACAGCACATGATGAAACAGGAAAGGAAGTCAATAAGGTTTATTTCTTTAACGGTACAATGAAGACCGGGAGAGACTTGAAATTACTCATGAAGCAAATGAAAGAAAAAGGGATTAATCCCAACGAATAGTTCATTTAAAACGTATATTTGATTAATGGCTGCAACCAAAT
This sequence comes from Flavobacteriales bacterium UBA4011, assembly GCA_002384725.1. Lineage (GTDB taxonomy): Bacteria > Bacteroidota > Bacteroidia > Flavobacteriales_D > Crocinitomicaceae > UBA2040. The sequence goes on from DGBF01000011.1 coordinate 2,711, forward strand.
TTTATATTTTCATTTTCGCCTTGATAGGCTTGGGGATTGCGGCTTGTAAAAAAGATGATGAACCGACTACTATTCCAGAGTTGCATACTAATTATTTTTCCGTTGCAGAGGGTAGATTTGTGATATACGACGCTACCGAAATTTTTCACGACGACGATTTAGGTATTCATGATACGATTACATATCAATTGAAAACTGTAATTGGTCAAACCTATTTTGATAATACAGGTCGAGAAGGAAGGGAATTTGAGCGATACAAGAGCAACGATCAAGGTGCAACTTGGGTATTTAGCGATACATGGGCAGCTTTTTTATCTACAACAAATGCTGAATTAGTGGAAGAGAACCAACGAAAAGTAAAACTGGTTTTCGCACCTACCTCGAGCAAGCAATGGGATATCAATGCGCATAATTCATTGCCGGCTCAATACGCAATCTATGATCACATTCACGAGCTTACCACTTTAGGGGCAAATTCTTTTGACTCCACAGTTACAGTAGTTCAGTCTGATTTAATTTCTTTAGTTGACTTTAAAAAGCAGCGTGAGGTCTATGCAAAAAACGTGGGTATGATCCAGAAATATTCGAAAGATTTGGTAATTGAGAATTTTGATACACTCAATCCAAAATCAGGCATGGAAATTTTTTACAATTTGGTCAGTTTCGGATTCGAATAGACGCCTTTATTTCCGCTTATTTAGAGCTGTTTTTTGGTGCAAAAGAAATCAACAAATTTTTCTCTGTAAATAAAAAACGCAAAACCTTTGTTATTTATTGATATTGTTGGCGGTAAACTCTATATTTGCCCCCTTGAAATATAAATAAACGGATCATACGAACATGCGTAATAAAGGATTTTTCTGGTTTCTAACCATCTTACTAACGATAATTTGTGTCTATCAATTATCATTTACTTGGGTTTCAAATAAAGTTGAAAGCAAGGCGAATAGCACCGCGAAAACGATGGTGGAGGACCTAAGAAAATTAGCAGCTAAAGACGATAGTAACAAAGCAATTTTACCTAATGGAGTTGCTGTTTACTTCGACAAGGCTGATGCTGGTGAGATTGCTCAGGCAGCTTACGTAAATCAGTTATTGAAAGAAAAGGCAGAAACTGCAGTTTATCCAATTTTTGGTTCAACGTTTTCTCAAGTAAAGAAAAGAAGTTTAGCTTTTGGACTAGATTTAGTAGGTGGTATGGCCATCACGATGGAAGTTTCAATTCCGGATTTGATTAAGAATTTTGCGCGAAGTGAAAGAGATTTAACCTTTAAAAAACCATACGAAAGTGCTTCGGCAATCTACGAAAGAGATGGGGGTGACTTTATCGATATTTTTGTGGCACAATACAGATTGAAAAATGGTTCAACGAAATTGGTGAAAGCATTTGCCATTGCGGATATTGAAGAGCTGGGAATGAAATCTACGGACGAAGAAGTAATCAAGTTCTTGAAAGAACAGGTTGCAACCTCTATCGATAATGTTGAATTGATTTTGACGCGTCGTATCAATCAATTCGGTGTTGCGCAACCTAACATCCAAAAAGATCCAGCGAACAACAGATTGTATGTTGAATTACCTGGTGTACAAGATGAAGAAACGGTATTGAATACAATCGGTAAGTCAGCAAATTTGGAGTTCTTTGAAACGTACCAAACTGCAGATTTAGCAAGCGGATGGCAACAAGCTGTGGAAATGTCTAAGAATTCTGAAATGTCTCTTGAGGAATTGGCAAAAGAAGTAGATACTACTAAAACGGCTACAAAACCAGATTCGACTAAAAAGTCAACTTTAGATGATTTGATGGGTGGTGCTGAAAAAGAAACGAAAAAAGGTAAAAAGAGTTTAGAGGATTTAGTAAAAGGATACAATGAGTTTACAGTTGGATACGCAACTGTTTCAGATAGAGCGTCGGTTGATGCCATCTTGGATAGACAAGACATCATGTCTGTTTTCCCTGAAGATTTGAAATTCATGTGGTCTGCAGAACCGGAGTTATTGGATTCTGACGGAAAGATATTGGCGTACACACTATACGGGATTAAAATTCCTGAATCAGGGAAAGCGTTAGTAGGTGGAACTGACATTGATAAAGCTTCAACAGGTTTTAACAATGAAGACGCGACAGTAACGGTAAACTTGACAATGACTCCGGACGGATCGGATAGATGGTCTCAAATGACTTCTGAAAATGTAGGTCGTCTTGTTGCAATTACAATGGACGGTGTTGTTTATAGTGCACCTAGAGTGAATTCTGCTATTAACGGTGGTTCAACTGAAATCTCTGGTAGTTTTACAATCGAAGAAGCAAATGCATTGAGCGGTTTGTTGAACGGTGGAGCACTTCCAGCTAAATTGGCAATTAAGGAACAAACGAAAGTTGGACCAACTATCGGAGCTGATAATTCAAAAGCAGGTTTGATATCGTTTGGTATTGCTCTATTGATTGTTTTTGCTTACATGTTCTTCTACTATGGAAAAGCAGGTTTGGTAGCGGATATCGCATTGGCGATGAACATCTTGTTCATTTTTGGATCACTTGCTTCATTTGGAGCGGTATTAACACTTGCTGGATTAGCAGGTGTCGTTTTGACTATAGGTATGGCGGTCGATGCCAACGTACTGATCTTTGAGCGTATTCGTGAAGAAAAAGCGGATGGTAAAGATTTGGCGAGCGCAATCGACACAGGATACAAAAAAGCTTTGTCTTCAATTATTGATGCCAACGTTACAACCTTATTAACTGCAATTGTATTGAAAGTGTTTGGTTCAGGACCAATCGAATCATTTGCTACTACCTTAATCATAGGTATTTTTACATCTGTTTTTGCTGCCTTGGTAATCACACGTTTGATTATCCTTCGCCAATTGAAAAAAGGAAAAACAATGGAGTTTGATACGAAAATGACAAAAGGTGCTTTCAAGAACTTGAATATCAATTTCGTTGGAAAAAGAAGATTATACTATATGATTTCGGGTACTTTGGTAGTCATCGGAATTATTAGTTTGGTCACAAAAGGATTGACACCAAGTGTTGAATTCTCTGGTGGACGTACCTTTGGTGTTAAGTTTGAGCAATCGGCAAAAGGGAACTTGGATTATGTGAAATCAAATCTTAGAAAAGTATTTGTTGAAGATGGAAAACCTTCTTCTGTTGAGTTGAAAACGAAAGCAAGTAACTTCTTCGTTGAAATTACAACCAACTACAAATTAGGAAAAGAGGATGCCGCGACTACCGCAGCTGTAAAAGAAAAATTGACGGAAGGTTTAGATGCAAGTAAATCTAAAGTAGGTGGATTTGAAATTCAGGAATCAAGAAACGTATCGCCGACAATCTCTACAGAGTTGAAAACATCGTCGCTTATTGCGATTTTGCTTTCCATGATTATCATCTTTGCATACATCCTAATGCGATTTGGGTCATGGCAATATTCAACCGGCGCGATTTTGGCCATGTTGCATGATGTTATATTGGTATTGGCTTGTTTCGCAATTTTCCACAACATCTTACCATTCAATATGGATATCGATCAAGCATTCATCGCAGCAATTCTTACTGTTATTGGTTATTCTATTAACGATACAGTAATTGTCTTCGATAGAATTAGAGAGAAAATGGGAGTGAAGAAAGCAGGTAAAGACGATGGAGACTTAATTAACTCGGCTTTGAACTCAACTTTGTCTAGAACGGTTAATACATCCATGACGACTTTCGTTGTTTTGTTAATCATCTTCATCTTCGGTGGAGCTGCAATTAAAGGATTCATCTTTGCCTTATTGGTAGGTGTAATCGTTGGAACTTACTCAAGTTTATGTATTGCAACACCTTTGTTGATTGATCTTTCGAAAAAGATTAAAGCATAATATTTCAGATAGAAATCAAAAAAGTCCTGATCAGTTGATTAGGACTTTTTTTTTGTGCGTAAAAATGTGTTCAGGAAAAAAAATAAATTCTTTTTTATTTCGTTCAACTATTTGGCACGTTTTTTCGTCTTAAAGTAGAACCACAATGATCGTCATTGTTGGCATAGTAATCATCTTGTAAATCTTTCAGTTTTTTACTGACCGATGATTCTGCTCAACTAGAAATCGATTCTAGCCGCTTTCAATTCTTTCCTTAAATAACCATTAATAATCGTCCGAATATCTCTATCCTCTGGATAGGAATTTATAAATCTTTTCCAGCGAAAAGGCTCCTGTTTTTGAATGTAATACGGTGCATGACCATACCCTACAAAAGATCCATTTTCAACTAAGATCAGCGATTTTTCATTTTTCGAGCGACCATTTTCCATTACGTAAAAGGATTCGCCATCAAAATTCAACTTACCAATCAGCTTCTCAACCCGTTCATTGTAGCTTTTTGAGTCTTCTTTACCGATACAAGCACCGTTGCATTTCTTTATTTCATAGTGAAAACAAGAGGTCTTGGTAGGATAGAGATCCGTCAATTTTTGACACAATTCATAGCTTTCAGTCCAATTCGTTAAAGAATTTACGCCTTCTCGTTTAGAGGCAAAGACAGTTATGGGTTGCTCATTTGATTTGGAAGTCAATCTAAGGTATAAGCGCATGTAACCAGCTTCATCTATGCACTGAAAAAGACCGTAAGGAAACTTACTTTTCTTCAGCATCTGATTGAACCGAGGCGTGTGATTTTTTATCAACATGGATTCCAAAAGGAGCGCAATCAGCTCTGAGCCGGTCAGCTCAAATTCAATTCGACTAATGGCAATGCGCATATCAATACCTTTCTTTGTATTTGAGTTACGCAAATGTTGCTCTACGCGTTTTTTTATACTAATACTCTTTCCGATATAAATCAACTGATTCGTATCATCGAAGAATTTATAGATACCTGTTTTGGAAGGTAAATCATCCACAGCATTCAAATCCAAATTAGGATGTAAAATGGCCGGATTGATATCTTGTTGAATGAAATTGGCAAGAGAATCACCTCCTTTTTCATGAAGAATCGCAAACAAATGCGCCGTTGCCAAGGCGTCTCCGCCTGCTCGGTGTCTGTTTTCAATTTTTATGTCTAAGGCTCGGGTTAATTTCCCAAGTGAATAGGAATCATGTCCTGGAATCACATAACGACTCGTTCTTACCGTGCACAGATGAGGTCTGCGGTAGTCATAGCCTAAGTTTTTAAATTCTTGACGAAGAATCCCATAATCGAACCCAACGTTGTGGGCAACAAAAATGCAATCTTCCGTAAACTCTACGATTTTTTTCGCGACTTCATAAAACTTCGGTGCACCTTCGACCATGTTGTCGGAAATTCCAGTCAGATTTACAATAAAACGGGGTATGGGCATTTCAGGGTCGAGCAAAGTCTCGTACGAATCAATTACCTTTTTACCATCGTGTTTGTATATTGCAATCTCAGTAATTTTAGACGCGCGAGGTGAACCACCTGTCGTTTCTATATCAACGATTGCAAAATGCTTATTCTCTGGGATTTGGTTTATATTGTCTTGTAATTCCAATAAAGCAAAAGTAGTTATTTCAGGAGTTTTATTTCTATCGAAATTTGCTAACTTGCAGAGAATTCCATCGAATATGCGTTATTTCTTCCTTTTTAGCCTTCTTTTTTCATTGAATACGACTTTTTCACAATGTGATACAACCCGCTACACGGAGGGAGTCTTTACTTCAGTAACACAATTTCCGGATGTTTTATACGGTCAAGCTCAAGTGTGGAATATTCCTTATAACGACACAGATTTGTACATGGATATTTATGTTCCCACAGGAGATGTTCAGACCAAACGACCCTTGATGATTTGGTGCCATCCTGGTGGGTTTTTGGTAGGTGATAAAAGTGCCGACGACATGGTGGCGTTGTGTGATAGTTTTGCTCGAAAAGGATTTGTGACTGCTTCAATCGGTTATCGTAAAGGATTCAATCCATTATCGCAAAGTTCGGCGGTTCGCGCGGTATATCGCGGAACACAGGATGCTAGAGCAGCGATTCGATATCTGAAAGAATTTGCAACAACATATGGTATAGATACGAACTACACTTTTGTTGGAGGAAGCAGTGCAGGTGGATTTATGGCTTTGCATACCGCGTATTTAACCGATGCCGAAGCGCCAAGTGACATCCAAGGTGGATTTGGTTATCCAGCGTTGGGTTGTTTGGATTGCTCAGGAAATACTTACTCCCACAACATGGATTTAACAGGAATCATAAACCTTTGGGGAGCTTTGGGCGATTCGAATTATGTTGAAATAAATGAAACGGTTCCTGCTTTATTGATTCATGGTGAAGCCGACGGAACCGTACCGATTGGCACTGGTAATCCATTTGGTGTTTTTACAACGCCTATCGTTAATGGCTCACGGCCTATTTCAAATCAGTTGACCTCATTGGGAATTCCACATACCTTTTTACCTTTTGCGGGTCAAGATCACGAATTTCATGGTGCAGATAACGGAACTTTCAACTCTCCTCCGAATGCGTATTGGGACACCATATTGAATGCAATTCAGAGTCATGTCTATCCTTTGTTAAAACCCGAAAACCCTTCTATTGCTGGAGATTTGCTGATTTGTTTGGGTGAGACGGTAACTTATGTAATCACTGGAAATATGGGCGAAACCTATTGTTCAGAAGTGACCAATGGAACCCTAATTTCAGATTGGGGAGATTCCATTCAAGTGCAGTGGAATACCATTGGAGTCGGTGAAATAAAGACGTTTGCATTTAATTCAATTCATGCGGCTTCTGACAAAGTTGTATACCAAGTAAATGTTGTGCCGCTGCCAGATGCTACATTCACAGCTGGTATCAATGGTTTAATTGTCAATTTCAACCCGAACACTTTAGTTTTGAGTTCGCAATATACATGGCAAATTGATGCGTCCATTGTAAATACGTCGAATACGATTTATTCATTTACAACTTCTGGAACCTATCCCATAACGCTAACTATCGTTGACACGAATATGTGTTCTAGTACATCGACTCAAACATTAGTTTTAACAGTCAATTCCTTGACAGAGAATTATTTGAATAATGTGGTTTTGTATCCCAATCCAGCGAATGATTTCGTGTCAATAGAGAATGGAGCCGGGGGAAACCTAATCGTTCAAGACCATACAGGACGAGTAGTATTAAATGAAAAAATCCAAAGCGAAAATCACCAAGTTGATATTTCCGCTTTGAATTCAGGTCTTTATTTTGTTAAGATAGTGTTTGATGGAGCCGTTAAAAATGCTCGCTTCATCAAGAACTAAATACCCCAATCGTTATCGTGCCATTTTTGACGTGAATTAGGAATGTAAATTCTGTACAGATCAGCATCTTATTAGTAATATTCGTCATCAAACAATATGGAATCTCCAATTGGAATTTCCAGAATTAAATCAATCTCTTGTCCTCTTAATTTGTCACTTTCCGGGTAACTGTGATAGTTGGGAACCACTAATTTGTTGTTTTCAAATATCCATTAAAGGCAACCTTTTCTGTGCGAGAAACGGCTCTATTGTGCGATGCTGTATTCGCTGACCGAACATTAAACATATGAAACGAACTATCTTTTGATTCACGAATATAAACTGGAAAGCTCCCTTCATACGCAAACGATCGATGCGTGAATTGGCCGCTGGTATTACTATCCAAAGAATGATGTACAAAGGAAATCCGAATCCACCGCCAAAAAGCAATATGAGAAAAATGATTCGAACGATGATTAAGTCTATGTTAAAGCAGGCCGACAATCCAGAACAAACTCCAGCGATAGAGGCACGCCCCATGGCTCGATACAGCTTTTTCTCTTCTACATTAAGGATTTTGGTGGAATTAAAGGGATTCGCAAAAGATTCGCGAAATATTTTCCAAGTAAGGATTATTAGGTTGTTTTTTCCTCTTATAATTGGACGAAAAGGCCTAAGAAAATAAAATAGTTTTAATTGCTAGATTTAAAAGAAGGAAACGAATTAAAAAATCGTCGAAGTTTTCGAATAGAAAAATTATCTTTGTTTAACATA